>DASSPG010000207.1:0-18600 GCA_035699725.1 Candidatus Limnocylindrales bacterium | reverse complement strand
GGGGCTTCCTGTCCGCCCTGGCGATCAACGCGACGGCCCGGCGGCGCCGGATCGGGGCGGACGCGGCGATCGGGATCGTGACGACGGCGAGCTTCGCGGTCGGCGTCGCGCTGATCAGCCGGACCCGGAGCTTCACCCGCGACTTCGAGGCGGCGCTCTTCGGGAACATCCTCGGCGTCACCCCGCTCGACCTGATCGTCGTCGCCGTCGTCACGGTGGCGGTCGCGGCATTCATCGGCCTGTTCTACAAGCGCCTGCTGTTCGTGACGTTCGACCCCGAGGTGGCCCCGATCTACGGCGTCAACGTCGGGCTCGTCGACACCCTGTTCGCGCTCGCGATGGCGGCCACGATCGTGGCGTCGATCAACGTGGTCGGGGTGACGCTGATCGCCGCAACGCTCGTGATCCCGGCCACCACCGCGCGCGTCCTGACCGATTCGTTCGGGCGGATGATCGGGCTCTCCACCGTGATCGGGGCGCTGTCCGGCGTCACCGGGATGTATCTCAGCTACTGGCTCGACGTCTCCTCGGGCGCCACGATCGTGCTCCTCGAGGCGGCCGTCTTCGCCTTCTGCCTTGGCCTGGCGACGGCCCTCCGGCGACGCCCGGCGTGGGCCGCCGCGCCGAGCGGCTCGCACGCACGGTCGGCGGGCGGACGCGGCGAGGAGCTCGATTGAGCGCGGACCGATCGCCGGGCCGAACGTGGCCGGATGTGCGAGCCGAGCTCCGCAGCCGCGGCCTGCGCTGGACGCCGCAGCGCCGCCTGGTCCTTGACGTGCTCGCCGCCGCGCGTGGCCACGTGACCGGGAGCGAGATCGTGGAGCGCTGCCGGGAGCGCGAGCCGGAGACGACGCCGTCCACGGTCTATCGGACCCTGGACGTCCTCGAGGATCTCGGCTATCTCCTCCACAGCCACGGCCCGGACGGGCGCGAGGAGTTCCACGTCCTGCCGACGGCGACCCACGCCCATCTCCGGTGCGAGGCGTGCGGAGGAACGTGGGAGATCGACCCGACCGAGGCCGCCGGCCTCGTCGCCGACCTCGAGGAGCGCCGCCGGTTCCGCGTCGACATCGGCCACCTCACGATCGCCGGCCGGTGCGGCGCGTGCGCCGCGGAGGCCTGAGCCGACTCGCTCACACGGCAGCGCCAGGCACGGTCAGTCGCGCGCGACCGTCTCCCAGCCCGAGCTGTCCCATGACGCCGCGATCGCCTGCTGGACGCGAGCGACCGCCGCCGCGTCCTCGAAGCTCGGCGCCGCCGGCTGCCCCGCGGCGATCGCGGTCAGGAACTCCGCCGCCTCGATGACCTTGAGATCGTCGAAGCCGAGGCCGACGCCCCAGCCTGGGTTGAACGCCCGATGGCGGGGGTGGGCCGGGCCGCTCAGCTCCGTCGTCCAGCCCTCGTCAGCCGGGTTGGCATCGGCGCGCCGGAACACCCGGAGCTCGTTCATGCGCTCGAACGTCCAGGCGAGCGCGCCACGGGTGCCGTGGACCTCGAACGCGAGGTCGCACTGCGAGCCCGTGATCACGCGACAGGCCTCGAGCGTTCCCTGGGCACCGCCGGCGAACCGCACGAGCGCCCCGACGTAGTCCTCGTTGGTGACCTCGCCCCGCGGATCCTCCGAGCCGGCCGTGTCGTAATGGGTCCCGCCCGGGCGGGGGAGTGGACGGGTTCCGATGAACGTCCGGCGGTTGCCGACGACGTCCTCGATCGGGCCCGCGATCAGATGGGCCATGTCGATCGCGTGCGACAGCAGGTCCGAGAGCGTTCCGTGGCCCTGGTCGGCCCGGAAGCGCCACGAGAGGACCCCGTTCGGATCCTTGGCGTACCCGTTGAGGAAGCGGCCACGGTAATGGGTGAGCTCGCCGATCGCGCCGGCCGCGATCAGGTCGCGGGCGTGCTGCACGACCGGCGCCCAGCGGTAGTTGTAGCCGACGAACGTGATCAGGCCGCTCGTGCGGGCGAGGGCCGCGGCCGCGAGCGTCTCCTCCGGTGTCCGCCCGACCGGCTTCTCGCAGAGGACGTGCTTGCCGGCGGCGACCGCCGCTTCGATCACGGCCAGGTGGGCGTCGTTCGGTGCGGTGATGCTGATCGCCTCCACCGCCCCGTCTGCCATGACGTCGCTCCAGTCGGTGGTCGCCCGCTCGAACCCGAACCGGTCGCGCGCGGCCTCCGCCCGCGATGCGTCGACATCCGCGCACGCGACCAGGCGCGCGGCGATCCCGCGCTCGTGGAAGCGATCCGCGACCAGCCGGTAGGACCGGCTGTGAGCATCGCCCATCCACCCCATCCCGATCACGCCGACGCCGATCTCGCGCATCCGCTGGCCTCCTCGCCTGGAAGCGTACGCCGCGCCCGGCGCAGGATCTCGACCGCGTCGCCATCCGCGACCCGCGCGCTCGTGCCGGCCCCGGCCGAGCGGGCCTGTCATGGCGCCGGCAGCGGACGCGACGCCCGTCGCCGGCCGTAGCATGACGCCGTGGACATCGAACGCCTGCCGGCCTTCCTTGCCGACCCCGCTCCCGAGGCCGGACGGACGACCCTCGTCGGCGGTCATGTCGTGGACGAAGGCGGCCGGCGATCCCGAGAGCCCCAGTCGATCCACGTCCGGGACGGGCGGATCGAGGCGATCGCTGGCCCCGACGACGGCATCCCGGACGGCGCCCGCGTCATCGACGTCACCGGCGCGACGGTCCTGACCGGGTTGATCGATGCCCACGTCCACGCGTCGATGCTCGATCACGCCGACCACGCCCCGCATCCGGCCAAGGGCGCCGAGCCGATCCGCGACGGGGTGGCAGGTCATCTCGTGGCCCGAACGCTGCGCGACCTGCTGCGCCACGGGGTGACGACGATCCGCGACGTGGGTGCCCACGGCGACGTGCTCCTCGACGCCCGGCAGGCGGTCCGCTACGGGGCGTTCGCCGCGCCGCGGATGCTCCTGTGCGGCCGGATCGTGTCGGCCACCGCGCCGGGCGGCCGGTTCTTTCCCGGGATGTACCGCGAAGCGGACGGCCCCGACGACATCCGGCGCGCGGTCCGCGAGCAGATCCGGGCCGGGGCCGACTTCGTCAAGATCATGAGCACCGGGGCCCGCTCGGTGGAGCTCGAGAACCCGCTGCCGAGCCAGGTGACCCGGGCCGAGATGGACGCGTTCGTGGCCGAGGCCCACCGCCAGGAGTATCGGGCCGCTGCCCACTGCGAGGGGCTCGCCGGCACGGAGCTCGCGATCGAGGCCGGGATCGACACCGTGGAGCACGGCTTCCACCTCCACGAGCGGCCGGAGCTCCTCGAGCGGATGGCGGAGCGCGGGATGGTCCTCGTCCCGACCCTCGACTTCCTCCATCACGTCGCCGAGTCCGATTCGTGGACGGCGGAGCTCGAGGCGCAGGGCGTCGAGAACCTCGATCACGCTCAGCGGACGCTCGAGGCCGCGCGACGGGCGGGCGTCGTGATCGCCGCAGGGTCGGATGGAGCCACGGCCGACGGACTGGCGCGCGAGATCGGGCGGCTCGCCGAGCACGGTCTGTCCACCGCACAGGCGATCGCGGCGGCGACGGCCGGGAGCGCCCAAGCGCTCGGCATCGAGCGGGTCGTGGGTCGCCTGCTGTCCGGAGCCCGCGCCGATCTCCTCGTGATCGACGGCGACCCCCTGGCGGATCTCGAGCTGGTCGGCCGCCCCGACCGGATCAGCCTCGTCCTGCGCGACGGCCGGGTCGTCGCCGGGACCATGGTCGAGCCGCGCGTCACGTGGGCTGCGACGGGCTGACCGGGGACCGCGAGGCCCGTCGGCTCAGGCCGCCGGATCGGCGCCCGGTTCGAGCTCGTGGAGCAGCCGGCCATCGACCGGCAGCTGGCGGTCCTTCACCTGGAGCGGGCAGCGGGACGTTGCATGGACCCGATCCCCGAGCCCCGCGAGCGGCGCGGCGGCGATCACGATCTGGCCGATCAGCGAGCCGGAGCGCCCGCCAGTCAGGCCAGTGCCCTGACGATCGGCGTGAACCGCTCCACGTCCGCCTCGAAGCAGACGACGTAGCTGAGGCCCCAGCGTTCCCGGCGCTCGAGCAGGGTCTCGACCATCGTCGACGTGTCCCCGACGAGCGCATAGGGCGATGCGGCGACCAGGTCGGGCCGGACCCAGTCCTCGACGGACGCCTCGTCGAGCGAGCCGTACAGCCCGAACACGAGGACCGAGCGTTCGGGCCCGCCGTCGGCGCGTCCGGCTTCCGCCACGGCGGCATCGAGGGCGGCGATCTTGTGATCCATCGCGCCCGCGGCGAACTTCTCGGGGTCGAGCCCACCACCGGGCAGGGACGGCGGCACCAGCCCCACGATGGCCGCCCGCCGGGCGGCGATCCCGAGCATGCGCGGCCCGCCGCCACCGATCAGCAGGGGGATCGGGGCCTGGACCGGCCGTGGCGCGCCCTCGAGGCCGGCGAGCCGGTAATGGGCGCCGACGTGGTGCACGGCTTCGCCGGCGAACAGCCGATCGAGCACGTCGAGGCTCTCCTCGAGCCGGGACACGCGGACGCCGGGCGGATCGAACGGGACGCCGGCCTCGTCGTACTCCGCCTTCGCCCAGCCTGCCCCGATCCCGAACTCCATCCGCCCCTCCGACAGGACGTCGATCGTGGCGACTTCCTTGGCCAGCAGTGCGGGATGGCGGAAGTCGTTGTCGTAGACGTAGCTCCCGACCCGGAGGGTCGTGGTCGCGGCCGCGGCGGCGGTCAGGAGCGGGCCGCACGCCATCGGATTGTGGTAGTGATCGGCGACGAGGAGCGTCGAGAAGCCGTCACCTTCGAGACGCCGCGCGAGGTCCGCCCAGCTGGGGCCGGCGAGCTCGTCGGTGAAGACCATCCCGAAGCGGAACGGCCGGTCGGCGGCCCGGGTCATGCCCGCAACGTCACTGCGCGGTCCAGCCGCCGTCGATCGTGAGGACCGTACCGGTGACCATCGCGGCGGCCGGGGACGCGAGGTACAGGAATGCCGCCGCGATCTCGTCCGTGGTGGCCACGCGCCCGGCCGGGATCCGGGCCAGGACCGAGGCGAGGAATGCGGGTTCGTCCAGACGCTCGGCCGTCCCGGGGGTGTAGGTCCACGTCGGAGCGACCGCGTTGACCGTCACGCCGTGCGGCGACCATTCGAGGGCGAGCACCCTCGTGAGGCCGATGACCGCGGCCTTGCTCGCGGAGTAGGCCGCATGACGCGGGATGCCGACCAGCCCCGCCTGCGAGGCCATGTTGAGGATCCGGCCCGAGCCCTGGGGGAGCATCCGACGGGCCGCCGACTGGCAGGCGAAGAAGAGCCCCCGGACGTTGACGGCGAACAGGTCGTCCCACTCGGCCTCGGTGGCGTCGATCGCGTCGTGGTTCGTCCCCAGCCCGGCGTTGTTGACGAGGATGTCGATCCGCCCGAAGGCCTCGACCGTGGCCGCCACGGCCCGCTCGATCGAGGCGCGGTCGGTCAGGTCGAGCTCGACCGCGACGGCCTCGCCGCCGCCGTCCCGGATCCGGCCGGCAATGGCCTCGGCCTCGGCGGTTCGGCGGCCCGCGACCGCGACGCGGGCGCCCGACCGGCCGAAGGCGATGGCGAGGTCCGCGCCGATGCCGCCGGTCCCGCCCGAGATGAGGGCGGCCTGGCCGGCGATCGAGAAGGACGGGTCGATCATCACCGGAGCGTACCGCGTCCGGCGGGCAGAATGAGGCCGTGCATGAGCGGGTCCTGGGCACGCGCCACCTGAACCGGGCCCTCCTGGCCCGCCAGCTTCTGCTCGAGCGATCTCCGCTCTCCCTCGACGACGCCATCGAGCAGGTGGGCGGCCTCCAGACCCAGTACGCCCCGTCCGGCTACGTCGGGCTCTGGACCCGGCTGGCGCGCTTCGAGCGGGACGACCTGACGCGCGCCCTCGAGAACCGGACGGTGATCCAGGCCACACTTCTGCGGACGACGATCCACATGGTGTCGCGCCGCGAGTTCTGGCGGTACGCGCTCGGGATCCGGCAGGCACGTCGGAGGTGGGCGCTGCGCATCCCCGGCCGAGGCAGCGAGTCCGAGGCGATCGCCGCGGCCGACCGGCTCCGCGCCGCTCTTCGGGACGGGCCGCGGAGCGTCAAGGAGCTGGACGGTCTCGTCGCGGGCTTCCTCGGCAACGCCGGACTGTGGGTGGACCTCGTCCGGGTCCCTCCGTCCGGCACCTGGGAGCGTCGCCGGGCGGATCGACTTGGCCTCGCCGAGACATGGGTCGGGGCCGAGGATGCAACGGAGGCCGAGGGCCTGGCCCACGTCGTGCGCGCGTACCTCCGCGCCTTCGGGCCGGCCCCGTGGAAGGACATCGCGTCGTGGGCGGGCCTCTCCGTGACCGATGCCCGGCGCGGCGGCACGGCTCTCGAGCTGGTTCGCTTCCGGGACGGGCAGGGCCGCGAGCTGCTGGACCTGCCGGGCGCACCGCTCCCGGATCCCGGTACCCCGGTCCCGGTTCGATTCCTGCCGCACTGGGATGCGACCCTCCTCGTGCATGCCCGGCGGACCGGGATCCTGCCGGAGGTCCACCGGCCCCGGGTGTTCACCACGAAGAACCCGTTCTCGGTCGGGACGGTGCTCGTGGACGGGCGGGTGGTGGCGGCCTGGTCCATCCGCGACGGCCGGGTCGAGGTCGAGCCCTACGAGCCGATCGGGGCCCGTGATCGGGACGAGGTCGAACGCGAGCGTGCGGCCCTGGAGGCATTCCACCGGTAGCGTGCCGTCCGACGCGCGGCGCGCATCGACGACGCGGTCGCCCGTCGGGAAGCCTACGATCGGCGTTCATCGCCGGCGTCCGGCGACGCGAGCCGAAGGAGGGTGACATGGCGAAGTACCTGTTCCGCGCGTCCTACACCGCCGGCGGAGCGGCCGGGCTGCTCAAGGAAGGTGGCTCGGGCCGGGCCAAGGCGGTCACGGCTCTCGCGGCCAGCGTCGGGGGCAGCGTCGAGACGATGTACTGGGCCCTCGGAGGCGACGATTTCTACGTCATCGCGGACCTGCCCGACGCCGCGGCGGCCGCTGCGCTCTCCCTGACGGTCGGCGCGAGCGGGGCCGCGACGATTACGACCGCGCCGCTGTTCAGCGTGGACGAGGTCGACGAGATCGTCCGCCGCCGCGTGGAGTACCGGCCCCCCGGCGCCTGAAGCGCCGTGAGAGGCGAGGGCCGGCCGGACGGTCGGCCCGGAGCCTCAGAAGGCCCGCTTGAAGATCACGAACCCGACGACGACGATGGCCACGAGCAGCGCGAGCTGCATCGGCGGCATCGTGGTGATGGTGTACGCGGCGTTGTCGATGAACTGACCGAGCGCGACGCCGGCATCCATCGAGCCGCCGCCACCACCAGCGCCCGCGGCTCCCGTCCCCTGCCCGACGCCGTTCCCGTACTCGACCATGGCGGGATCATGCGCTCCACCGGGGAAGGTGGCAAGGGTCGAGGTTCGCGTGACGGACTGACGCCGCCAGGCGAACGGACAGGATCCGACCACGCTACTGTCGCGTGATGAGCATTTCGACGACCTCCGACCGGCCCGCACGCCGCACCACCTGGCTCCTGCCCGTCCTGGGTCTCGTGCTCGTCGCGGCATCGGGTGTCGGCGCCTGGTCCAACTGGTACCTCTGGCACCCGATGAGCGGGCTCGTCGTCACGATCGCGGCCGTCGGCCTGCTCCTCGTCGGTGGGCTGGCGCTCCTCGTCCGCTCCAACCGGCTGCGGCCGATCGGCCTGGTGCTGGCCGTGGCGGCCGTCGGCACGGTCGTGGGGCAGCAGGTGGGGCCGGACCGCCCCGCGGTCCGCCGCCACGACAGCGGCACGCTGCGGCTCGTGCTCACGGCACCGGCCGCGTTCGACGCCAGCGGCAAGGCGAGCTGTGGGTCCGCGGCGGACGCCAGCCAGGTGGTGGTCGATCCCGACGAGTTCGGGCTGGCCCGGAGCTCCGACCGGGCGGACTTCCACTATGTCTATGTCACGATCGGTGACATGTACGACTACGGCGCTCGGACCGCCCGGAGCGACCACCTGTCGGTCGTGATCACCGTGATGAACGCCGGCATCCCGGCGGATGCCGACCCGAACGTCCGGCCCGGCGAGACGCGGCACACGTCCGACGCGGCGTCGAACCTGGTGCTGGCCCCGGGCCACTCGGTCAACGGCGGGTCCATCACGTTCTCGAACCTGGCGCTGGGCGATCCGGCGGACCCGGCCCGGCGGAGCGACCTTGCCGGCACGGTCTCGTGGACGTGCGGACCGCTCTCGACCGGGCCTGGTCCTGATGAGCCGCTGCCGGGGGAAGATGAGCCGTCGGACCTGCCCGTGTCCGGGTGAGTTCCACGGGCGGCGAAGCCCGGCTGCGCCGGGTGCCCTCGGACCGACTGACATCGGACGAGGTCGCCGCCATCCGGGCGCTGATGGCCGTCGCGTTCGGAGAAGAGGAGGGCGAGCGCTTCGACGACGACGATTGGGCGCACGCGATCGGGGGCGTCCACGTGGTGCTCGACGTCGACGGGGTCATCGTCGCCCACGCTTCCGTCGTCGAGCGCGAGATCCACGTCGCGGGGCGGCCGCTCCGGACCGGCTACGTCGAAGCCGTGGCGACGGATCCCGCCCGGCAGGGACGACGCCTCGGGACCCGGGTGATGACCGAGGTCGGCGCCATCCTCGCCGCCGAGTACGAGCTCGGCGTCCTCGGCACGGGCGCCCATCACTTCTACGAGCGGCTCGGCTGGCGGACGTGGCGCGGCCCGGCCTTCGTCCGGGCACCGCAGGGGGACCGGCGAACGCCAGACGACGAGGGCTCCATCATGGTCCTCGTCACGTCGGCGACGCCGGACCTGACCTGGACCGACCCGATCAGCTGCGACTGGCGACCGGGCGACGTCTGGTAGGACGCCTTAGAGCGAGTCGCGGAGTCGTTCGAACGGGACCGGGTCGGACAACGCATCCGGCCGCTGCCGCGGCTGGCCACCGGCCATCGCCGTGGCCAGCTCGCGGGCGGCGCGGTCGATCCGCTCGACGAGGCTGCCGGCCACGCTGACCTCGCCGGCACCCCAGTCCTCCGACGCGGCATAGACGCCGGTCGCGACCGTGGCGGCGTTGAGGTAGGCGAAGAGCGGCCGGAGGGCGTGCTCCAGGGCCAGCGAGTGGCGAGCGGTGCCGCCGGTCGCAGCGATCAGGGTCGGCATCCCTGCCAGCCCGTCGCGCTCCACGACGTCGAAGAAGAGCTTGAACAGTCCGCTGTACGACGCGCTGAAGATGGGGCTGACCGCGATCAGGCCGTCGGCGCCGAGGACGGCGTCGATGGCGGCCTGGAGCGTGGGGCTCGGAAAGCCGGTCAGCAGGTGGCTCGTCAGGTCCTGGGCATGGTCGCGCAGCTCGATGACGCTGACCTCGGGCGCGAGGCCTGCGTCCCGAAGGTGCCGCTCGGTGGCGGCCGCCAGGCGATCGGCGAGGAGCCGCGTCGACGATGGCTGGCCCAGCCCCGCGCTGACGACGACCACGCGCCGGGCCGCCACCGACGCGGCGGTCATACCGGGACTCCGACGGCCGGTGCGACCGGAGCATCGCCGCGTGCAGCTGCGACCCGTGGGTGAACGGGCGCCTCCGGCACGTGGGCCGGCTTGAGCGCCGCGAACTCGCGGCGGAGCACCGGCACCACCAGCTCGCCGAGCATCTCGATCTGCTCGAGCACCACCGCCAGCGGCAGACCGGCATGGTCCACGAGGAACAGCTGGCGTTGGTAGTCGCCGACCACAGCGCGGAAGCCGAGCGTCCGCTCGATCACCTGGTCCGGCGTCCCGACCGTGAGGGGCGTCTGGTCCATGAAGTCCTCGAGCGACGGCCCGCCGCCGTAGACCGGAGCCTTGTCGAAGTACGGGCGGAACTCACGGATCGCGTCCTGGCTGTTCGCCCGCATGTACACCTGTCCGCCCAGCCCGACGATCGCCTGGTCGGCGGCTCCGTGCCCGTAGTGCTCGAATCGCCGGCGATAGAGCTCGACCATGCGCCGCACGTGATCCTGCGGCCAGAAGATGTTGTTGTGGAAGAAGCCGTCGCCGTAGTACGCCGCCTGCTCGGCGATCTCCGGCGAGCGGATCGAGCCGTGCCAGACGAAGGGCGGCACGCCGTCGAGCGGGCGCGGCGTCGAGGTGAACCCCGTCAGCGGCGTCCTGAGCTTGCCCTCCCAGTCGACGACGTCCTCGCGCCACAGCCGATGCAGGAGCCCGTAATGCTCGTACGCGAGGGCGATCCCGTTCCGGATGTCCTGCCCGAACCAGGGGTAGACCGGGCCGGTGTTGCCGCGGCCCAGCATCAGGTCCACCCGGCCGTCGGCCAGGTGCTGGAGCATCGCGTAGTCCTCGGCGATCTTGACCGGGTCGTTGGTCGTGATCAGGGTCGTCGCGGTCGAGAGGATGATCCGATCGGTCTGCGCCGCCAGGAAGCCGAGCATCGTCGTGGGGGAGGAGGGCACGAACGGCGGGTTGTGGTGCTCGCCGGTCGCGAACACGTCGAGGCCGACCTCCTCGGTCTTGCGTGCGATCGCCAGCATCGACCGGATCCGATCGTGCTCGCTGACCGTGATGTTGGTGGTGGGATCGGTGGTCACGTCCCCGACGCTGAAGATCCCGAATTGCATGATGGACATCGACTCCGTTGCGCGGCGCGACCGATCGGTGCGCTTCCCGGGACTCGCTCGGCGAGCCCACGCAGCGTACGATACCGGAAGATCGTTGCGTATGCAACGACATTGGAGGAAGGCGGTCCGGCTGCGGCACATCGCCCGGTTGGTGCCGCGCGCCGCTATCCTCGGGCGATGCGCGTCTGGATCAGCGTCGATCTCGAGGGGATCGCCGGCGTCAGCCACCACAAGCCGACCAGCCGGACGGACAGCGAGTACCCCGCAGCGGTCGGCTTGATGATCGGCGAGACGAACGCCGCCATCGAGGGCGCCCTCGCGGCCGGCGCCGACGACATCCTCGTCAACGACAGTCACGGCGGGATGTTCAACCTGCGCCCGGCCGAGATCCATCCGGCCGCGCGCGTCCTGCAGGGCCAGAAGGCATGGTCGATGGTGGCGGGAGCCGACCGCCTGCCGGACGGTTCGCCCCGCTTCGACGTCGCCCTCTTCGTCGGCTACCACGCCCGGGCGGGCCACCCGACGGGCACGATCGCGCACACCTACAGCGGTGCTCCGACCGAGACGCGGCTGGACGGTCGTCCCACCGGCGAGTACGGGCTCAACGCCCTCGTCCTCGGCGCATGGGGGATCCCGGTCGGGCTCGTCGCGGGCGACGACGCGCTTGCCGACGAGGTCGAGGGCTGGCTGCCATGGGCCGAGCGGGTGGTCGTCAAGCGCGGCCACGGGACGTCTGCCGCGGCGTCCCTCCACCCGGATCGCGCCCGGGACCTCGTCCGCGACGGCGCCCGGCGGGCCGTCGAGCGGGCGGGGCGGGCAGGGGAGCTCCACCTCCTCGAGGTGGATGAACCGGTCACGATCGAGGTGGACTACCACGTCCCGCTCGAGGCGGACTACGCCGCGATCGTCCCCAACGCCGAGCGCGTCGGCGACCGCACCGTGCGGCACCTGGGCCCGGATCCGGTGACCGCGTGGCGCGGGTTCCTCGCCGGCGTCCGCCTAGCCGGCGTCGTCGACTGAGCGCTCCGCTACACTCGCGCCCGATGCATCAGGCTCACCCGATGTCCTTCACCGAGCGCGCCGCCCGCCGCTGGCGGCCTCGGTCGCTGCGCATTGCCGGCCTGCTGGTCGTGGCCGCCGCGGCGTCGGCGCTCCTGCTCGTCGGCCAGCCCGCCAGCGACGCGGCCGGCAGCGACCGCCGGTCCGCCGGCTCAGCCGCCGCCGATCTCCGCTTCCGCGCCGTCGGCGGTCCGGCCGGTCCGGCGAGCGACCGAGCGACGGGCGCGGCCACCACGGTGATCGTCGAGCCGGGGCGTGGGCCGGCGGATCCGACGCGACCGGCCGTCCACGTCGATCAGCCCGAGGCCCGCACGCTCCCCGTCCTCGGACGTGGTGGCACGGCGGTCGTCCTCGGCGATTCGTACACGTCGGGCTGGGCGGGCGCCGGGATCGGCGGCCGCGGCTGGCCTCGGATCGTGGGCTCCACGATGGGGTGGCGAACGGTGAACCTGGCGGTGGCCGGCACGGGCTTCCTGAACCCGGGCTGGACCGGCCAGCCCGTCGGGTCGCGCGTCGCGGCCGCGATCGCGGCCCGCCCGGATGTCGTCGTCCTCGCCGCCGGCCACAACGACTCGCGCTGGTCGAGCGCGTCGACGGCGGCCGAGGCCGAGCGCGTGATCGACCGCCTGCACGCCGCGCTCCCGGATGCCCTCCTCGTCATCGTTGCGCCGATCTGGCAGGACGGATCGCCGCCGACCCGCTGCCTCGTGCTCCGGGATCGGCTCCGCGCCAAGGCGGCTGCCCTGGACGCGGTCTTCATCGATCCGCTCGCGGAGGGGTGGTTCGCCGGTGCTCGCCACCGCTTCGTCCTGGCCGACGGGATCCACCCGTCGGACGCGGGCCACCGTTACATGGCGTCGCGGGTGCTGGCCGTGCTCGCGGGCCTGCGCTAGTCGCTCGAGGATCAGGACCCGCCGAGCGTCGCCAGGCTTCCGCCGAGCTGCCGCGCGATCGCTCCGCCGAGCGCCGGCGCCAGCGACCTCGAGAACGTGGCTGTCAGGTGGCTGTGGTCGCGGAAGACGATCATCCCATTGACCACGACCGAGCACGGCCGGCCGACGCAGATCCGGGACGTCAGATCGATGCGGCCGACTCCGCTGGCCTTGGCTGCCACCGCCTCGACGTCGCCGAGGTTGCCCAGGAAGGCGACCCTCGCCGGGATCGCGCACGCATCGACGTCGTCGACGTGGCTCGACAGGCAGGCGGGCACGTCGATCTTGGCATAGGGCGTATCGACGATCAGCATCGTCCGGCCCGGAATCCGCTCGATCATCCGACCGACGGCCGCGCCCTTCGCCGCGACGGTGTCGTCCGCGGCGTACACCGGCCTGGTCGCGAACCGGCTCATCGAGACCAGCGTCAGGTCCGGCTGGATCGAGCGGAGCCGGGAGAGTGTCGCCTCGTTGAACGCCGCGCACTCGCGATACTCGCGCTTGAGGGCGATGTTGCGGACCGGCATGTCGATGAACGGGCAGGCGACCTTCACGAACGTGACCACGCGCCATCCCTGGTGCTTCGCGAGACGCTCGAGCGCCCCGAACCACTGCGCGGCGTGCGAGTCGCCGACGAGCGCGACGGTGATGTCGGAGTCCCTGATCCCGTAGGCGCACTGGGAGGGAACGACCTGCGGCTCGAACGCCAGGCACCCGTCGCGTCGGAGGCGCTCCTCGTCCTGGCGCGCCTGGCCGAGCGATGGCCGGACGTCGCCGGGGAGGGGCCCGTGGTTCGCGATGTCGGGCGCAGGGCGAGGCTTCGGGCTGGGGCTGGGCTGGGAGGGGGGAGCAGTGGGGCTCGCTGGGGCCGACGGTCCCGCTGGGGCTGACGGTCCCGCGGACGGCTTCGCGCTCGGCTCGACCGACGGGAGATCGATCGGAAGCTCGCTCGGCCAGGGCTCGTCGCTCGGCTCGGGAGTCCCGGCCGGCGGTGGGGTCGCGGCATCGGTCGTTCCCAGCCCGAACGAGGGCACGGATGCGACCACGACGACCGCGAGGATCGCGGCCATCCCGACCGACAGGGTGCGCCGCGGGCGGCCGGTGAGGCTCGGCAGGCCCGTCCGGAAGGGCGTCTCGACGAGGGCCCAGCTGATGAACGCGAGGAGGAGCGAGAGACCGACGAGGCCCAGCCGCCCGACCAAGTCGAGCTCGCCGCCGGCGACGATCGGACCGAGCACGAGCACCGGCCAGTGGACGAGGTAGAGCGAGTAGCTGATCCGACCCAGCCAGCGCAGCGGCGCGACCGCGAGGAGCCGGCCCGGACCCCAGGCGCGTGAACCGCCTGCGATGAGCGCGACGGTGCCGACCGCGGGGACGAGCGCCACGACGCCGGGCCACGCGATCGTGGAGTCGAAGGTGATGATCGCGACGGAGACCGCGATGAGGCCCGCCCATCCGACGAGGCCGACGATCGGGCCCGGGACGCGAGCGAGGACGCCGAGTGCGACCGCCAGCACCCCCCCGAGACCGAGCTCCCAGGCTCGCGTCGGGAGCGCGTAGAACGCCCAGTTGGCGGCAAGGTCCGTGACGATCAGGCTCGCCCCGAAGGAGGCGGCAACGACGACCAGGAGCGCGACGGCCACATTGCGCCGGACGTGGCCCCGCCCAGCGACGACCGCGATCAGCGCCGGCCAGACGAGGTAGAACTGCTCCTCGACCGCGAGGCTCCAGAAATGGAGGAAGGGCGAGGGCGTGCCGATCGCGGCGAAGTAGTCGCCTTCGGCCAGCGCGAATCGAAGGTTGGCGATCGAGAGGGCAGCCGCGGCACCGTCGAGCCCGACGGCGGCCCGGTCGAGGGGAGCCATCACGTTCAGGGCGACGACCAGCGTGACCACCAGCGCGACGAGGGCTGCGGGCAGGAGGCGCCGGATCCGTCGGGCGTAGAACTGCGCCATCCCGATCCGACCGGACCGCTCGCGCTCGCGGAGCAGGAGACCGGTGATGAGGAATCCGCTGATCACGAAGAAGACGTCGACCCCGATGAACCCGCCCGCAGGCCCCGCCAGGTTGGCATGGAACAGGACGACGACGAGCACGGCGAGGCCGCGGAGGCCCTCGATATCGGGTCGGAAGTCGGTCTGCGGATGGCGGTCGCCGGAAGCCATGGTCGTTCACTCGGGCGGCGCAGCCTGGAGAGCTGCCTGACGGTGATGCTCGGCGACGCCCGGTCAAACGCCGATGGTCCGGCGTCGCCAATTCGGTCGGTTGAATGTCCCGTGCCGGGCTCGACGACGGGCGGGCTCCGGTCGGTCAGACATCCCGTGCCGACACTCAGGAGACGCGCCGGCGGCTTGCGTGTTGCGGGCTCGCGTGTCGACAAGCCGACACGCGATCCCGCGTCACATCCGGCGTCTCCATCGAATCTGTAATGCGCCTGTCACTTGACACCACCACCCGTGGTGCGATGCTCCACCAATGAACCACTGACCGTGGTGACACATGGAGGAGTCCCGCGAACCGCGGGGGGATCGGGCGCGGGCGTGGAGGCGTCGCAGGCATGTCCGCTATTCGTCGGCCCGGGCTCGCTGCCCTGGTGGCACTCGTCCTGTTGGTCAGCCCGTTCGGTCCTCGGCCCGGTGCCGGCCCGACGGACGTGGTCGCCCTCAGCCCCAGCTACGAGGCCTGTGGCCGGGTGTTCCCGGATCCGCATGCCTACTGGCCGTCGCCGGCCCAGGCCCCGGCTCGATCGCCGTTCGCGAAGGGCAACGCGCCCTGCGCGGCCGTGGACTTCGTCTCCTACCAGGGGATGATCGACGGCCTCGCCACGCTCGAGGCGCTGTTCCCGGACTTCGTCGAGGTCTACAACCTCGAGGATGACTTCGGTGACGGCTCGGACTGCGCCACCTCCGTCAGCCAGGACGACCTGTGCTCGGCCGGCCTGCCCCAGCAGGGCGTGCCGCCCGGCCGCGAGCGATCGGACCTGTACATGGTCCGACTCACCGACGAGCGCGTCCCCGACACCGACAAGAAGTTCTTCACGTTCCCGCTCTCGATCCACGGGATCGAGCGGGCGGGCGCCGAGGCCGGCGTCCGCATCGCCGAGGACCTCGCGACGTGGGCCTACTGCGAGGCCCGGGCCACGAACGGCATCGCGGGGAACGGCCGGACCAACTGCGCGGCCGAGGGGCCGATGCCTCACGCCCTGCTCGAGACCACCCCGAACGCCAGCGTCACCGCCGGCGATGCGATGCGCCGCTCGGCCACCTACCTCGTCTTCGCCAACGCCGATGGCTGGAAGCGCGGCGATCTCGACAACGGGGCGCGCTTCTTCCAGCGCTACAACGGCAACGGCGTCGACATGAACCGCGACTGGCCGACCGAGGGCTTCTCGTTCCGGCCGTACACCCCGTGGTCGGAGCCCGAGACCCGCTCCTTCGGCAAGGTCCTCAAGGAGATCCGCCCGAAGTGGGACGGCGGGATCGACCTCCACGGCCAGCTGATCGACCGGGCGTTCTCGTTCACGCTGCTCGGGGCAGGGGAGCAGGACTACGCCAAGAACCAGCGGGTTCTCCAGACGGTCAAGGGCGCCTGGGCCGACGCCGAGGCGCGCCTCGCCTGGTCGCCGCTGATCAAGCCGAACACCGCTCCCAAGGACGACGAGCGGCTGTACGGCGTCCAGTGGGGAACCGTGTGGGACACGATCGCCTACACGACGACCGGCTCGTTCGGTGACTGGATCAACTCGCCACTCGGGCTCGATGGCGACGGCATCGACAACGAGATGAGCCTGTCGCACCTGTCGAACTGCGGCGTCGGCTCGTGCTACCTCGTGGACGCCGAGCAGCTCCACGTCGACGGCAACAAGAGCCTCGTCTACTCGATGGTCAACTTCAGCCTGCTCCCGGAGGACACGAAGTTCCGGGTGCCGGGCTCGGTGGCATACGTCCACAGCCCGAAGGTGCTGGTCAACGACGGGACGCCGCTCGAGCCACCGCCAGGAGCCGGCCTGCCGGCACAGGCCCCGATCCTCGACGTCGCCCTCGGCGCCGGCAACGACTTCATGCACGAGTTCGTCGTCAAGGGCTACGCCGACGGCGTCGCCAACGGTGGGCTCGAGGGCAAGGTCACAGCCGGAAACGTCGGCGGCATCAGCGCGCTCGGGACGACCGACCTGATCCTGGAGAGGTACCGATCCGGCGAGGAGGATCCCGGTCCCGCCACCGCCTGCGGCGACGGCGCCGACGCCTGGGAGGAGATCAACCGCTACTTCAACCAGGCCGTGACGTATGCCCAGGGTGGCGCCGCGGTCCATGGCAACCTGCCGCTTCCCGGACGCTACCGCATCTGCCTCACGGGCGATGTCGCGACGCAGCTCGCGGCGGCCGGCGGCAGCGCCGATCTCGACATCACGTTCAGCGGCGAGAAGGCGTGGGAGGATCCCGGCCAGCTCCCGTACCGCGCGACGAACATGGCCTTCTTCGAGGACCTGGCCAAGGCGATGCAGCCCGGCCAGCTGGTGAAGGTCAGCGCCGACGACGTCCTCGCCGGGCGGATCGACCTCGACCGCTTCAGCAGCGTCGTCATCGCCGACGATGCGTTCCCGGGCTATGTCGAACCCGTCCGATCCGGGCCGGCCCAGCCGACCACGGTCTTCCCACCGGCAGACGTGACCTCGAAGACCGCCCTGACGGCCCCGTGCGCCTACCAGCCGAGCCTGGTGGACGTCCTTCCGCCGACCTGCGCGGCCGACTTCGAGTTCGACGTCGACGGCAACTTCAACAACCAGCAGATGACCATCGCCCTCTCGGCGGACAGCGCGGTCGACTACGACCTCTACCTCGAGCGCCAGGGTCGCGTGTCCGGGCAGTGGTCCTCGGTCGACTCGGCCGCGACCGGGTCGGCGAGCGAGGTCATGACCCTGCTCCGCCCGCTGCCCGGCCACTACCGGGTCCGGGTCGTGAACTGGGCGGCCGGAGCGCCGGCCGACGGGCTCCAGGTCTCGTTCTCGAATGAGTACGTCGGACCGGAACCAGGCGCGTCCTCACGGACTGCCGCCCAGCGCGATGCGTGGGGCGCGAAGCTCCGGGCTTACGCGGAGCGGGGCGGCAACCTCGTCCTGACCGACGGCGCCGTGCGCGACCTCGCGTACATGGGCGTCATCGGGCGCGGCTTCATCAACGACTTCAGCGTCTACGCCGGCTACATCGGCTTCACCCGTGACGACGCGGCCGGGACATACGACGACCCGCTGTCGCAGAACGTCAACCAGCCGGGTGCCGCCGAGGGCCCGGGTTTCCGCCACCAGACCTACGAGCCGGTCCCGATCGGCTATGCGATCACGCCGGCCGACGACGATTCCGACCTGAACACGTCGCCCGTGTGGGGCGTCGACCAGATCGAGTGGGAGCGGCTCGGGGGGCGGACCGCCGGGACGACGACCGCCGACCAGGTCACGCTCGGCGAGATCGGCCTTGGGCGTGGGGTCGTCCGGGTCGTGGGCGCCCTCCTGCCGATGCCGACCGAACAGTTCTACCACCCGTTCGGCCTCGCCAACTATGCGGTCACGTACAGTGGCTACCAGGTCCTCCAGAACGCGCTCCAGTGGGAGCGGCCGCTGCCCGACCTGACGGTCACGAACGTCGAGACCACGTCCACCAAGGGCGCGAAGAGCGCCACGATCACGGCCACGATCGGCAACGTCGGCGCAGCCCCGGCATCGGGTGCGGTCGTCCGGTTCCTCGTCGACGGGACGTCGATCGGGGAGCAGACGGTCGCCGACATCGCCGCCGGAGGGTCCGCCACGGCCGCGGTCACCTGGCCGCTGCGCGGCGTCAGCAACGGCTCCCACACGATCCGGGCGGTCGTCGACCCGGCCGACGCGATTCCCGAATCGAACGAGGCCAACAACGCCGGCACCCGGACCGTGGACGTCCGCGGGAACAAGGTCCAGAACGGCGACT
>DASSPG010000206.1:0-3651 GCA_035699725.1 Candidatus Limnocylindrales bacterium | reverse complement strand
TCGGCTACTTCGACGAGCTGGCCGCCGGGATCGCCGCGGGCATGGCAGAGGCCGACCTGGACGCGATCGCCGGGCGCTACGCGATGGATGTCGTGGGTCCGGTTCCCGAGGGCTATCTCTGACCCTGTCCGACGCGTCGTGTCGATCCTGCAACGGCCATTGACAACGCCCAGTCCGAGCCCGAGCATCGCCGCCATGCCGACGAACGTGGTCGACGCGCTGGCCCAGGTCCCGCTGCTCGCCAGCCTCGATCGGAAGCACCTCGAGAAACTCTCCAAGGACTTCAGCGAGAAGACCTTCCCGGCAGGCTCGGTCATCATCCGCGAGGGCGACGCTCATGGGATCGGGTTCTTCGTCGTCGGCGACGGCGAGGCCGTCGTCACGATCAAGGGCAACGAGGTGGCGCGGATCGGGCCGGGCAGCCACTTCGGGGCCAATGGCCTGATCGCCGATCGCGTCCGGACCGCGACCGTCACTGCCACGACTGATCTGCACTGCTGGGTGATGACGATGTGGGACTTCCGGGCCTTCGTCCAGGGCGATGCGGATGTCGCCTGGAAGCTCCTCGAAGAGCTCGCCCGCCAGGTCGCTCGGGCGACCCCAGCGCAGCACTGACGACTCGAGCCGGCGCGCGTTCCGGACGGCCCCAACTGCAGCCTGGTCGACGGCGACCCCGCAGCGGCGCGGTCCGCGGGCGCGTGCGAGGCGCTCGCGGCCGTCTGAGCGCCGCGGCCGATCGCGCCGAGGGTCAGGCGCGGATGCCGCCCGAGGCGACGAGGAGGGCCAGCGCGGCGAGGAACTCCACGATCGCGATGGTCGCAGCCCAGGCCAGGGCCTCGGTCAACGTGAGGCCGAGGATCCGGGCACGGCCGAGGCCGCGCGTCAGCCCGAGCCAGATGGCGCCGATCAGGGTCATCGCGAAGGCCGGCGGGAGCGCGACGTACGTCCCGATCATCGCCGCGATCGCCATGAACGGCGCGTACCGCTGCATCACGTCGGGTCCGACCGGGGTCGGTGGCGGCACCGCGACCCGTGGCCCGCGGCCGGACCCCTCGTCGTCCGTCACAGGCGGCCCCGGATCTCCCAGAGGTCCGGAAAGACCGGCTGGAACAGGGTGCTGCGGAGGTACTCGACCCCGGCCGAGCCGCCGGTTCCGCGCTTCGTACCGATCGTTCGCTCGACCATCTTGACGTGACGGTAGCGCCATTCCTGGAACCCCTCATCGAGGTCGACGAGCCGCTCGGCGACGAGGGCGGCGTCGCTGTCCCCGCGGTAGACCGCGACCAGGACGTCCTGAACCCCCTCGTCGGGCGCCGGCGGCAGCGTGACGTCGCGCGCGAGCACGCCCTCCGCGAGCGCGTGGCCGCGCGCGGCCAGGTAGCGCAGGAACGAGCCCCAGACCGAGCGCCGGCGCTGGGCCGCCTCGACCCGGTTCCGCGCCGGCGACCCCTCGGGCTGCGCCGCGACCGCGGCGGCATCGCGCTTCCCGAGCACCGCCTCGACCTCTCGGAACTGGGCGGACTGGAAGCCGGACGCCGACTCGAGGCGGTCTCGGAAGGACAGGAACTGGAGCGGGGTCATCGTCTCGAGCACGTCGACCTGGGCGACGAGGGTCTTGAGGATCTTCAGGACGCGATTCAGGAGATGAAGGGTCGTGTCGGTGTCGCCGGCCTCGAGGGTCTGCTGCACCTCGGCGAGCTCGTGCAGGAGCTGCTTGAACCAGAGCTCGTAGACCTGGTGGATGACGATGAAGAGCAACTCGTCGTGCTCGGGCGCGCCATCCTCGCCAACCGACAGGGGCCGCTGTGCCGCCAGCAGCTCGTCGATCGCGAGGTAGGTCGCGTAGGTGACGGCGCGCCGGGTCATGGCGCCCATCGTATGCCGGTTGCGCGGCGGCGGGCGTGGCATCGCCGGTTCCTGTCGGCTCCTGGCGACGCCGGTCCATAGACTCGCAGCGTGACCAATCGCGCGATCGCCCACGCCCGCCTCCGGAACAGCCGGCTCGTCGGGCCGCCCCTGCCGACCCCGGAGGACGTCGTCCGCTGGTTCGGGGCGGTCCAGTCGCAGGACGTGCCGGGAGCGCTCTGGGCCCTCGCCCAGCGGATGTCCCCCGGCCCGACGATCGAGGACGTCGGCCGGGCCATGGACGACGGCCGGATCGTCCGGACCCACGCCCTCCGCCCGACGTGGCACTTCCTCGCGCCCGAGGACCTGCGCTGGATCCAGGGCCTGACCGGGCCACGCGTCCACCGGGCCAACGGCACGATCTACCGGCGGCTCGGGCTCGGACCGGACGAGTTCGGGCGCGCCGAGGCGGCCATCCGGGACGTCCTCCGGGGCGGCCACGCCCGGACGCGGGAGGAGCTCGCCGCCGCGGTCGCCCCGACCGGGATCGACCTCGCGGACAGCCTCGTGATCACCCTTCTGGCGATGCACGCCGAGCTGGAGGCGATCATCTGCAGCGGGCCGCGACGCGGCCGGCACGCGACCTACCGGCTCGTGGACGAGGCGATCCCGGTGGGGCCGTCCGTCGCCCCCGCTGACACCCTCCGCGAGCTCACGATCCGGTACTTCCGGAGTCACGGCCCGGCGCTCGCGCACGACATGGCGTGGTGGTCGGGTCTGACCGTCAGCGCGGTCCGCGAGGGGATCGCGCTGGCCGGGGACGCGCTGGAGGGACGGCGCGTCGACGGGAAGGACTACTGGGCGGCGGCCGGTGCGTTCGACCCGGAACCGGGGCTCGTGGACGGGTCCCGCATCCTCCTGCTGCCGAACTACGACGAGGCCGTGGCCTCATTCGTCGACTACGGCCCGATGATGGACGACGCGCTGCCGCGGGCCCGCAACGCGGGCGACGTCCTCGGCGTCCACATCGTCGTCCGCGACGGATTGGTCGTCGGCGGCTGGCGGCGGACCCTGGGCGCCAAGCAGGTCACGGTGACGGTGACGCTCCTGATCCCGTTGACGCCGTCCGAGCTGGACGCGCTCGCCGAGGAAGCCGAGCGGTTCGGGCGGTTCCTGGGTTTGCCGGCCTCGATCGAGATTCGGGCAGGCTGAGCGGTCGGAGCAGGGTCCCGGCCGGCAGGTTACCGGCAGACAAGGACGCCGGGATCGACCGTCGGCCTGACCGCAGGCGCGAGCCCGCGATCATCATCTGCCCGTTCACCGGGTCATCTGGAGGCTGAGCGGCCGGCAGGCGCGCCCGACGGGTCGACTTCGGCGCCATCAGCCGCCGGTTCGCCCGCCCGCTGGGCAATCTGGAGGCTCGGGAGGATCCCAGCCCGCGTAACGCCCGCCCAGCGGGCAATCGCGGGTGACCAGATCGACCCGGCTGTCGGATGATTCGCCCAGCGGGCAATTGCGCGGCGGTAGACCGGGTCGGCGGTCCGCGAGGCGCGCATCCTCGGCGCGCCTCGCCTGGCGCGCCGAGGCCTCAGGCGGGCCGCTCCCGGCGGCGGTTGTGGCGACGTCCCGGTCCGGCGTCGCCGGCCACGGGCTCCGGTGCCGGCGGGACGATCGGCAGCGGCGTCGAGGGATCGACCATGCCGGACCGGATGATCCGGAGCAGCTCGGCGTCGAGCGCCGGGTCCGTCTCCAGCTGGCGGTACGCCGCGAGCCGGCGGTTCACCTCGTCGCCCGCCCGCTCGTCGA
>DASSPG010000205.1:0-14067 GCA_035699725.1 Candidatus Limnocylindrales bacterium | reverse complement strand
GCCATGATCTCGCCGGTCGGCCCGATGTCGCCGGCGACGAGCGCCCGCCCGCCGGCGGCGTCCACCTCCGAGCGGACGAGGATCGCCGCGGTCCGGTTGAGCTCCGCGACCCGCTTGTCCAGCCCGTGGAGGCGGAGCCGGAGCCGGTTGCCGCCGAACGTGTTGGTCATCACGATCCGCGACCCCGCGTCGAGGTAGCCGCGGTGGATCCGCCGGACGACGTCCGGGTGCGACACATTCCACGCCTCGGGCGGATCGCCGAACTGGAGACCGGACGCGAACAGCATCGTGCCCATCGCGCCGTCGGCGAGGATCGGGCCGCCCTCGTCGAGGAGCGCCCGCCAGCGGGCGTTGGCCGGGCCCGGCTCGGCCTGGTTGCGCGGCACGATCGGGCCGTCCGGAGCCGGGCCAGCGGCCTCGGCATCGGCCGCCCTCGAGCCCGGTGCCGGCGCGCGTCGCGATGGACGTCGCGCGGCAGCCAGGGTCTCGTCGTCGGTCATCGTTTCGTGCCTCGTGGGATCAGCGGGGAGCAGGATGGAGTCGGCGGGAGAGGCGCGCGGTGCGTCGCCGCCGATGGTACGCGGTGACACGCCCTCGACGCCCGCACGCGATCTACCCGAGCGGTCGCCCGCGCGACGGTCCACGATGGTGTCGCGTCCCCGACAGGCGAGCCGGTGCAACAATCGCGCCGGCCGGACGTGGTGGGTGACATGGACCCGAGAGTCGAACCGCTCGACGCCGATCCGGTGCCGATCCCGGTGGTGGCCGGAGCGAACGCCGACGCGTTCGTGACCGCCGCCTGGACGGCGCTCCACGGTGAGCTGTTCGGGTTCCTCGTCCGATGCACCCGTGACGGCGCCGCCGCGGAGGACCTCCTCCAGGAGGCATTCCTGCGGCTGACGACCGAGGTCCGCGCCGGGCGAATCCCGGACAACGTCCGGGCCTGGCTGTTCCGAGTCGCCTCGAACCTCGCGATCAGCCGCAGCCGGCGGGTGTCGGTTGCGGTCCGCTGGCTCGGTCGGTTCGGCGCCTCCGAGGCGCGGACGACCTCCCCGTCGCCTGAGACGGGCGCCCTCGGCCGGGAGCGGACCGATGCCATGGAGCGGGCCTTGGACCGACTGCCGCCCGACGCCCGCCTCGCCCTGGTCCTGGCCGGCTCCGGCTTCCGGGGCCGGGACATCGCCGACACGATCGGACGGTCGGAGGTCGCCACCCGGGCCCTGATGTCGCGGGCACGGGTCACGGTCCGGCGCTACCTCGCGGAGGAGGAGGCGCGATGAAGGCCCACGACCGCTGCCAGCTCCTCGTTGCCACCGCCCTCGACTTCGACCTCGACCCCGCCGAGCAGCGCCTGGTCGATCGCCACCTCGCCACGTGCTCGACCTGCCCGGCGGTTGCGCAGACTCTGGCTTCGGACGCGGCCACGATCGCCGCTCTCCCGCGGGCGATCCGAACCGCGCCGGGTGGCCCCCCTCCCCGGCCGGCCCCGGCTCGCCGCGCCGGCCAGCCGACGCTGCGCCTCGTCGCCATCGCCGCCCTGCTCGCGCTCCTCGTCCTGGGCGCCCTGGCGGCCGGCGGCGAGCTGATCCGCCGGCTCGAGGAGTCGACCCGGCTCGCCCTGAACCCGAGCCCACGCGTCCCAACCCAGGTCGACACGTCGCGCTCGCAGGACCCCGCCGGCCCGTCGGCAGGACCGTCGGCCGCGCCCACGCCGCCTCCATGTGTCGCTGCGCCCACCATCGAAGATCTGGCCACCAACGGCGGTGCCTGGGCGGTCGGCTGCTACGGATCCGCGCCAATCGAGGGCATCGGCTACATCCCGTTCGGCGACGGCGCGAATGCCTGCGAGGGATGGGAGCCGCAGTGGCTGGCATGTCCCTCCGGCTCGTTCCTCGCCACCCATGCCGGACGCGACGCGCCGCTCCTGACCTACGCCCACGACGGCGATCTTCCGGTCGTCCGGCCGCCGGACGGTCCGGACTCGGTCGACGGCCAGCCCCTGAACGGGCACTTCGCGCGGTTCACCGGCCATTTCGGCGACCCGGCCGCCGGCGCGTGCCGGGCGGTCCGGGCCGACGCCCCGCTGTTCAACGACCGGCCGGCACTCCAGCGGCACTGTCGCGAGACCTTCGTCGTCACCGCCTTGACCCTGCTCGTCGGCGCCGACGTGCCGCCGCCGGTCGTCGACGCCCGCTGGACCGTCTCGGCCGGGCAGGCCGCACTCGCGGCTCCACCGTCCACGGTCCTCCAATCGATCGTCGAGGCGGGCGGCCAGTGGTTCGTCCTCGGCTTTGACAACAGCGAGGGCCGGAGCACCCTCTGGCGGTCCGCGGACGCTCGGAGCTGGGAACCCGTCAGCACCGACGGCTATGCCCCGAGCCGGATCGCGAGCGACGGCACCCGACTCTTCGGGATCACCGGCGGGGATCCGAGCGAGATCCGGACGTCCCTCGATGGCAGAAGCTGGACGCTGACTCCGGGACTGCCGGCAGGTGCCCATGTCACGTGCGTCGCGACCACCGGCCACGGGGTGTTCGCCGGGGGCGGCATCGGGATCGACGCCGCGGTCTGGGGCTTCGACGCCGGCCGCTGGGTCCAGGTCGACCTGCCGGATGCCAAGGGTTGGCTTGGCGATCAGGATGCGTCTCCGGCGCTCGTCCGAGGGATCGCGGACCTCGCCGGCTCGGTCGGAGCCTTCGGCGACGCTCCGGCCGAGACAGGCTTCGGGTTTGGCCTGGCCCGGCTCTGGCATTCCAAGGACGGCGTGACCTGGGTGAAGGCGCCCTTCCCGGCGGCAGATGCCGCGAGCGCGATCGGCGGTCTGACCCGGTCCGACGGGATATCCACGGTCATCGTCGGCTCGAAGGTCAATCCGATCGGCCCGGCGAGCTGGGCGACGCGGGCGGGGGAGTGGATCAGCGGCTCGTTCCCGGAGGCGGGGCGCGTGCCGACCGCCTCGCTCATCGACCTCGTCGAGGCCCGCGGGGTGCTCGTTGCGGTCGGGCTCGCGCCGACCCAGACCGACAGCCTGGACGTCGTTGTCTGGGGGTCGAACGACGGCATCACCTGGTCGCCGCTCTCGAGCGGCGACCTGAACGGCGGCTTCGTCAACGACCTCGTCTCGACCGGCGACGGACGGGTGCTGGCGGTCGGCTGGCAGTCGGGTACCACCGGAAGCGAGCGCGGACCGGCTGTCTGGGAGCTGCTCCCGACGGCCGGGACCTGAAGATCGCCTCGGTCAGCGGCTCATCGAGCGGTATCGCCGCGCGCCCAGCGGCCCGAAGATCGCGATGATCACGATGACCCAGATGACGGTGACCAGGATCGGCTCCTGGCTCGCCAGGCTCGTCGAGGTGGAGGTACCCGGATTCCCCCACAGCTCCCGCAGGGCGGCAGTGAGCGTCGAGGTCGGGTTCCACTCGGCAAAGGGCTGGAGCCAGCCGGGAAGCGTCTCGAGCGGGACGAACACGTTGGACAGGAACGTGATCGGGAACAGGACCGTGAAGATCACCTGCTGGGCGACCTCGACCGTCGGGACCATCAGGCCGAGCCAGACCCCGAGCCAGGCCATGGCGTAGGCGAAGACGAGCAGGAACAGGAAGCCGGTCACGAGGGCCGGGATGCTGTCGACCCGCCAGCCCACGATGAAGCCCGTGACCATCAGCACGACGAGGATCCCGGCGTTGTAGATCACGTCGGAGAAGGTCCGCCCGATGATCACCGCGGAGCGCGTCATGGGGAGCGAGCGGAAGCGGTCGACGATCCCCTTGTTGACGTCATCGGTCATGCCGATCGCCGTGGTGGCGGCCGCGAACACGATCGTCTGGGCAAAGATGCCGGGCATGAGGAAATTCGTGTAGTCACCACCCGCGATCGGGATCGCTCCGCCGAACACGAAGACGAACAGCACGACGAACATGATCGACTGGAGAATCGCGAAGATCGCGAGCTCCGGAATCCGCGGAATGCGCTTCAGGTTGCGCCAGCCGACGAGGAGGCCGTCGGTGAGGGCCTGGCCGAACCTGCCGCGCGAACGGGCGCTGGGCGGGGCGGTCATGCGGTCCTCCGGGCGGGAACCGGCTCGTCGCTGCCGTCTTCGATCGTGGCGTGCCCGGTCAGGGCCATGAACACATCGTCGAGGGTGGGCCGGCGCAAGGCGATGTCGTCGATCTGGATGCCGGCCTCGTCGAAGTCGCGGATGACGACCGCGAGGCGCTTCGCGCCGCCGTCGGACGGTACGGTGACCTTGCGCGTGTGCTCGTCGATGCCGGCGTCACCCATCCCGATCCGGCCGAGGATGGCCATCGCCTCGTCGGTCCGCGTCCGGTCATGGACGACGACCTCGATCCGCTCGCCGCCGACCTGTGCCTTGAGCTCGTCGGCCGTGCCCCGGGCGATGATCCGGCCGTGGTCGATGACGACGATCCTGTCAGCGAGCTCATCGGCCTCTTCGAGGTACTGGGTCGTCAGGAGGAGCGTCACGCCGTCGCGCACGAGGCCGCGGATCACGTCCCACATGCCGAGTCGGCTGCGCGGATCGAGGCCGGTCGTCGGCTCGTCGAGGATCAGCAGCCGCGGTCGGCCGATGAGCGCCGACGCGAGGTCGAGCCGGCGGCGCATGCCGCCCGAGTAGGTCTTGACGACGCGGTCGCGGGCGTCGACGAGGTCGAACTGCTCGAGGAGCTCGGTCGCCCGCTTGCGCGCCTCGGCCGAGGACAGCTGGTAGAGCCGCCCGAACAGCCAGAGGTTCTCGCTGGCGGTGAGGTTCTCGTCGACCGCGGCGTACTGGCCGGACAGCCCGATCAGGTGGCGGACGGCGTCCGACTCGCGCACGACGTCGTGGCCGGCGATCGTTGCCCGCCCGGCGTCCGGCTTCAGCAGGGTCGCGAGGATCCGGACCGCGGTCGTCTTGCCGGCGCCGTTCGGGCCCAGCAAGCCGAGGACGGTTCCCTCGGGCACGGCGAGGTCGATGCCGTCGAGGGCACGGACCTCCGACTTGCGTCCCCGGTAGATCTTGACCAGGCCCTCGGCGGTGATGATGTCGGCCATGAAGCCCCCGGGCAGGCCGGTCTCCTGGGGCGAACCGGCGCGGAGGCGGAGTCTACCGAGGATCGGCCGGGCTTCGCCAATCCCGGCGCCGTCGCGGCTCGCCGGGCGATCCGCCCAGCGGAGGTGTACGGTCCGCGCATGCGCACCACCTGCACCCACCTCGATCTCATCGCCGATGTCGGGCCCGCCGCCGACGTCTGCGCCGCCTGCGTCGCGATCGATTCGACCTGGCACCACCTCCGCCAGTGCCGGATCTGCGGCAACACCGCCTGCTGCGACAGCAGCCCGAACCGGCACGCCACCGCGCACTTCCATGAGACCGGGCACCCGATCATGCGGACCCTCGAAGAAGACCAGTCGTGGTCGTGGTGCTTCGTCGACCGCGAGACGCTCGAGCAGGACGAAGACGGCGCCTGGCGGGCGGTCGATGGGTTCTTCGACGCTGGGATCTGGTTCGCTCGCGAGGTGCTCGCGAGCGGGGCGGCGACCCTCCCGTTCCCACCCGCGGCGACGGCCGGCGAGGGGTTCCCGCTCGGCGTCTGGGAGTCGACGTACCGCGGCCGGCATCGGGCCGGCACCCTCGATCCCGACCAGGCGGCCGAGCTGGAGAGCCTGCCCGGCTGGCGCTGGTGACCGACGACCCGGGCGAGTCGGCGGCCGACGGTCCGGCGGAGGCCCTGCCGCCGATCCCGCCCGGCGCCGGCCTGTGCGCCGGGTGCGTCCACGCCCGGCTCGTCGTCAGCGGCCGCGGCTCCCGGTTCGTCCTGTGCGAACGCTCCCGCACAGACCCGCTCTTTCCGCGCTACCCGCCGCTGCCCGTCCGCACCTGTGCCGGCTTCCGGAGGTCGCCCAGGTGATCGAGCGCTCCTCGCACCGGCCTCGGTCATCGTCCCGGTGCGGACGATGAGTAATCTGCGCCGGACGCTTGCCTCGGTCACGCCGCGAAGCGCCCAGCCCCGTGCGCTCCCGGCCTAGACGACGTCACACGACCTCGAAGTTGGACATCATCCCCATGTCCTCGTGTTCGAGCTTGTGGCAGTGCATGAGGTAGATGCCGCGATAGGCATCGAAGCGGATCAACACCTCAACGGTCTCGCGGTCCTCGAGCAGGACCGTGTCCTTCCAGCCTGTCTCCCACGCGAACGTTCGGTTCCGACCGCCCGTCCGGCTCTGGACCTGGAACGAGGCACCATGGATGTGGACGGGGTGGGGTGCGTTGCCGTTCGTGCGCAAGCGCCAGCGTTCGACCTGTCCGAACGGGACTCGGAAGTCGATCCGGTCCATGGCGTATTCGCGGCCGTTGATCTTCGTCATGCCGTCGAAGCTGAAGTCGCGCGTCACGATGGGGTTCACGAGCTTCTCGATCGTCGAGAGCGCGGCCGGGATCGTCGTCGTGTCCGTCACCGCTCGCACGATCCTGAATTCGAGCAGGTCCCAGCCCGCCCTGAGGTCGCGCAGCATGACCGTCGTTCCAACCGGAACGGCGCGGAAGTCAATGAGAATGTCGAGCCGCTCGCCGGGCGCGAGGTCTGGGCTGGCAACCGAGACCTTGGTCTCGAGGAGTCCGCCGTCGTTGCCGATGAGGGTGAACGGCAGTCCGTTCGAGAGGGCGAGCCGGAAGATCCTCGCGTTCGCGCCGCCGAGCACGCGGAAGCGATAGAGCGCGGCGTCGACGTTGAGGTACGGATCCCGGGTGCCGTTGACGAGCGGGATGCTCCCGAGCCAGCCACCGCTTCGTGGCTTGTAGACGATGTTCCCGGTGGTGTCGAGGTCGGTGTCTCGCAGGACCAGCGGGACCTCGTAGGCGCCACCTGGCAGGTGGAGATCGTCCTCGATCGCGTCGTTGATGATGAAGGCGCCGGCCAGGCCCAACGCGACCTGCTCGCCAGTCAGCATGTGAGGGTGGGGGTGATACCAGTTCAAAGCCGCACGATTGATGATCGGGAACGAGTAGCCGTAGGTGCCGCGGGGGGCGATCGCTTCCATCGGATGGCCGTCGTTCGCGTGGTTGACGAGCATCCCGTGCCAGTGAGTGATCGTCGGCTGAGCGGGCAGCCCGTTCGTCAGCGTGATCGTGGCGGTGTCGCCCATGCGTGCCCGAAGGGTGGGGCCCGGCAGCCCACCGTTGTAGACCCACGCCTTGGACATGATCCCGCCACCGAGATCGACGATCCCGGGCGCAGCAGACAGTTGGAAGTTTGTGGGGGCAACCGTTGGCGGGACGTACAGGACGCTCCGGGCGCGGCCGCCGATCGGTTTCCCGGCCAGGGCGGTTCCCGTCATGAGGCCGCCGAGACCGCCGGCCACTACCCAAGCTGCGGATCCGGCAGCCGCGCCAAGGAATGCTCGCCGGCTCACGAAATTCGCGTTGTCGGTCGCAGACATCTCACAGTCCTCCCGAGTGTCCCCCGGCTTCGCTCGTCCGCCAGCGCCAGCGTCATCGCACGATCCCGCGCGCGAGTCGAGCGCCTGCGACGAGGGTCGACCTGAGATGCCGGGTTGGGCGAGTGCCAGTGGGCACAGCCGCGCCTGACCTACGGCCCCTCGGGGCGTTCGTCCGCAACCAATCGATCCGGCGATGCCGGCGCGGATCGACGCCGGCGCCGGCGTGCGTCCGGCGCCGGCGAGGCCAGAGCGCGTCTTGACGCCGATCCGCAACCCCGCCTATCCTCCGCCGACATCACGAAGAACGGGCTGTGAACGGGACGAGTACCCGTCGCGCGTCGGCAGAGAGATCCGGTGGCTGGTGGAAACCGGAGCGACGGTGACAGGGAATGGACCCGGGAGCCTCCGGACCGAACGGCGAGCGACGCAGCGACGCGGAGCGGACCCAGTAGGCTCCGGCGCAGAGCGCCAGCGATAACGGGCAGCGCCGATCGGCGGGATCGCGACAGCGACGACCCGGCCCGTCGGTCTCGAGAGTGCGGCATCGCCGAATGAGGGTGGCACCGCGGAAGGCACGACCTTTCGTCCCGGGACGAACAGGTCGTTTCTTGATTCTCGGGCCCGGGGCCCGTGGAGGCAGCATTTATGGCCACAACCGATCCGCTCAGCCTGAGCGAGGCGAAGCGCCTGGCCGGCAACGCCGACACGCTGCTCCTGCGCGCGACCCGCCCGGCCGACCTCGAGACGCCGATCGGCGCGTTCCTTCGTCTCGATGACGGCACCACACCCGCCTACCTGCTCGAGTCCGTCGAGGGCGGTGAGCGACTCGGGCGGTATTCGTTCCTGGGGGTCGGGCCGCGGCGGCTCCTCGAGGTCCGCGACGGCACGGCCCGGACGCAGACCCGACCCGTGACGGTCGAGACGTACTCGCCCGACCTCCCGGTCCACGCGGCGGAGGCACCGGACCCGCTCGACGCGATCCGGGCCTTCGTCCCGCGCCGCCGCGTCCTCCCGACCGAGGGCATGCCGCGCTTCACCGGCGGCGCGGTTGGCGCGCTGGCGTACGACGCGGTGAGCACCTTCGAGCCCACCGTCCCGCTCCCGTCGCGCGATCCGGTCGGCGTCCCGACGGCCGCCTTCATCGAGACCGACCTGGTCCTCGTGTTCGATCACCTGACCCACACCCTCAGCGCGATCGCGTCCCTCCACACCGAGACGCCGGACCTCGAGGGCCGCTACCGGATCGCCGAGCAGGCGATCTTCGAGGCGCTCGAGAAGGCGGGACGGCCGAGCGCGGCCGAGCTGGCGGGCGGCTCCGGGAACGGCCGTGCAGCGCCCGCGCCCGGCGCCGGGGCCGCAGCCACCGGCGAGGCCGCCATCCAGACCTCCCTCGGCCGCGACGAGTACATCCGCGCCGTCGAGGTCGCCAAGGACGCGATCGCGGCCGGCGAGGCGATCCAGGTCGTCCTCGCCCGGCGCCAGTCGCTCGACCTCCCGATCGATCCGTCCACCGGTCGTCCGATCGACGGGATCGCCCTCTACCGCGCCCTCCGCCGGGTCAACCCGAGCCCGTACCTGTTCTTCGTCCGGACGCCGTCGTTCGAGGTCGTCGGCGCCAGCCCGGAGCTCCTCCTCCAGGTCGAGGGCGACAAGCTCACGACCCACCCGATCGCGGGGACCCGGCCGCGCGGCGCCGACGAGCGCGAGGACCAGATCCTGGCCGAGCAGCTCCAGCGCGACCCGAAGGAGCGGGCCGAGCACATCATGCTCGTGGACCTCGGCCGGAACGATCTCGGCCGCGTGTCGCGGCCCGGGACGGTGACGGTGAGCAAGTACATGGAGGTCGAGAAGTACAGCCACGTCCTCCATCTCGTCTCGCACGTGGAGGGCCGGCTGAAGCCGGACCTGGACGCGCTCGACGCGCTGCGCGCGGTGTTCCCGGCCGGGACGCTGAGCGGCGCGCCCAAGGTCCGGGCGATGCAGCTGATCGCCGCGGCCGAGGGCGAGCGCCGCGGGCTCTACGGGGGCGCGGTCGGCTATCTCGGCTACGACGGCAACCTCGACACCGCGATCACGATCCGGAGCGCGGTCCTGCGGGCCGGCCAGGCGCACGTCCACACGGGCGCCGGGATCGTGGCGGGCTCCGTGCCCGAGCGCGAGTTCGAGGAGACCGAGCACAAGGCCGCGGCCCTGCGCCGCGCCATCGAGCTGGCCGCGGCGCCGCTCGACGTGCCGCGCACGCGGACCACCGCGCCGCCGAGCGGACCCGCCGCCACGCCGGCCGGGGGCCAGCCGTGATCCTCGTCATCGACAACTACGACAGCTTCACGTTCAACCTCGTCCAGGCCCTCCAGGCGGCCGGCGCCGACGTTCGTGTGTTCCGCAACGACGCGATCGATCGGGCCGGCATCGAGGCCCTCGCCGACGACGACGCCGCCGAGCTGCGCGGGATCGTCGTCTCGCCCGGGCCCGGCGACCCCGATTCGGCCGGGGTCTCGGTCGCGACCATCGAGGTCGCCCGCGACCGCGCGATCCCGCTCCTCGGCGTCTGTCTCGGGATGCAGTCGATGGCCGCCGCCTTCGGCGCATCGATCGTCCGGGCCCCGACGCTCGTTCACGGCGAAGCGTCCGAGGTCACCCATGACGGCGCAGGTCTCCTGGCCGGGATGCCGCCCGCGTTCCAGGCCGCCCGCTACCACTCGCTCGTCGTGGACGGCGCGACCCTCCCGCCGGAGCTCCGGATCACCGCGATGAGCGAGATCGACCGGGTCGTGATGGGGATCCGTCACGTCGCGCTGCCGCTCGAGGGCGTCCAGTTCCATCCCGAATCGGTCCTGACGCCGGAGGGCCCGCATCTCCTGGCGAACTTCCTGCGCCAGGCCGGCGAGGGCGAGGCGTCGCGTCTCGACGACGTCAGCGGCTCGTTCGCGACGGGCGGGATGGCCGAACGGGTGGAGCCCGCCACGCCGGCCCGACCCGCCCAGCCCGCGGCGCCCGCCGAGGCGAACCCGTGAGCGACCGGGTCAAGGCGGCGCTCGCCGCGGTGGTGGACGGCCGGACGCTCGGGCTCGCCGAGGCCCGCGAGGCCATGGGCGAGGTCATGGACGGCGAGGCGACGCCGGCGCTCCTGGCCGCACTCCTCGTCGCCCTCCGGATGCGCGGCGAGACGGTCGACGAGCTGGCGGGCTTCGCGAGCGCGATGCGCGAGCGGGTGACCCGCGTGGACGCGCCCGAGGGCGCGGTCGACACCTGCGGGACCGGCGGTGACGGCAGTGGCACGTTCAACATCTCGACGACCGCCGCGCTCGTCGTGGCGGCGGCCGGGGTTCCGGTCGCCAAGCACGGCAACCGGGCGATGACGTCGCGGTCCGGCTCGGCCGACGTCCTCGACGCCCTCGGTGTCCGGATCGACCACGACGCGGCCTCCGCCGGCGCGGCGTTAAGGGACGTCGGGTTCGCGTTCATGTTCGCGCCGGTCTTCCACCCCGCGATGGCCCACGCCGGCCCGACCCGCCGCGAGATCGGCGTCCGGACCGCGTTCAACCTGCTCGGACCGCTGACGAACCCGGCCGGCGCGCGGCGCCAGGTGGTCGGCGTGGCTGATCCGGCGGCGGCTCCGCGGCTCGCCGCCGTCCTCCATCGGCTCGGCGTGGATCGTGCGTTCGTGGTCGGCGGCGACGGGCTCGACGAGCTGCCGCTCGACGGGACCGGCGTGATCCACGACGTGACCCCAGACGGAATCGAGGTCCGGCGGGTCGACGCGGTTGCCCTGGGCCTGACGAAGGCATCGAACGCGAAGCTGGCGGGCGGCACGCCGGCCGACAACGCCCGGATCCTCGAATCGGTGCTGCGCGGCGAGCCGGGCGCGCGGCGGGACGTCGTCCTGCTGAACGCCGGCGCGGCGCTCGTCGTGGCCGGGGCCGTGGACGACCTCGCGGCCGGGATCGACCGGGCGGCGCTCACGATCGACGCCGGGCTGGCGACGGAGCTGCTCGGTCGCCTCCGGGACGAGCGACGGGCCGCCGAAGCGGCTAGGGTCGCGGAGGCTCCGGCATGACGACCCTCGACGATCGCGGACTCGCGCGGCTCCCGCCCCCGGACGACGACGCGCCGGATCCCGCGGAGCGGTTCGGGGCCGGCAACGGCAAGCGCAACGTGGTCCACGAGATCGCCGAGCGGCGCCGCGCCGACATCCGCGACGAGATGGGCCGGCTCTCGCTCGACGACCACCTCGCGATCGCCGAGGCCACGCCGCCGCCCCGCCCGATCCTCGACCGGCTCGCCGCCCCCGGTCTCCACCTGATCGCCGAGATCAAGCGCTCCTCGCCCTCGGCCGGCGTGATCGCGAGCGCCGACGAGGACATCGTCGCCCGCGCCCGGGCGTACGAGGCCGGCGGCGCGGCCGCGATCTCCGTCCTGTGCGAGCCGCACTGGTTCGGCGGCTCGGTGGACGACCTGCGCCGCGTCCGGGCGGCAGTCTCGATCCCGGTCCTCGCCAAGGAGTTCGTGGTCGAGGAGATCCAGCTGCCCCACCTCCGGGCGGCCGGGGCGGACCTGGTGCTGCTCCTCGCCGTGCTCCACCCGGCCCGCCGTCTCGCGGGGCTGGTCGACCGGGCGCTCGAGATCGGGCTCGAGCCGCTCGTCGAGGCCCACGACGAGAAGGAGCTCCGGCGCGCGCTCGACACGAACGCCCGCCTGATCGGGATCAACAACCGCGACCTGCGAACGCTCGCGGTGGACACGGACCGGGCCGTCCGGCTCCGGGCGCTCGTGCCCGACGATCGGCTCGTGGTCGCGGAGTCCGGGGTCCGCGATGCGGCGACGGTCGCCGCCTGGCGGGCCGTCGGGTTCGACGCCGCACTCGTCGGCGAGGCGCTCGTCCGCTCCGCCGACCCGACGGCCGCGGCGCGGGCCTTCGTGGCCGCCGGCCGCGTCCCCACCGACCCCGCAAACCGGGATGCGACCGTCGGGATCGTGAAGGTCTGCGGCATCACCGACGCGGAGGGCGTCCTCGCGGCGGTCCGGGCCGGTGCCGACGCGATCGGGCTGAACCTCGTGCCCGGCACACCGCGCGCACTCGAGCTCGCGGAGGCGGTGGCCCTCGCCCGCGTCGCCCGCTCGCTCGCCACCGTCCCACCGCACGTCGTCGCGATCACCGCCGACGCCGGCCGCCGGCGGATCGCCGAGATCGTCGCCGCCCTCGACCCCGACGCCGTCCAGTTCTCGGGAGACGAGCCCGCGGACGACGTCGCAGCGAGCGGGAGGCCCGTCTGGAAGGCGATCCGCGTCGCGGCCGGGGACGACCCCGCGTCCGTCGTGGGCCGGGCGCTCAGCTACCGCGACGCGGGCGCCGAGCGGATCCTGCTCGACGCGGCCGGCGGACCCCATCCGGGCGGAACCGGCACGCGGATCGCGACCGAGCTCGCCCGGGCGGTCGGCCGCGAGGTGCCCGTGATCCTGGCCGGAGGCCTCGACCCGGCCAACGTCGGTGGCGCCCTCCGCGACATCCCGGCGGTCGGCGTGGACAGCGCGTCGGGCACCGAGCGGCCGCGCGTCGACGGGCAACGTCCCACCAAGGACCCGCTCCGCGTCGCTCTCTACGTCAAGCGGGCGCGGGCCGCCCGGCTCGACCGCCCCAACCTCGCGGTCCGCCCGACGCCCGTCCCCGAGGGCCTGCTCACCGCCGACGCCGCCGGCCGCTGGGGGACCGAGCGGGAGTTCGGTGGCCGCTACGTGCCGGAGACCCTGATCGCGGCCCTCGAGCAGCTCGAGGAGGCGTACGCCGCGATCCGCCACGACCCGGTGTTCTGGTCCGAGCTGCGCGAACTCCTCGCCCGCTACGCCGGTCGTCCCACCGCCCTGTACCGCGCCGATCGCCTCGCCTACGAGGCGCTCGAGCGGGCCGTGGCTCTCGACCCGACTGCCCGCCTCCCGCATCGGCTCCGGCTCTACCTGAAGCGCGAGGACCTCGCCCACACCGGGGCCCACAAGATCAGCAACGCCCTCGGCCAGGCGCTCCTGACCCGGCGGCTCGGCAAGACGAAGGTCATCGCCGAGACCGGCGCCGGCCAGCACGGCGTGGCCACCGCGACCGCGTGCGCCCTCCTCGGCCTGCCGTGCGTCGTGTTCATGGGCGCGGTCGACATCGAGCGCCAGCAGCCGAACGTCCTCCGGATGCGTGCGCTCGGCGCGGAGGTCCGGCCGGTCACGAGCGGCACCGCCACCCTCAAGGACGCGGTCAACGACGCGATGCGCGACTGGGTGACGAACGTCGAGACGACCCACTACGTCCTCGGCTCGGCGATGTGGCCGCACCCGTATCCGACGATCGTGCGCGACCTTCAGCGCCGGATCGGTGACGAGTCGGCCGCCCAGGTGGTCGACGTCGAGGGCCGGCTGCCGGATCTCGCGCTGGCGTGCGTCGGCGGCGGGTCGAACGCGATCGGGCTGCTCGATCGATTCATCGGCGAGCCGTCGGTCCGCCTGGCCGTGGCCGAGGCGGCGGGGGAGGGGATCGCGACCGGGCGCCACGCGGCGGCGCTCGCGGGCGGCACGCCCGGCATCCTCCACGGCAGCCGCTCGATGATGCTCCAGGACGCCGACGGCCAGGTGACCGAGGCGCACAGCGCGTCG
>DASSPG010000204.1:0-18066 GCA_035699725.1 Candidatus Limnocylindrales bacterium | reverse complement strand
CCTGGGCCCGGCTCTCTGGAGGCGATGACGATGGGTCTGGCCCGATCGTCGCGTTCATGATGTGGTGGGCGACACTGGACTCGAACCAGTGACCTCTTGCATGTCAAGCAAGTGCTCTAACCAGCTGAGCTAGCCGCCCGGGCGGCTCCGGCGATCGGACCCTGGCTGGGGGACGTCCGACGGAACCTCACCACCGTGCTCCGATCGACCCGTTGCTCGGCCCCGGTTGAATGCGAGGTGTTCCAGTCCTCACCCGAGACTCCGCCGCGGGACGGCGAGGCGCGATGGCTCGGCGCATTGTAGCCGAGGGCCGATGGGAGGACAACGAGCGGCGATCCCGGCGGACGGGCGATGATGGCGTCATGCCCAGCTCACCCGGCGCCGACGACGGCTACGCCCTGCTCGACGTCGGCGACGAGCGACGTCTCGAGCGATTCGGTGAACGAGTCGTGGATCGGCCCGCACCGGCGGCGGTCTGGCCGGCCAGGCGCGGGGCGGACGTCTGGGAAGCGGCGGGCCTCCGGTTCGAGCGCGGCGAGGGCTGGAGCAGGGGCGACCTGGAACCGTGGACGATGGAGCTCGACGGGATCACGCTCGAACTGCGTCCCACCGACGCGGGCCAGCTCGGCGTGTTCCCGGAGCAGGCCGGGTTCTGGCCGTGGCTGCGCGAGGCGCTCACCGGTCGCGAGGATCCGGCGGTCCTCCATCTCTTCGCCCACACCGGGGCGACGACCCTGGCGCTCGCCCGGGCCGGCGCGCGGGTGACGCACGTCGACGGATCGCGGCCCGCCGTCGCGTGGGCCCGCCACAACGCCGAGCTGTCCGGCCTGGAGGGCGCGCCGGTTCGATGGATCATGGATGACGCGCTGGACTTCACCCGACGCGAGGGACGCCGTGGCCGCCGATACGACGGGATCGTCCTCGACCCACCGAGCTTCGGCCACGGACCGCGCGGTACCCGCTGGGACCTCGCCGATGCCCTGCCGGACCTGCTCGAGGCGTGCGCCTCGGTCGCGACCGACGACGCCTTCGTCCTCCTGACCGCCCATACGACGGGCCTCGAGGCGGCCGACCTCGGCGACGCGCTCGTCGACGCCTTCGAACCGGGGCTCGAGGGCGAGGTGATCGCCGGGCCGGTGGAGCTGGTCGCGGAGAGCGGGGCGATCCTGCCGCTCGGCGTCATGGCCCGGATGGTGCGCGGATGAGCCCGGACCATCGGTCCGCGGGCCGCGCCGATCCCGCCGCCGGCTCCCCTCCACCACCGCCGATCACGAGCCTGACCAACCCGCGGGTCAAGGCGGCGGTCCGACTCCGCGACCGGCGCGAGCGGGACGAGACGGGCCTGACGATCCTCGACGGTGCCCGCGAGATCCGGCGGGCGCTCGATGCCGGCGTCCGGGTCGAGACCGCCTTCGTCGCCCCGGACCTCCTCCGCACGCCCGACGCCTTCGCGGTCGAGGAGCGCCTGCGCCACCGCCCGACGACGATCGGGGTCACCCCCGCGGTGCTCGCCAAGGTCGCGTTCGGCGAGCGCTCGGACGGGATCGTGGCGATCGTCGAGACGCCGCGGATGGGGCTCGCGGACCTGGCACTCCCCGACGACGCGCTCGTGGTGGTGGTCGAAGGGGTCGAGAAGCCGGGTAACCTCGGGGCGGTGCTCCGGACGGCGGACGCCGCGGGGGCCCATGCCGTGATCGCCGCCGACCCGCGCACGGACCTCTTCAACCCGAACGCGATCCGCGCGTCGATCGGCACGATCTTCGGGCTGCCCGTCGTCGCGGCCACGAGCGCCGAGACCCTCGCCTGGCTGGCCGAGCAGGGCATCCGCCCGGTCGCCGCGCTCGTCGACGCCCCCACGGACTACACCGCGGCTGACCTGAGCGGCCCGGTCGCGATCGTCCTCGGCAGCGAGGCCGACGGCCTGACGAGCGCCTGGCGCGACTCCGCCGTCCTGCCCGTCTCGATCCCGATGCGCGGACGCGCCGACAGCCTCAACGTGTCGATCGCCGCGGCGGTCCTGTTGTTCGAGGCCGTCCGACAGCGCAGGGCCGGCCCGGACGCCGCAGACTGACCGGATGGAGACGTTCGACTTCGTCGTCATCGGCGCGGGTCCGGCCGGCGAGGCGGCGGCGAACGAGGCGCGCGCCCGGGGGGCCTCGGTCGCAATCGTCGATCGTCGCTGGTTCGGCGGGAGCTGTCCGTTCATCGGCTGCCTGCCGTCGAAGTCCCTCCTCCACGGGGCGGCGGAGCACGCCGCGAACCCGGCCGCCTACTCCTGGCAGCGGGCATCCGCGGCCCGCGACTACATGGTCAACCGGGCGGCCGGCGCGGCGGAACCGGATGACGGGTCCCATGTCGGGCGCCTCGAGGACGTCGGCGCTGTCTGCTTCCGCGGCGACGCCCGGATCGTCGGGCGTGGCCGGATCGAGATCCGCCATGACGGCCGGACGCACGAGATCGGCGGGCGCGAGGTCGTGGTCGCCGTCGGGTCCGTGTCGAAGGTCCCTCCCCTGCCCGGCCTCGACCGGGTCCGCGTCTGGACGAACCGCGAGGCGACGCTGGCGCGCGAACTGCCGCGGAGCCTCCTCGTCCTCGGCGGGGGACCGACCGGCTGCGAGCTCTCGCAGGTCTACGCCCGCTTCGGCGTCCCGGTCACGATCGTCCAGTCGGGCGCGCGCCTCATGCCGACCGAGCATCCGCGGAACGCCGAGGTCGTCGCGCAGCTCCTGCGCCGCGACGGCGTCACGATCCGGCTCGGCGTCCGGGCCACCGCCGCTCGGCCCGGGGCCGGCCGTGACGGCGCGGACGTGATCGATCTCGACGACGGCTCGACCGCCGAGGGTGACGCGATCCTGCTGGCCGTCGGGCGGTCGTTCCCGCTCGACGAGCTCGGGCTCGAGCACTACGGCCTCGACACGAGCGAACGGATGGCCCTGCCGCGCGACGGCCGGCTGCGGGTGGCCGAGGGTCTCTGGGTCATCGGTGATCCGGCCGGCCCCGAGCTCCACACCCACCAGGCCCATTACCAGGGCGAGATGGCGGTCCGGATGGCGCTCGGGCGCGACGTCCGGCCCGACTACCGCGCCCTCCCACGCGCGACCTACACCGATCCCGAGGCCGCGTCGGTCGGGCTGTCGCTCGACCAGGCCCGCGCCGCGGGGATCGACGCGGTGGAGTTCGTCGCGGACTTCGCGACCTCGGCGAAGGGCTACGCGATCGAGGCGGAGCTCGGACACGTGACGGTGACGTTCGACCGCGCGACGCGCGTCCTCGTCGGCGCGGCGATGGCCTGCCCCGACGCGTCGGCGGCGATCCACGAGTGCGTCCTCGCGATCAAGGCCCGCGTCCCGGTCGAGGTCCTGGCCGACACGATCCACGCCTTCCCCTCGACGGCCCGGATCCTGAATGGGCTGTTCGCCGAAGCGGTCCGGGAGCTGGCCCCGGGCTGAGCAGGCGCGCCGCCGCGGCCAGGTCGACGTCGCACGACGATCGGAGCCACCCATCCCGGCGCCGTCCGAGTCCGGACGACCGGGCGCGGAGATCAGCGCTCGAATGCGACCTCGCCGTCGATCAGCACGAGCCTCGGGCGCGCCGTCGCCATCGCGCCGCCGGGCTCGACCGGATTGGTGAGCGCCTCGGCCGGCAGGATCACCAGGTCGGCCCGCTGACCGGGGACCAGCCGGCCCCGATCGTCCTCCGCAGCGGTGATCGCAGGCGCCAGGCATGCCGCGCGGAGCGCCTGCTCGATCGTGATCCGCTCCTGCGGCCCGAACGGTGGGATTCCCTCGGGCCACGACCCGTCGATCCGGGTGACGGCCATCGAGAGGCCTGGCCACGGGTCGATCGGCTCGACCGGGGCGTCCGTCCCGAACGCCACGACCGCCCCGGCATCGAGCAGCGAGCGCATCGGGTAGCCGCGGGACTCCGCCCGGTCGCCCCAGAGTGCCCGCGCGATCGGCGCGTCGGCCCGGACGTGGACCGGCTGGATCGACGCGGCGATCCCCGACCGCGCGAACCGGGGCCGGTCGTCAGGGTGGAGCAGCTGGACGTGCTCGAGGCGGGGCATGAGCGCGGACCTGCCGGCGGTCGGCTCGAGGGCGTCGAGCGAGACCCGGCAGCTTCGGTCACCGATCGCGTGGATCTGGGTCGTCACACCGGCGGCGGCAGCGCGAGCCGCGAATTCGGCGACCTCCTCGGGTGCGGTCAGCCAGATCCCGCGCTCCGTGCCCGGCGGCAGCGGACGACCCTCCTCCGGCTCGATCGGCTCGAGGAGCGCCGCCGTCCGCGACGCCAGCGTCCCGTCGGCGAAGAGCTTCAGCCAGCCGAACCGCGCCCGGCCTCCGGGCGGCCCCAGCGGATCGCCGCTCCGGAGCTCCATCTCCGCGGCCGCAGCCAGCTGTTCCGAGCGGATCGAGGCGTGGACCCGGATCGGCAGGTCGCCCCGCTCGTCGAGCACGCGGTAGGCCGCGATCGCCCGGCCGAGGCCCTCCTGGAGCGACAGCGCACCCGGGTCGTGGACCGCGACGACGCCGAGCCGCACCAGGTCGCGCGCCAGCCGCGCGATCGACGCCTCGTACACCTCGGGGGTCGGTGGCGGCACGTGATCGGTCACGATCCGGGCCGCGGCCTCGTGCAGGATGCCCGTCGGCGCGCCCGAGTCGTCGCGCCGGATGATCCCTCCGTCGGGATCGCCGCGACCGTCGTCGATGCCCGCGATCCGCATGGCCCGCTCGCTGACCCACAGCGCGTGGTGATCGTGGGCCCAGAGCGCGACCGCCCGGCCCGGCGCGACCCGCTCGAGATCGGCCGCGGTCGGCCAGACACCCCAGCGGTCGTTGTGCCAGCCGTGACCCTCGAGCCAGGCGTCGTCGTCGTCGAGCGCGGCGTGGGCGGCGGCGATGCGATCGAGCCCGTCCCGGATCGTGGGGCTCGCCGTCAGGTCGATCCGATCGAGCCCGACGCCGCCCTCCGCGAGGTGGAGATGGGCATCGGTGAGCCCCGGGATCGCGACCTCGTCGGGGTCCATCTCGATCCGGAGGGTGTGCGGATCGGCGCGCGTCTCGAGATCAATCGCGGAGCCCGCGAAGGCGACCCGACCATCCGTGATCCCGACCGCCTCGACCCAACCGAACCCGCGCTCGCCGGCCAGGGTCGCGATCCGGCCGCCGCTGACGAGGACGTCGAGCGGCATCAGCGCGGCTCCCAGAAGCGGTCGTGGTCGTGGATGGGTGCGGGATCGGCGAGGAGGCTCGCCAGCCCGGCGCGGTCGAGCCCGGCCCCGATCCCGAGCGCGAGCGCGATCCGGGCCTTGGGTCCGGTCAGGTGGCCGGCCGGGATCGCCCCGGCCCGGATCCAGGTGGCGCCGCCGCCGGGGAACGCGTAACCGGCCGACGCCGCCCCGGCCGGGCAGCGCGTCGCGTGGACGACCGGCAGGCTGTCGGCGATCGCCGCCTCCGCGGCCGCGAGCAGGTGCGGCGAGGTGTTCCCCGCTCCGGTCGCCGCGACGACGAACCCGTCCGCGCCGGCTGCGTGGAGCGCCGCGATCGGCGTCCCGTCGGTCGCGACCGTGGCGATGACGAGGAACACGCGCTCCGGGGCCCGATCCGTCGCAACCCGACGTCGCGGGCCGCGCTCCCCGTTGAGCGTCACCCGCTCCCCCACGACCCGCCCGAGCGATCCCCGGTTCAGGCTCCGGAACGTGTCGAATGCCGAGGCGTGGGTCTTCGTGACGTCGTCGGCCGCCTCGATCGACCCGTCCAGGAGCACCGCGACCCCGACATCGGCGTTCCCGACCTCGGGCGACGCCGCCACGCGAACGGCAGCCGTCAGGTTGGCCGGGCCGTCGTAGTCGGGGGCGCTCGCGGAGCGCATCGCGCCCGTCACGACGATCGGCTTCGGGCCTGGATGGAGCAGGTCGAGGAAGAATGCGGTCTCCTCGATCGTGTCGGTCCCCTGGACGACGACCGCGCCATCGACGTCGTCGCGGGCGAGCTGCTCGCGGACCGTCGCCGCGATCCCGAACAGCGCGCTGAAGTCGAAGTGGCTGGCCGGGGTCAGCCCGTGATCGATCGGGATGATGTCCGCGATGTCCGCCAGGCCGGGGACGGTCGCCAGCAGGGCCTCACCACCGAGCGTCGGCACGTTGCCGCCCGCCACCGGGTCATGGCGCATGCTGATCGTCCCGCCGGTGAAGACGACCGCGATCCGGGCCATCCGGCGTCAGCCCGCAGGCCGGCGGTCGGGTGCGTCCCCGGCCGCGTCGGGCGAGCCGGCGTCGACGGGCCCGGCCCCGGGCGCCGGCATCTCGCGGGTGACCGCGTCGGGATCAAAACTCGACTCGGCGGCCGTCACCGGATCGACCGCCGGCAGCGGGGCGGGCGCCGCCTCCGGCTCGATCTCGTCCGGGCCCACCGCGGCCGGCTTCGGCTCGGCCGCTGCGACGACCGCGTCCGCGGGCAGCGTCGAGGCCGGCACCGCGCCCTCCGGCCAATCCGGGATCCCGTCGCCGTCGTCGTCCGGGTAGTCCTCCGCCCGCAGCTCCACGCCGAGCGCCGAGACGAACGGATCGTGGTCGGACCCCACCGCCGCGCGTCGGACGCGCTCACCCTCGAGCAGCGGCCCACGCAGGTACACGGACGCCACGCCCGACGCCCCGATGAGGATCGCGACGATCACGAGCACGATCGTCGTTCCGAGGAGGTCGGCGATCGGCCCGACGACGAGGATCGGCAGGAACGACGCGACCGAGACGAGCATGTTCAGGACGCCGAACACGCGGCCGCGGACGTCCTCGGGCAGGTCCTCCTGGAGCTGCGTCTGGGCCGGGATCGCCACCGCGGCGTAGGCGATGCCGGCGACGAACGCCACGGCCACCACCACGGACAGGAGCGAGGTCAGGAGCGACAGGTCCGGCAGCCCCGTGCTGGTGACCGATGTCCCGAGGAAGCTGCTGATCCGGCCCGACAGGGCCATCGCCGCGAGCATCACGCCGAGCGAGATCAGGCCGCCCTCGATGACGCGGCGACGGGGCATGAGCCGGCCATAGGCGTTGAGGAGGAGGATCCCCATCACGATCCCGACGCCGAGCGGGAGGACGACGACGACGAAGTCCTCCGAGCTCAGGCCGAGGGTCCTCTCGGCGAAGCTCGGGCCCAGGACGCCCAGGACGCCCACGAGCGACGCGGCGATGCCGAGATAGATCAGCGACCAGCGGATCTCGCGATGGGCCTGGATGTACGAGAGGCCCTCTCGAAGCTGGACCAGCACCGAGCCGATCGCGTCCTCGGCCTCGCGGACGCGGCCCCGGGCGTCGGTCGGGCCGGCGGACCTCGTGGCCGGCGGCGCGGAGGGCAGGGTCACGCAGAACGCCGCCGCGCCGAAGTAGAGCAGCGCGACGATCGCGATCAGGATCGGGGCCCCCGCGATCTTCACGATCAGCGGCCCGATGAGGGTGAACCCGAGCGCGAAGGCAGCGTTCAGGGTGAGCGTGAAGATCCCGTTGGCCGACAGCAGCTGCTTGCGGGGGACGAGCATCGGGATCATCGCCGCCTCGGCCGGGGCGAAGAACACCGTGATCGTCGAGACGAGGATGTTCAGGAGGTAGATCAGGCCGAGGTGGTCGCCGACAAAGAACATCGCGATGAACGCGAGGCCGCGCAGGACGTTGGTGGCGATGAGGACGAGGCGCCGGTCGAGACGGTCGACGAACACGCCGGCGAGAGCCGAGAACAGCACCGCCGGGAGCAGGAAGGTCAGGATCAGGGCGCTGACCGCGGTCGTCGAGCCGGTCGACTTCGCGATGATGACGGTCAGCCCGAAGATGACCATGTTGCCGCCGATCTGGGTCGCCGCCTGGGCGAGCCAGAGGAGCAGGAACGGCCGGTTCCGGAAGACGTCGAGCCCGCCGCCCGACGCGGTGCTGGCGGCCGCGGGCGATCCCCCGCCCGCCGTCACGGGGCGCTGGGTCGCGGAGCCGCCGCGGCGCTGAGCGACGGGTCGCCGCGACCCACGAAGTCCACGAGGCGACGCTCGACCGTCCGCCGCTCGACGAGGACGTGGCGATCGCAGGTCCGGCAGCGCAGGCCGATGTCCGCGCCGAGGCGGTCGACCAACCACGTGTCGCCGCCGCACGGATGCGGCCGGCGCAGGCGGATCACATCGCCGAGGTAGAGCGCGAGCGGCGGGCGGTCCGTCATCGGGCCGAGGGTATCAAAGACGCGGCTGGCCATGATCCGGCACGACGTCTCGCTTCGTGGCCGGGAGGGTCATGGGCCTGTCCACCGGCTCGACCTCGAGCGTCGCACCCGGGTTCGTCGCCGACACCTGGGCGATGATCCCGCCGACGCGGGTCAGCGACCCGACCAGCGCCTCAGGGCGGCCGATCGCCTGGACGGTGAACGGGTCGCGGAGCAGGATGCCGTCGACGTCGAGCGAGCCGGGCACACCGCCGATCGTCGTCCGCGCGATCACCCGGATGTCCTCGATCGCGATCGCCTCCGCACCCGCGTTGCGGAGCTCGTTGAGCAGGTCCTCGACTGCGCCCGCATCGATCTCGCCGCTGACCGTGATCGAGACGCCCCGGCCGGCGACGGGATCGAGGCCCGTCCACGCCCGGATCCGGCGGAGATCGGACTCGAGCTGGCCGACGGACGTGGCGCCGACCGCCCGGTCGGCTCGCAGCTCGGCGAGCTGGTTCTGGAGGTTCGCGACCTCCGTCCGGAGCCGGTCGTTCTCGGTGTTGAGGTTGGCGACGAGGGTCGTGAGGTCCTGGGCCGACTTGGTCGCGAGTGCCGAGCCGCCTGCCTGGCCCCGGAGCTGGACCACGACCAGCAGCCCGAGCAGGCACGCGACGGCCGCGATCGTGGCCTGGCTGCGCCGATCGCGCATCGCCGTTCGCGCCCGGGCCCGGGTCTCGGGCCGCACGGGCCCGCCGGCCGTCACGGCGTGCTGCTCCCGGGCGTGCCGGTCGGCGGGGCCGGCGGACCGGAGGTGGGCACCGCACGCGACTCGCGGAGCGTCACGGAGCCTGCGTACGCCGGGATGTCCACGCGCTCGGGCTCGGCCCAGGAGATCCCGATCCCGAACGATCCCCGTCGCGTCCGGACGAACTCCTCCCAGCCGGGCGCGGACGAGAGGCGGCCGAAGAGATCCTTCGGGCCGAGCGCGGTGATCTGGTACGGCCCGGCGATGTACGCGGCGTTGACGAGGACCGCCCCGCCGACGTCGATGATCGCGGTCGCCCCGACGACCCGCTCCCCGTTGATCGCGATCGCCTCGGCGCCGGCATGCCAGAGCAGCCCGACGACCGTGCGGAGATCCGCTGCGCCCGCCAGGTAGTCGGATTCGTTGCCGCCCGGCGCAACCGGCTCGGTCGAGTCCTCGAGCTTCAGGACGATCCCGGTGCCGGTGAGCGCGATCAGCCCGGCCGCGATCCGCGCCTCCTCGAGCCGGTCATTCAGGTCGCCGAGGGCGGCCGCGGAGCCCGCACCCTGGTGCTCGACCTCCTGGATCGACGTCCGCAGGCTGACGATCCGGCTCTTCAGCTCATCCTGCTGGGACTGGAGCCGGAGCGTGGTCTCGACGAGCGGCGAGCGCTCGAGCGTGGTGTAGCGGACGCGCGGTCCCTCGGCCGCGAGCTGGGCGGCGATCAGGAAGCCGAGCGCGAGCAGGGCCACGCCGAGGGTGATCTGCCACGACGGGATCGACCGGAGGCGGGCGGCGATCACGAGCCGGGCCCTCGCGGCCGGAGCCGGCGGTCGGGGTCGGACGTGCCCTCCCCGCCCGGCTCACCGGCCCCGCGGGGCTCCATGGCCCCGCCGGACTCGTCGGGATCGTCTGGATCGTCGGGATCCTCGGGATCGGGTGTCGGCGGCCGACCGAACAGCCGGTTGTCGCCCTGGATGGCCCACGCCACCGGGTCCGTTCGGCGTCGCGCCCGGCGGACCGACACGGCGACGACGACCAGCACCAGCGCGACGCCCACCAGGCTGAGCGACGGCATCAGGAAGCGCGCCAGCGGGTCGTCACCGCCGCCGCCACCGGGAAGAGGCACGCCGGGCGCGGCGGGCGGCAGGGAACCCGTGACCTCAAAGGACGGATCGGGCAGCGGTCCACTCCAACCCTCGGGCAGGGGCCCGACCGGGGCAGGCTGCGGACCGCGCCGGATCGGCGACCGTGCCCCGAGCTCTGCCAGCCAGTCGGCCTCGAACCCCGCCACGTCCTGGCCGAGCGCGGCCCGGAAGGCGTCGTCGTCCGAGACACCGTCGGCGTACGAACGGATCAGCTTGATCAACGCCTCGCGGCCGTTGACCCGGACGATCCGGTCGACCGCCGAGACGCTTTCGGCGTAGGCCAGGAAGAACCGGTCCCGGGTCGTCGGGAAGGCGCCGGCGAGGCCGTCGAGCGGGATGATGGAGCCGGCGCGTGCCGCCGCCCGGACCTGGGCCCTGTTGTCGGCGTCGTAGCCGTCGGCGAGGTAGACCGCGAGGCCCTCGTTCAGCCAGTGCGGCGGGTCGTGGTACGGGTTGTCGACGGCGGTCGCGAACACCAGGTGGGTCAGCTCATGGGGGACGACGCTCTCGACCCAGCTCGCGTCGATCTCGCCCGGCGTGATCAGGGCGAACAGCGTCCGGATGCTCGGATGGGCCTGGCCGCCGACGTTCTCGCGGGTCGCCGGCCCGAGCGCCCCACGGAACGTTGCCTCGTCGCCATAGATGAAGAAGTCGATCGGCTCGGTCTCGGTCACGCCGAGGAGCGCAGCGGTCTCGGCGACCGCGTCGCTGCCGATCTTCAATGCCCGCTCGCCGAACGCCCGGCTGCCCTCCTGCCAGTGGACGCGCACGATGTCGCCCTCGATCGTCGTCCACGGCGCCCGGTCGTCGTCATACGTGTGGCGGACCTCGGGGCTCATCCACACCTTGCCGGTCGCGTCCACGACCCGCCAGCGGGCGGTGAACGTCGTGTTCGGCACGATGTGCCCATCGCTGAGGTCCAGCCGGTACCGGAGCTCGACGGTCCCGGCGTTGGTGTCGCTCGGGATGACCGTTGGGCCGGGCGCGCCCGGCGTCGAGAGCAGCAGCTCCGCGCGCTTCGGCGCGGTCCGATCGCCGACCGGCTGGGTGAACTCGATGAACCCGCCGAACGTCGACGAGGCCGACGGCCTCCCGAACGTCACCGGATCGGCCGCGAGCGCGACGGGAGGCACGATCGCACCGGCGATCAGGCCGACCACCGCGACCGCTGTCGCAAGCCGTCGCACGCCCGTCGCCAGGACCCTCATCCCTTCCACGCGAGCCCGGCCATCCGGACGATCCCGAGCCCGTTGTCATACGCCCCGAGCAGCCCGTCGCGGGCCAGCGACCAGCTCACGTCGTAGGTCAGGGGAATTGCCGGCGCCTCGTCGCGCACGATCGCCTCGGCGCGGTCGAACGCCGCCCGGGCGGCGGCCGCGTCGGTCGCGGCCAGGGCCTCCGACACTGCCTTGTCGAACGACGCCGACGACCAGCGCCCGTAGTTGTTCGACGAGCCGGTCCCCAGCAGGATGCCCAGGAAGTCGTTCGGGCCCGGGTAGTCGGCCACCCAGCCCATGGAGAAGATCTGGGGCGGGTCGTCGGCCAGGCGCTCGAAGAAGCCGGCCCCCTGGAGCTCGACCGCGACCGTCACGCCGAGCTCGCGCTCGATCTCGGCCGCGAACGCGCGGTCCTCTGCGCCGCCGCCGAGGAGGGTCGTGACCGGGAACCCGGCCCCACCCGGGAAGCCGGCCGCCGCGAGCAGCCGGCGCGCCCCCTCCGGGTCGTGGGCCGGCAGGAAGTCGGTCTCGCTCCGGCCGGGCACGCCCGGCGGGACCATGCCCGTCGCCGGCCGACCGGCCCCGGCCGACGACAGGGAGATGAGCCGGCGCCAGTCCACCGCGCGGGCGAATGCCTGGCGGACGCGGACGTCGTCGAACGGTGGACGCGATGTGTCGAAGCCGTAATAGCTCAGCGACAGGCCATCGGTCCTGCGCAGGAGCGGGCCCAGCGTGTCGTCATAGGCGAGCCAGGTCGCGTCGAACGGCGAGACGTCCGCCAGGTCGATGTCACCGTCCTCGAACGCGGCGACCGCGCTGCGGCCGCCGATGTCGTGGACCAGCTCGATCGTCCCGATCGCCGGGCGGCCCGCCCAGTAGCGATCGTTGGCGAGGAGCGTCGTCTTCTCCGGCGTCGCCGCGGACATCCGATACGCACCGCTGCCGACGAAGCCGTCGCCGGCTGCGACGGAGCCCGGATTGCGGTCGACGGACTCCGGGACGATCGCGAACGTGGGGCTGGCGACGATCGTCGGGAAGTCCGTCGCCGGGCGGTTCAGCCGGACCACCACGTCGTTCCCCTCGGCGGACAAGCCCACCGTCGCACGATCGCGGGATTCGCCGCGGGCGAATGCCAGCGCCCCGACGACGTCGCCCATCAGGCTGACCAGCGGCGACGGACCGGCCGGATCGATGATCCGGAACCAGCTCCGGACGACGTCCGCGGCGTCGAGCGGTGAGCCATCGCTGAACGTGAGGTCCGGGCGGAGATGGAAGGCGACGGTCGCGCCGTTGTCGCGGAAATCCCACGAGCCCGCCAGGGCGGGCCGGGTCTGGAGCCGACCATCGATCGCGGTGAGGGACTCGAACAGCTGGGCAGACACGGCGGCGCTGCCGATGTCGCCCTGAAGGGCCGGGTCGAGGTCCTGGGCCGCTCCGATCAGGATCCGGACCGGGTCGCCCTCCGCGGCGCGGGCGACGGTGGGACCGGGAGTCGCGGCCGGCAGGAGGAGCTGAGCGGCCAGCGCGATCGCGACGCCGGCCGAGGTCAGACCGGCGATGGCGAGCCGACCCCTCCGCTCGCGCCGGTTCGGCCACGTCACCCGGTCTGGCGCGTCCACCACGCCCCCGTCGGCACCAGCCCGCGCGTTCCGCGCCGGCGATCGTCGATCAGGCGGACGATCGCGATCGGCTCACGGAGCCGGATCCGGCGAATGTCGTCCTCGCGGGCGAACCCGGCAAGGAGGGCGATGATGCAGACCCAGCGACGCATGGCGCCGAGTATACGGGCGGGCCTCCGCGGGCCCCGCCGACGTCGACGCCCGCCGGGCAGGAGATGAGGCCTCGCTGGTCACACCGCCGGGGGAACGATGCATTGACGCGAGGCCTCTGCCCGGATAACGAGGCGACTCGTGAATCGTTAGGGCGGAGACGACGGGATCCATGCGATTCGCGACGCATGGCCCGCCAACCTGGGCGACGACCCTGATTCCGGGCGGCGGGCCGGGCGATGTCGCCTGGAATGGGGGACGATGGCCGGGTGACCCTGCGCCTCCGCAACACCCTCACGCGGGCCGTCGACGTGGTCGAGCCGGCCGACGGCGAGCGCCTCCGGATGTACTCGTGCGGCCCGACCGTCTACCGCTACGCCCACGTCGGCAACCTCCGGACGTTCCTGCTGGCGGACCTGATCCGGCGGGTCGTCCTGTACCACGGGATCCCGGTCCTCCACGTCCAGAACATCACCGACGTCGGGCACCTCCGCGACGAACGATTCGACCGGGGCGAGGACCGGATGCTGGTGGCGGCCGGCCTGGAGGACAAGACGGCGGCCGAGATCGCCGACGCGTACGAGGCGGCCTTCCACGCCGATGCCGCGCTCCTGAACCTGCTCCCGGCCCACGTGTTCCCGCGCGCCACGGAGCACATCCCCGAGATGGTCGAGCTGGCGGAGCAGCTGGTGGACGCCGGTCACGCCTACGCCAGCGCGGCGGGCAACGTCTACTTCTCGGTCGCGTCGTTCCCGGCGTACGGCCGGCTGTCGGGCAACACGCTCGACGCGCTTCGCGCCGGGCACCGTGGCGAGGTCGAGCCGGACAAGCGTGACGCGGCCGACTTCGCCCTCTGGAAGGCGGCCGGCGAGGGCCGGATGCTGCGGTGGCCGACGGCCCGCTGGGGCGAGGGCTTTCCGGGCTGGCACCTCGAGTGCTCGGCGATGGCGCTCCGCCACCTGGGTCCGCGATTCGACCTCCACACCGGCGGGATCGACAACGTCTTCCCGCATCACGAGGACGAGATCGCGCAGTCGGCCCCGATCGTCGGCGGGCCGCCGGCCCGAATCTGGGTCCACGGGGAGTTCCTCAATGTCGGTGGCCGGAAGATGGCGAAGTCCGCGGGCAACATCGAGCGCATCGCGGACGTGGCCGCGCGCGGGATCGACCCGCTCGCGTTCCGGTACCTGTGCCTGACCTCGCGCTACCGCCACAAGCTCGAGTACACCGACGAGTCACTGGCCGGTGCGGCGGCCGGGCTGGCCTCGCTGCGGGCCGCGGTCGCGGCGCTCGGTCCGGCCCCGTCGGCTGGGCCCTGGTCCGCGCCCGTGGCCCTCGTCGCGGGTCGCGCCGCGGCGCGACCCATCGGGCTGGCGGATGGGATCGCCGGCAACGGCGACGGCTCCGGCCGTCCGCTCGGCGACCGAGCCCACGCCCCGTCCGCTCCGCTGTCGCCGGCCGGCCGCGCGCTCCATGATCGGTTCGTCGCCGCGATCGACGACGACCTCGACCTGCCGACCGCCCTGGCCGTCGTCCGCGAGACGGTCCGCGCTGACCTTCCCGCCGACGAGCGGGGCTGGCTGGTCCGCGAGGCGGATGTCGTCCTGGGGCTGGACCTGGACCAGCCGCCGCGCACCCCGGGCCTGACCGGCTCGCCCGATAGCCGCCCGGAGGTCGCCGCGCTCCTCGCCGCGCGGCAGGCCGCGCGGTCCGCCCGCGATTACGTCGCGGCGGACGCGGCCCGCGACCGGCTCGCGGACCTGGGGTTCGATGTGGCCGATGGCCCCGCGGGCCAGGCCCTCAGCCCGGCGCGGCCAGGTCGCGGCGCCAGCCGAAGCGATCGATGATCCGGTAGAAGTTGCGCTTGCTCAGGCGGTCGCGCTCCGCCTCGGCAAGCGAGGTCCAGCCGCGGTGTTCGTGGCGGACCGCGGGGATCGGGACCGCGACCGCCCGGCGGGGCGCGCTCCCCTCCCCCTCGTCGCGCAACACCAGGCTCCACCAGATGTCGAGGTTGCGGTAGAACCGGAAGCGCTCGTCGAGCGGCCCGCGCTGCGCGGCGTCGGCGCGTCGGAACGCGAGCGCATAGCCCTCGATGGCGGTGACGTCGCCGGGCGGACCGTCCTCGAAGCGGCGCAGGTCCGTGCTGACGATCCCGAATCCGCCGGCCACGGCCACGGTCGGGTCGTCGAGGGCGGCGACGAGCGGGCTCACGACGTCGCCGGTCGGCTCGACCGACGGATCCAGGACGACGACGACCGCGCCGCTCGACCGCCGGATTCCGATGTTCCACGCCGCCGCAGTCCCGAGTCGCTCGCTCGTCCGGACAACCTCGAGGCCAGGACCGTCCATCGGCAGCGCGACGTCCTGATCCGGAGTCGGTCCGTCGGCCACCACGACGATCGAGACCCCGGCCGGCGCCGCTTCCCGGACCGCGGACAGGGCACGATCGAGATCGTCCGGCCATTCGGTCGCGACGAGCACGACCGTGGCGACATCGGTTGCCGGCTCGTCCAGCCGGGACGGCACGGCGTCGCTCGTCCCGTAGCGGACCGTCGCGCCCTCGGCCACGGTCGGCGCGTGCGCGGGTTCCAGCGCGAAGTCGGTCCCGCGATCGACGACCTTCCAGCCGGCCGCCTCGATCTCCGCCCGGAGCCGGTCGGCCTCGGCCCAGTTCCGCTCGGCCCGGGCGGCGGCGCGGGCATGGGCGGCGTCAAGGATCTGGTCAGGGATGAAGGCGCGGGTCATGCCCCGAAGGATAGGGCGGCCCGGGCGATCACCCTCGACGACCTCGGCGGGCGTTCGTCCGGCGCGGGAATTGTCCAATGATCCTCCCCCGGCCGCTACGCGGGTGAATGTTGCGTAGAGATCCGTGGAGCGGTCATCGGACGAGTCCCGGCGCCCGACCACGCTCAACCCGGCGAACCGACCGGTGTCCGCGCCCCGCAAGGATCGCGTGGGGAGCACTGCGAACAACCCGGCCGTGAGCTGGCGGGCCGGGCGGGCCACCCGGCAACCTGACGACCCGCGTACGATCCTCGCAACACCACTCGAACCACCGACGCGGGGAGATCCACCATGACCGACGAGGTCAACGCGCTCGCCCAGGAGTATTACGACTACCTGCTCACGGCCTGGCCCACCTGGGGCCACCTGATGGGCAACTACGAGAACGCCGGGCGGTACGACGACGTCAGCCGGGCGGGCGAGGACGAGGAGATCCGGGTCCGCCGCGCCTTTGCCGACCGCGCCGAGGCGATCCCGGCCGAGGGCCTCTCGCCCCAGGACGCGATCACCCGCGAGATGATCGTCTTCGACGGCCGCCGCAACGCCAGCATCCTGGAGGCCCGCTTCGAGGAGTTCGGGGTCGATCCGATCTTCGGCCAGCAGGCCGGCATCCCGGTCCGGATGCCGAAGTTCCCGATCCCGAATGCCGACGTCGCCGAGGCGATGATCAGCAAGGTCCACGGGATGGCGACGAACTTCCGGGACATGGCCGACCGCGTCCTCGAGGGCGTCGCGCGCAACCGGACCCCGGCCGCGTTCGCCATCGACGACACCGTCGCCCAGATCGATCGCTGGCTCGCGAAGCCGGTCGACGAGGACCCGATCCTCGATACCGCGGAGCCCACCGGCGTCGCCGACCGCGATGCCTGGCGAGCGCGCCTGCGCGAGGCGGTCGAGACCGACGTCCGCCCCGCGATGGCCCACTACCGCGACACGATCCGCGACCACGTCCGGCCGCACGCCCGCGACGACGATCACGTCGGGCTGACCTGGCTGGCCGACGGCGAGGACGCCTACGATCGGATGATCCGCTACCACACGACCCTCGAGCGGTCGGCCCGCGAGATCCACCAGATCGGGCTGGAGCAGATCGAGAAGCTGGCCGACGAGTACCGCGTCCTCGGCCGGGAGGTCCTCGGCACGAGCGACGTGGCCGAGATCTTCCGCCGTCTGCGGGAGGATCCCGCGCTCCACCACACCAACGGGGCGGACATCGTGGCCGCGTCCAAGGCGGCGCTTGCCAAGGCCACCGCGGCGATGGGCGACTGGTTCGGGATCCTGCCCAAGGCTCCGTGTGACGTCGAGGAGGTCCAGACCGGGGCGATCGCCTACTACCTCCCGCCGGCACGCGATGGGAGCCGGCCCGGGGTCTTCTTCATGAACACCTCGGATCCGGCCGGCTGGGGCCGCTACCAGATCGAGGCGACCTCCTACCACGAGGGCGTCCCGGGTCACCACCTCCAGCTCGCGATCTCGACCGAGCTGACCGAGATCCCGGACTTCCGCAAGCGCGCCTTCATCGCCGCCTACGGGGAGGGCTGGGGCCTGTACAGCGAGCGGCTGGCCGACGAGATGGGCCTGTACACGACCCCGCTCGACCGCCTCGGCATGCTCGAGGCCGATTCGATGCGCGCCTGCCGCCTCGTCGTCGATACCGGGATGCACGCCCTCGGCTGGAGCCGCCAGCGGGCGGTCGACTACATGACGGCCAACTCGCCGATGGCGATCAGCCACGTCGTGCCCGAGATCGACCGCTATGCCGTGACCCCGGGCCAGGCGCTCGCCTACATGATCGGCCGGCTGGAGATCCAGCGGATGCGGCGCGAGGCCGAGGAGAAGCTCGGTGCGGACTTCGACATCAAGGGCTTCCACGACGCCGTGCTCGGCTCGGGTCTGATGCCGCTGCCGGTCCTGGACCGGGTGGTCCGCGACTGGGCGGAGCGCCAGCGGGCGGCCGTGCCGGCATGAACCCGGTCGATGTCCTGCGCTACGGCCAGGCGACGATCGACGAGCTGATCGAGCGGTTCGAGCCCGACGACTGGTCGGCGATCGCGCTCGGCGTCTGGACGGCCAAGGACCTCGTCGGTCATCTCGGCGCGTTCGAGGTCCGCTTCGCGGAGATCCTCGCCGCGTTCCTCGGGGAGGAGCCGGCGACGAACCTGCGGGCCAGCCCGCCGGAGACGTTCAACGACGACCAGGCAGCGATCCGGCACGACTGGCCGGTCG
>DASSPG010000203.1:0-13311 GCA_035699725.1 Candidatus Limnocylindrales bacterium | reverse complement strand
GATCGGCGCCCCTCGGCTATCGTTCCGCGGTGCCCGACCGCCTGCCGTCGCCCGGCCCATCCTTCCTGCGCGAGCAGACGCTCGAGGCGCACGGCCGCAGCTTCCGGCTCGGCATGAGCCAGCCCACGACCACCGACGACGGGTGGTGGCTCGCCCTCGTCTGGGTCACCGACGACGACGGCGTCGTCTCGTTCGTGGACCTCGCTCCGGCCGGCGGCCCGCGTCCCGAACCGCCCCTGGCCCGGCTCGGTCCGGCCCTCGCCGGCGCCCTGAGCGGGATGATCCTCGAGGACGCCGGACGCCTCTCGATCCGGATCGCGACCGTCGTCCCGGCCGACGACCCCACGCGACCGTGGCGGGTGCCGGCGGCCATCCGCGCGGCCTTCCGCTGGGAGCCGATGCGGGCCGCGGCGATGCGCCCCAACGAGCTGGCCGAGACCGTCCTGGCCGCGTTCCGCCGGACGCTCGAAGGTCTCGGCCGCCCGTAGGCTAGACTCGCTCCCGAGTGGCAGACATGTTCGACGAGTTCATGAAGGAGCTGCGGCGCCGGCAGGCCGAGGCGGCGGGCCGCCCGCTTCCCGACGACGCCGATCCCGGCGACGACGATCCTGACCCTCCGACCCGGGGCGCGGACGACGGTGACGACGATCGCCCGGACCGCAACGACGCGGGCGACGACGAGTCCGACGCGGACGCCCCCCGCCCGATCCAGCGTGGGCCCAGCCGCCGCGCTCGCGCCGGACGCGCAACCGGTGGCCCGCCCCCGGTGCGACCCGCGAGGGCTGCCGGCGGCCCGCGCGACGGCGGTCCGTCCTGGCGGGCCCGCCTCTCGACGATCGCGATCGTGTCGGTCGTGGTGTTCGTCGTCCTCATGTTCGTCGTCGGCATCGAGCTGTGGACCGACGCCCTCTGGTACCGGAGCGTCGGCTTCGACCCGGTGTTCGCGACACGGCTCACCCTGCAGGGCGGCCTGTTCGTGCTCGGAACGGTCGGCGCCCTGCTCGTCCTGCTCCTCAATGTCTGGCTGGCCGGCCGGCTGGTCCCGGCTCCCGGCGCGGGTGGCGACCGTCCGGGGGGCACGCTCCGCGGCTGGATCGACCGGCTGAACGAGGCGGCGGCGAACGCCGAGGCCTCGCGCGCCGGCCGGACCCAGGGGCCGTGGCAGCGCCAGGACCGCGCCGCCAACGAGCCGATCTCGGTCACCCCGATCGACCTGCCGGACCCGGTGCCCTTCGGGCGGGTGGTCATCGTCGTGGTCTCGGTCCTGGCTGCGATCGGCGTCGGCGGGGCCGTCGCCGCCAGCTGGGACACGATCGCCCTGTGGCAGCACCGCGTCCCCTTCGACCCGACGGGAACCACCGTGCCCGACCCGATCTTCGGCCGCGACATCTCGTTCTTCCTGTTCGACCTACCGTTCCTGCGCCTCGTCCAGAGCCTGGTCAACGGGCTGCTCGTCGCGGCCCTCGTCGTCGCCGGCGCCCGCTACCTGCTCTCGGCGATGGCCGGATCGGCCGTCTTCGACACCCGGGTCCGCGTCCACCTCGGCGTGCTCGCCGGGCTGTTCCTGATGTCGATCGCGATGGGCTACCAGCTCGACAAGTTCGAGCTCGTCCACAGCGAGCGGGGGATCGCGAGCGGCGTCAGCTTCACCGACCAGAACGCCCAGTTCCTCGCCTACGACGTCCTGACCGGCCTGTCCGCGATCGCCGCGGCGTTCCTGGTCGGCGGCTCGTTCGCCCGCGTCCTGTGGCCGCTCAGCCTGACGCTGGCGGTCTGGTTCATCGCCTCGATCGGGATCGGCCGGCTGTACCCGGCGGCCATCCAGCAGTTCACGGTCGTCCCGAACCAGTACGCCCAGGAGCGGCCCTACATCGCCAACAACATCGCGATGACCCGTCTCGCCTTCGACCTCAACGACTGGAGCGAGCGGGCCTACCGCGGGGACACGCCGCTCACCGAGGACGGGATCAAGGCGGACGCCGACACGTTCGCCAACGCCCGGCTGTGGGACTACCGCCCGCTCGGCGACACGCTCGACCAGCTCCAGACGGTCCGCCAGTACTACGACTTCATCGACGTCGACACCGACCGCTACCTGATCAACGGCGAGCTCCGCCAGGTCATGCTCTCGGGGCGTGAGCTGGACCTCGCCAAGAACGCCAACGCCACGGGCTGGGTCAATCAGCGGGTGATCTTCACCCACGGCATCGGCGTGGCGATGGTGCCGGTCAACGAGGTCGCCTCGCAGGGCCAGCCGCGGTTGCTGATCTCCAACCTCCCCCCGACCTCCACCGGCGGGGCGCCGAACGTGACCGAGCCCCGGATCTACTTCGGCGAGGGGGCCAGCTCGTACGTCGTCGTCGGGGCGCGCCAGCCCGAGTTCGACTATCCGCGCGGGGTCACCGAGGGCGCCGCGGGGTCGGACGTCGCGGCCCCGGCCTGGAAGGGCACGAGCGGGATCCCGCTCGACTCGACCCTCAACCGGCTGCTGTTCGCGCTCCGGTTCCGCGACCTCAACCTCCTGATCACCGACCAGGTCACCAACCAGAGCCAGCTCTTGTTCAACCGGGCGCTCGGCGACCGGTTGCCGCAGATCGCGCCGTTCCTGCGCTACGACAAGGACCCGTACATCGTGATCGACGGCGGTGGCCGGCTGAAGTACATCCAGGACGCCTTCACGACGAGCACCCAGTTCCCCCACGGGCAGCGGTTCAACCCCGGCGAGCTGTCGGCGGAGTCGGGTCTTCGCGGCGGGTCCTTCAATTACATCCGGAACAGCGTCAAGATCGTCAGCGACGCCTACGACGGGACGATGACCTTCTACGTCGCCGACGACGGCGACCCGCTGATCCGGGCGTGGCAGGGCGTCTTCCCGACGCTCTTCCGACCCTTGGCCGAGCTGCCGGAGGATCTCCGCCCCCACCTCCGGGTGCCGGAGGAGCTGTTCGACGTCCAGACCCGGATGTACGGCCGCTACCACGTCACGAACCCGGAGACGTTCTACTCCCAGAACGACCTGTGGACCGTGCCGGTCGGGGCGAGCAGCGAGCAGAGCCTCCCCAACGAGGCCTACTACGTGATGATGCGGATGCCCGGCGCCGACGAGGCCGAGTTCCTCCTCCTCCAGCCGATGATCCCGAAGGACCGCCCGAACATGATCGCGTGGGTCGCGGCCCGCAACGACCCGGCCCGCTACGGCCAGACGACGGTCTTCCGCTTCCCGAGCGAGAGCACGATCTTCGGGCCGGCCCAGGTCGAGGCCCAGATCGACGCCGACCCGGAGATCAGCCAGCAGATCACGCTCTGGGACCAGTCCGGGAGCACGGTCATCCGTGGCAACCTGATCGTCGTCCCGGTCGGCGACTCGCTGATCTACCTCCAGCCGGTCTACCTCCAGTCGAAGAGCTCGCGCTTCCCGGCCTTCGAGCGGATCGTCGTCGCCTCGCCGACGAACGTCGTCTGGGGGCCGACCCTGCGCGCCGCGCTCGACCAGCTCCTGACCGAGCAGGGCGGCCCGCGACCGTCGCCCTCGCCCGGACCCACGCCGGGACCGAGCCCGACACCGGGCCCGAGCGGCTCGCCCGGCCCCGGCCCCACGCCGCCGAGCGGGGACGTCCGCACCCTCGTGGACTACGCCAACGAGCACTTCGAGCTGGCGCAGCAGGCGCTCCGCGACGGCGACTTCGCCCGGTACGGGGCGGAGATCGAGCTGGTCAAGCAGGCCCTCGCCCAGCTCGACGCCCTGACCGGCGGCGCCGGCTCGCCGGCTGCGCCCAGCCCCGCCCCCTGACGCGGCGGCGGTCCGATGACGGGGGCCGAGCCGCGGGCCGCCGCTGACCCGCCGACCACCCGGGCCGTGACGGTCGCGGCCCTCCTCGCCGTCCTCGGCCGACCGGCCTGGTGGGTGCTGGCGATCGCCGGCTTCCTGGTCCGGGGCGGGATCCTGGCCTTCCTCGTCGCCGTCGTCAGCCTCCCGTCGCCCCTCGCCCTCTCGAACGTCCTCGGCCCCGTCGTCCTGCCGGTCGCGCTCGGGCGCGTGTCGGCGGAGACGGTGGTCGTGCTCGGGCTGGCGGTCGGGTTCGTCGTGTCGTGGCTGGTCGTCGGTGGCTGGTTCGCCGCGGCCACGGAGGTCAGCCTGATCCGCGAGGCCCACGGGGCCGCGCGCGACGAGGGCCTGCCGACGGGGCCCGACCGACCCCGCGGACGCTGGCTCGTGACGCGCTCGGCAGCGGTCCACCTGCTGGCCCATCTCCCGACGCTGGCGGCCGCGGCCTTCGCCACGATCGAGGCGATCGGCGTCGCGTACCGCGAGCTCACGAACCCGTCGGATGCCGGACCGATCGCCCTGCGCGTCGTCGTCGGCACCGCCGTGCCGATCGTCATCGCGGTCGGCCTGTGGCTCCTGGGCGAGATCGTGGGTGGCTTCGCCGCGCGCCGGGTGGTTCTCGGTGACGCATCGGTCGGGCGCGCCCTCGTGGGAGCCGTGGACGACGTGATCGGTCGGCCGGGAGGTGGGCTGATCATGCCCGTCACGACGAGCGCGATCCTGATCGTGGACCTGGCCGCGGTGCTCGCGATCGTCACCGTCGTGTGGACGGAGGTTCGCGACCGCCTGGCGCGTCCCCTGGACGATCCGCTGGCCACGGCGCTCACGGTCGCCACGCTCGGGGCCGCGTGGACCCTCGCCCTCGTGGTCACGGGCCTGATCGCGGCCTGGCGGAGCGTGGCGCTGACGTTCGAGCGGGACCGCGTGAGCGCGAGCGCCACCCGGGACAGCTCGCGGGACCGGGACAATCGGGGCATCCACGCACCGCCGACCGGGGGATAGGTCTGACCGCGAGCGGGGTGGCAGCCTAGGCGACCCGACGCCGGCGATCGGCCGGGCCCAGCCAGAAGAGGTGGTCATGGCGACGAAGACGGTCGTCTGCCCCGAGTGTGGCAGCGAGGTCGCTCCCGGCCGCTACGCCTGCTCCGAGTGCGGATCCCTGCTCGCCGCCGTCTCCGCGACGCCGCGCCCACCGCTGGTCGAGATCGCGACCGAGCCGGAGGTGTCGCTGCTCGCCGACGAGCCGGACGAAGCCGCCGTCGCCGAGCCCGCGGCCGACGCCGACACCGAGCTCGAGCCCGAGCCCGCGCTCGACGCCGAGCCCGAGCCTGCGCAGGCCGACGAACGCGAACCGTCGGCGCCCGGCGATCCGGCCCTCGTCCAGGACGACGACGAGCCCGACGCGGAGGTCGACGAGGATCGCCCCCTCGCGGCGTTCGCGGCGGCGCTGCTCGACCGCGCGGCGCCGGCCCCCGTGGTAGGGCCGTTGCCCGCCGCCCAGGCCTCCGAACCCGTCGCCGCCGAACCCGCCGAGGCGCGCGCCGTGCCGACCTGGCCGCCGGCCGACGACCACGGCACCGATCCGCGCCCGGTCCGCCCGACCCCGGCCGGCGCCTGGCTCCCGCCGTCGGCTCACCTCGACGGCCTCGCCGTCCCGGAGCTCGACGCCGCGACTCCCGGGAGCGGCCCGCGTGGTCGCCGGGGCAGCGCGACCGCCGTCGCGGACGGGACCCCCGGTCTCGGGCGCTTCGCGGCCTCCCTCGACCTGGCCGAGGACGCGCCACGCCAGGTCATCGGGGCGGGGGCGGGCCTCGCCGCGGTCGGCTTCCTCCTGCCCTGGGCCAACGTGCTCGCGGGGGCCGGGCTGCTCGGCGACTACTTCACGCAGTGGGGCCTCGCGGGCCCCGGCCACTGGATCGTCGTGTCCGTCCTGGTCGCCCTGGCCGCCTTCGCCTTCGTCGGCGGGCGCTTCGCCGGGTGGCCGGTCGGGCTGGCCGCGATCGTCGTCGGCGCCCTCCTCGTCGGCCTGCTGTGGCCGTACCTGTTCGGCGTGCTGGGGCGCTTGGTGGGCGTGTGGACGGTCCTCGCCGGGGCCATCGTCCTCACCGTCGGCGGGGTGCTGGAGCGGCGCGTCCGTCACGACCCGGTCGGGCCCGCCGTCCGAACGTCGGTCCCCAGCCCGTGAGTCGGCCCCTGCTACACTGCGCCGGACGCTGACCGCCAGCGCGGGCGGGGGCGCGGGCCGACGTCAGATCGTCCCAGCCGTGGCCGCAACGGAGGCAACCACCCCAGCCTCATGGACCAGATCTTCGGTGAGATCGGCAAGGCGCTGGCCGGGTTCTTCGGAAGCCCCGTCGTCCAGTTCCTCCTCTACTCGATCGCCGTGTACCTCGTCGTCCTGTGGCTGGCGAGCGCGTACTGGGTCTTCCGCGACATGCAGCAGCGGACCGAGAACTCGATCCTGCCGTACGCGGCGGCAAGCCTCGTCATCGTCTTCCTGCCGGTCTTCCCGCTGGCCGTCTTCGTCTACAAGATCATCCGGCCGCACGAGAAGATCGGCGAGGTCTACGAACGGAACCTGGCCGAGGAGGCCCTGCTCGCCGAGGTCGAATCGATCAAGTCGTGTCCGACCTGCGCCCGTCGGGTCAACGACGAGTGGATCATCTGCCCGACCTGCCGGACCCGGCTCAACCGGGTCTGCCCGAACTGCTCGCGCCTCGTCGGGCTCGACTGGTCGCTGTGCGCCTGGTGCGGCAAGGACTTCGAGCGCCCGGCGGCCCCGCTGAGCTCCGGTGGCCGTCCGGTGCCGATCAGCCCGCTCCCCGGTCCTGACGAGACCAGCCGGATCGGGCGCTCCGGTGCCGCGTCCGAGCCGGAGGCGGACCGCCCGGCGATCTCGCGCTCGATGGCACGGCCGCGGACGTCGTCCGCGCGGAGCACGCCATCCCGGACCACGCCCGACGTCCTCCCGGAGGGCTGACGGGATCGTCGCGCCGGCGCTCGCATGACGGACCGCGATGGGCCGGCGGATGCCGCCGACCCGCTGACGGCCGCGCCGGCCGACCCGCCTGGCCTCGCCGACCCGCCTGGCCTCGCCGACCCGCCTGCGCCCGCCGATCCGCCTGAGGCGGCGATCGCCCGACCCGGCGCGTCCCTGTTCACGATCGAAGGGCGCGCGGCGCCCGGGCTCTTCGTCGTCGGCTGGCTTGCGACGATCCTGGGGCTCGGGCTGGTCGTGATCGGCGCCTTCGCCGCCTCGGGATTCCTGCTCTTCTTCCTCGGCCCGACGATCCTGACGATCGGGCTCGTTGCCGGCGCGGGGAACCAGGCGATCGAGCGCCGGGTGCGTGGCTTCGCGTACGCCGGCCCTTCGCCGTACCTCGTGCTGGCGGCCATCGTCGCCGCGGTCTACGCGATCGGCTCGGCGATCGGGCTCGGCCTGCACCTGGCCTTCGGCTCGAGCGACGTTCCGCGCTACCTCGTCAACCTGCTCGGGGTCGCGATCCAGGGGGCGGTGTTCCTGGCGATCCTGCGACTGATCGTGGTCGGGACCGACGCACTGACGTGGTCCGACATGGGCTGGCGCCGGTTCGACGGGCGGGCCGTCCGGGACACGCTCTTCGGGTTCTCGCTCGCGATCCCGGTCATCGTCCTGACGGCGGCCATCGCGGCGGGCCTCGTGGCCGTGTTCAAGGTCGTCCCCGAGTCGCCCCTGCCGCCGACCGGCGTCACCGAGGGCCTGATCGTCCAGCTGATCGCCGGTGCGCTGATCGCGCCCATCGCCGAGGAGGCCGTCTTCCGCGGTTTCGCGATCTCGGCCTGGCGACGCACGGTCGGCGAGAGCGGGGCGCTCGTCCGGGCCTCGCTCGTGTTCGCCCTTGCCCACGTCGTGAACGTGAGCGGCGCGACGTTCGGCGAGGCGGGCGGGCTGATCGTCGTCGGCTTCGCGACCCGGATCCCGGTCGCGCTGGCCCTCGGCTGGCTGTTCCTGCGGACCCGCTCGATCTGGGCCCCGATCGGGCTCCACGTCGCGTTCAACGGGATCCTCCTGATCGGGGCCGAGCTGGCGACGATGAACGGGGTCGCGCCGGGCTGAAGGCCCGGGACCTCGCAGCCGCGGCGGACGACGCAACTGGCGGTGCAGCCGTGGTTGATCGGCGGGTGAGGGGAGCCCGCTAGGGTTCGCCGTGTTCCCGGATCCGGATGGCGGGAGGAATCGGCGGGCTTCCGTCGTTCGGGTCCGGGGACTCCTGACCCCGCCGCGAGTCGAAAGGCAGGCCCATGGGCGGCGGACACGAGCCGGTCGATGGTGGCGTCGCGTCGCTCCGGCCCGGCGGCACGCCGGGTCGCTCGATCCGGGAGATGCCCGCGGACGAGCGGCCACGCGAGCGACTCGCGATGCGCGGTGCCGGCGGGCTGTCGTCCGCCGAGCTGATCGGGCTGCTCTGGGGATCCGGGTCACGCGGCCGGTCCGCCGTCGACCTGGCCGAGGACGCGCTCGCCCGGCACGATGGCCTGACCGGGCTCGGACGGGCGACCGAGCTGGAGCTGGAAGCGCTGCCCGGGATCGGTGCGGCCAAGGCGGCCCAGCTGACCGCGGCGTTCGAGCTCGGCCGGCGGCTGATGGCCGACTGGCCGGCCGGCCGCTGGACGATCCGGTCGCCACGCGACGTGGCGGACCGGCTGATGCTCCAGATGGGCCGGCTCGAGCGCGAGGAGCTGCGGATCGTGCTCCTCAACACGAAGAACGTCGTCCTCCGAGTCGCCACCGTCTACCAGGGCAACGTGTCGTCGTCGCTGGTCCGGGTCGGCGAGCTGTTCCGGGACGCGGTCCGGCTCAACGCGAGCGGCGTGATCCTCGTCCACAACCACCCATCGGGCGACCCCACGCCCTCGCCGGACGACCTCCACCTGACGGCTGAGGCGCTCGCCGCCGGCCGCCTGCTCGACATCGACCTGCTCGACCACCTCGTCGTGGGCCACGACGCCTACGTCTCGCTCCGCGACCGCGGCGTGAGCTTCGATCGGCCCGTGCGCCAGAGGATCGCCGGGGAGTAGGGCGGGGGTCTTCCGGGCGCTCCGGAACGAGGCGGGTATACTGCTCGGGCTTTCCCGGCCCGCTGCCCGAGCGCGCGATCCGCAACATGCCTGCCGCGGAGCCGCTGCGTTCGACCCCGACCCCGACCACTGCGAAGGAACTGCCCGCCGTCATGCTCGACCGCTTCCTCGGCCTCTTCTCCCGTGACATCGGGATCGACCTCGGTACCGCCAACACCCTCGTCCACGTCCGGGACCGCGGGATCGTGATGAGCGAGCCGTCGGTCGTGGCGATCGACGCGAAGACGAAGCGGGTCCTGGCGATCGGCGCCGAGGCGAAGCGGATGGTCGGCCGGACGCCGGCGAGCATCATCGCGATCCGCCCCCTGCGTGACGGGGTCATCAGCGACTTCGACGTGACCGAGCAGATGATCAAGTACTTCGTCCACAAGGTCCACGACCGGATCGGGCTGATCCCGCGGCCGCGGATGCTGCTCGGCATCCCGTCGGGCGTGACCGAGGTCGAGAAGCGGGCCGTCCGCGACGCCGCCCTCAACGCCGGCGCCCGCTGGGCGCGCCTGATCGAGGAGCCGATGGCGGCTGCGATCGGGGCCGGCCTCCCGGTCAGCGAGCCCTCGGGGAGCCTGATCGTCGACATCGGCGGCGGCACGACCGAGGTCGCCGTCATCTCCCTCGGCGGCATCGTCGTCAGCCGGAGCATCCGGATCGGCGGCGACGAGATGGACCAGGACATCGTCGCGTTCGCCCGGCGCGAGTACAACCTGTTCCTCGGCGAGCGGACGGCGGAGGACATCAAGATCGCGATCGGCTCGGCGTATCCCGGCGACTGGGACGCCCAGCGTGTCTCGCTCCGCGGCCGGGATCTCCTGACGGGCCTGCCGCGCAGCGTCGAGGTCGGCGCCGACCAGATTCGCGAGGCGATCGAGCCGTCCGTCGTCCAGATCGTCGACACCATCAAGGACACGATCGAGGAGACCCCGCCCGAGCTCGTCGCCGACATCATGGACCAGGGCATCGTCCTGGCCGGTGGCGGCGCCCTCCTGTCGGGCCTGGACCGGCGCGTCGCCGACGCGACCCAGATGCCGGTCCACATCGCCGACGACCCGCTGACCTGCGTCGCCCGGGGGACCGGCATCGTCCTTCAGGAGATGAACACCGGCACGATGGATCGCGTCCTCGTCGCCGACACCTACGCCCGCGCCCCCCGCTGACGCAGCCATCGACCGGCCGCCGCTCGCGCCGCCGGCGATCCGAGGGGTAGGCTGAACGCCTGATGACCACGATGTTCGCGACGCGTGCCGCCCGCCGCCGGGCCGTCGCCTTCACCCTGCTCCTGTCGGTCAGCCTCGTCCTGATGGGCATCTCGTCGAGCCCGCTCGTGACCGAGTTCCAGAATGCGGTCAACTACGCGCTGCGCCCGGTGCAGGGCGCGATCCACGAGGTCGCCGACACCGTCGTGACCACCTTTGGCGCGGTCGGCGAGATCGACCGGCTCCACTCGGACAACGCCGCGCTCCGGCGCGAGAACGAGCGGCTCGCCGCGGAGAACCTCCGCGCCCAGGCGATCCAGCGCGAGAACGAGCAGCTCACGGGAATCCTCGAGCTCAAGAACGCGTTCCAGTACGAGACTGCCGCAGCCGAGGTGATCGCGCGCGAATCGAGCGAGGCCCGGCGCTCCGTCACGATCTCGAAGGGAACCGACGACGGCATCGAGAAGGGCGATGTCGTGATCGCGGAGGGCGGTGCCCTCGTCGGCCGGGTCAGCGAGGCCGGCCCGACATTCGCGATCGTGACCCTGATCAGCGACCGGACCTCGACCGTCATCGGCCAGACCGAGACGAGCCTCGCGACCGGTGAGGTCGTCGGCCAGCTCGGCGGCGCGCTGATCATGCAGAACGTCGACTCGACCAAGGACGTCCAGCCCGGCGAGCAGGTCCTGACCGCCGGCATCGAGCTCGCGGGCGGCATCCGCTCGCCCTACCCGAAGGGCCTCCTGCTCGGCGAGGTGACGGACGTCAACCGCGAGTCGAACTCGGTCGTCCAGACGGCCTACCTCCAGCCGACCGCCGATCTCGACCAGCTCGCCTTCGTCCTCGTCGTTCTTGACTACGTCGGCGGCCTGCCCGATCCCGGCGACACCCCGATCGACTGCAGCCAGACCGGCGAGGGCGGCGTCCTGCCGGGCGGCGAGCAGCCGTGCATCGAGCCGAGCGCCTCGCCCCGTCCCACGACGACCCCTCTGCTACCGTGACCGCGTGAAAGGCATCGTTCTCGCCGGTGGCACGGCGACGCGGCTGTTCCCCCTCACGATCGTCACGAACAAGCACCTCCTGCCGATCTACGACCGGCCGATGATCTACTACCCGATCGAGACGCTGGCCGGGATGGGGATCCGCGAGGTCATGGTCGTCGTGGGCGGCAAGAGCGTCGGCGACGTCGTCGAGCTCCTCGCCGACGGCTCCCATTTCGGGCTCGATCTGACCTATCGCTACCAGCGCGGGGCGCTCGGGATCGCCCACGCGATCGGGCTCGCCCGCGACTTCGTCGGCGACGACTCGTTCTGCTGCATCCTCGGCGACAACATCCTGCGCGGGCCCGCCCTGGCGGACACTGCGGCCGAGTTCGAGGCCGGGCCGTGGGGCGCGGGCACGCTCCTCTACCGCGTCCCGGATCCGGAACGGTTCGGCGTCGCGGAGCTCGACGCGAGCGGGCGGATCGTCGGGTTCGAGGAGAAGCCTGCCCAGCCGAAGAGCGACCTGATCCCGATCGGCGTGTACTTCCTGCGCGCAGGCGCGTTCGACGTGATCGACACGCTCGCGCCATCCGGCCGCGGCGAGTTCGAGATCACCGACGTCCTCAACCACTACATCCCGGGCGACGGGCTGTTCAGCAAGGTCTACGAGGGCCACTGGGCCGACGCGGGCACGGTGCCCTCGCTGCTCCGGGCGGCCGAATTGGCCCGCGACGACGACCAGGCCGGCCGGCTCGCGGCACCGGTGGAGCGGCCCGTCGGGTGAGCGCGGCGGACGGCGCGGCGGGCCCGGGCGTCGGCGCGGGCGCGGGCGCGGGCGCGGGGCGGACCTTCGGGCGGATTCTCGTCACCGGCGGGGCCGGGTTCATCGGCAGCGCCTACGTCCGCGACGTCCTCGCCCGGCGCGACGGGACCCGGATCACCGTCCTCGACAAGTTGACCTATGCCGGCAACCGGGCCAACCTCGCCGCCGTCGAGGCCGACCCTGAGCAGGCCGCCCGGTACCGGTTCGTCGAGGGCGACATCGCCGATCCCGGGGCCGTCGCACCGCTCGTCGCCGAGGTCGACGCGGTCGTCAACTTCGCTGCCGAGTCGCACGTCGATCGGAGCATCCTCGACCCCGAGGCGTTCCTGCGGACCGGGGTGATCGGCGTCCACGTGCTCCTGGAGGCGGTCCGGGAGGCGTGCGCGGAGCGGGCCGCCCGGGGCGCGACGCCGATTCGCTTCCTCCAGGTCTCGACCGACGAGGTCTACGGTTCCGTCGCCGAGGGCCACTCGCGCGAGACCGACCCGCTCGACCCGCGCTCGCCATACTCCGCGGCCAAGGCGGCCGGCGAGCTGCTCGTCGGGAGCTACGTCGTGACCCATGGCGTGGACGCGGTCGTGACCCGCGGCTCGAACACGTACGGCCCGTTCCACCACCCCGAGAAGCTGATCCCGCTGTTCGTCACGAACGCGATCGACGACCTGCCGCTGCCGATGTACGGCGACGGGCTCCAGCAGCGCGACTGGCTGTTCGTGTCCGACCATGCCGGCGCGATCGACCACGTCCTGCGCCACGGCGCGACCGGAGAGACGTACAACGTGCCGGGCTCGGCGGAGATGGTCAACCGCGACGTGATCGCGGCGCTGCTCGAACGGCTCGGCAAGCCGTGGTCGCTCGTGCGGACCGTGCCGGACCGGCCGGGTCACGACCGGCGCTACGCGCTGGACGGGTCGAAGCTCGCGGCGCTCGGCTGGCGGAACCGGACGTCGTTCGCGGACGGCCTGGCGGAGACGGTCGACTGGTTCCGGGCCAACGAGGCGTGGTGGCGGGCGGCGAAGTCGGGCGACTGGGACGCGTACTACGAGCGCCAGTACGGGGCCCGCCTCGCGGCGTCGAGCGCCGCGGGGCCGAGCGCGGGGTCCGTGCCGAGCGCCGCCGCGCCGGAGGCCTGAGCGCCGTGCGGGTGGCGGTCACCGGGGCCGGCGGGCGGCTCGGCCGGGCGGTCGTCACCGCGCTCGAGGAGGCGCCGTTCACCGGACCGTTCGGCCCGATCGCCTGGAGCCGCGCGATCTTCGACCTCGACGCGCCCGAGGGGGTCGGCCGGCTGCTCGACCGCGACCGGCCGGAGGTCGTCGTCCACTGCGCCGCCTGGACCGATGTCGACGGCTGCGCCCGCGAGCCCGAGCTCGC
>DASSPG010000202.1:0-10773 GCA_035699725.1 Candidatus Limnocylindrales bacterium | reverse complement strand
GCGATCCGGACGAGGATCTCGACGATCTGCAGGGTGGTCACGACGCGGCCTCCGCGTCATCGGCCGGCTTGGGGGCCGCCACGACCTTCTTGCGGAACATCTGGAGCATCCGGTCGGTGACGACGTAGCCGCCGACGACGTTCATCGTGGCGAAGGCGACGGCGACGAGCGACAGGACCTGGCTGATCGGCTCATGGGCCTCGAGCGCGATCAGCATCGCGCCGACGAGGACGATCCCGTGGATCGAGTTCGCGCCGGACATCAGCGGGGTATGGAGGGTCGCCGGGACCTTGCTGATGACGGCGATCCCGACGAGGATCGCGAGGGTGAAGATCGTCAGCGCGGTGAGCAGGGCGTTGAGCTCTTCGGCGGTCATGCCTGGCCTCCGGAGGGGGTCGACGGGGTCGGGGGTTCGGCCGGCGCCGGGGGTGGCGCGGGGGGAGCGGCGGGCGCGGCGGGCGCGGCGGGAGCGGCGGGAGCGGCGGGAGCGGCGGCCGGCGTGGCCGGAGCCGGGTCGAGCAGCTTCTTGACCGCGTCCGACACGACTGCGCCGTCCTTGGTGATCACGGTCGCCTTCGTGACCTCGTCCTCGAAGTCGAGGTGGAGGTTGCCGTCCTTGACCATCCCGAGCAGGAGCGCCGAGATGTTCCGGGCGTAGAAGGCCGACGCGCCGGCCGGCATCGTCGCCGGCAGGTTGTCGGGCGAGATGATGGTCACGCCGTTCGGGGTCGTGACCGTCTCGCCGGCCTGTGACAGCTCGCAGTTGCCGCCGAGGGCGGACGCGGCCATGTCGACGATCACCGAGCCCGGCTTCATCCGGTTGACCGCGTCGGCGGTCACGAGAACCGGCGGCTTGCGGCCCGGGACCTGGGCGGTGGTGATCACGATGTCCATCCCGCCGATGACCTCGTTGAGCTCGGCCTGCTGGGCCGCCCGCTCCTCGGCGGTCAGCTCGCGGGCGTAGCCGCCGGAGCCGGTCGCGTCGATCGTGGTCTTGAGCTTCACGAACTGGGCGCCGAGGCTCTCGGCCTGCTCGCGGGTCTCGGGTCGAACGTCGTAGGCCTTCACCACGGCCCCGAGCCGGCGCGCGGTGCCGATCGCCTGGAGCCCGGCGACGCCGATCCCGAGGATCAGGACGTTCGCGGGCTTGGCCGTGCCGGCGGCCGTCGTCAGAAGCGGAAAGTAGCGGCCGTACTCGTTGGCCGCGATCAGGACCGCCTTGTAGCCGCCGACGTTCGCCTGGGAGCTCAGCGCGTCCATCGTCTGGGCCCGGCTGAGCGTCCGGGGGATCGCGTCGAGGCTGATCGCGGTCACGCCGGCCGAGGCGAGCGCCGCCGCGGTGTGCGGGTCGATCAACGGCTGGAGCAATCCGAGGACCGCCTGGCCCGGGTGCATGACCTTGACCTCGGAATCGGACGGCTTCTGGACCCGGAGCACGACGTCCGACTGGCCGTACAGGTCGGCGGTCGAGACGACCGTGGCGCCGGCATCGGCGTAGGCCGAGTCGGGGATTGCAGCGCCGCTGCCGGCGCCCTGTTCGACGAGGATCTCGAGCCCGGCCGCGGTCAGCTTGCCGAGCGCTTCGGGTACCAGGGCCACGCGTCGCTCACCGGCGGCGGACTCCCTGGCGACGCCGACTTTCATGGGCACCACCTGATGTCGTGATGGGGGAACGATGTCGGGTTCTGCATGGGGACGGACCGAAGGATACCGATCGTCGGCCGCGCGCGTGGGCGGGCGAGGGTTGCGGTTCGGTGGCGGACGTGCCGGTTCGCGCCGGGCCCGTGCGTCCGATGAACGGATTCGACCGATCCGTTCATTCAATCAACCAACGGGACCGGTGCTACCGCTCGAGGCGCGGTTCTGCGCCCTGCCTGTGCGGATTCGGGTCCGCTCCGGGCGATTCCGTTCATCACGTGCACGGAATCGAGGCCGGCGTACTGCACGGTCCGGCCGGGGCGTCGGATTGGTTCATCCAGTGAACGACGCCGGGTCCGGTAGAGGCCCGTCAGTCGTGCGGTTCGCCGTGACGGGTGAGGCGGATGATCAGCATCGCGGCGGGCTCGTCGCCGATCGCCTCCGCGTCATGCGGGATCAGGCCGTCCCAGCGGAGGTAGTCGCCGGGCCCGAGCTCCGTGACGTGCTCGCCCTGGGTCATCCGGAACCGGCCGGCCGTCACGAGGTGGTGCTCGTCGCCGGCGTGGGTGTGGACGCCGGTGCCGCGGCCCGGCTCGACCTCGATCGCGACGATCGCGACGTCGCTCGAGCCGCGCGCGTCGACCCGGCTGGCCCGCCCGCCCGGGACCTCCCGCCAGCGCCGGTCGGCGGCACGGGCGACCTCCGGCGGACGGGTCTCGTCCACGAGGAACCACGCGATCGGGACCTCGAGCGCGCCGGCGATCGCGGACAGGCAGGCGAGCGACGGCGATGCCTTGTCGTTCTCGATCTGCGACAGGTAACCGACGTTGAGGTCGGCGGCGGCGGCGACCTTGGCGAGCGTCAGGCCGCGCTCGGTACGCCAGCGCCGGATCTGGCGACCGACGGCCGGCGGCCGCCGGCCACTCTCGTCGAGCGGCGCTTCCGGGACCGGATTCTCGCTCGCCATGTTGGCCCTCCACAAACAGGTATTGACAGTGACCAACTGTGTCGGTATCGTTGTGCCATCAACAACTATCGCTTGACCACAGCAAACACGTCAAGCAGTCATTCGCAGATCCAGGAGGATCCAGCCATGCAGATCGCCATCATCGGTGCCGGCAACGTCGGACGCGCCCTCGCCACGTCGCTGACCCGCGCCGGCCACGACGTCACGATCACCGCCGAGCACCCGGAGAACGCGGCCGCCGTGGCGACCGAGACCGGCGCGACCGCCGGCACGAGCAACGCCGAAGCCGCCTCCGCGGCCGACCTCGTCGTCCTCGCGGTCCCGGCCCAGTCGATCGGCCAGATCGCCGGCGCCATGGGCTCGAGCCTCGACGGCAAGGTCGTCATCGACGTCTCGAACCGCCCGACCCCCACGCCGGATGGCACCCCGACCTCGATCGCCGAGGAGCTCCAGGTCTCGCTGCCGGGCGCCCGGGTCGTGAAGGCCTTCAACACCGTCTTCGCCTCGCGCCAGGCCGACCCGCAGGTCGCGGGGATCGCTCCCGACGGCTTCGTCGCCGGTGACGACGCATCGGCCAAGCAGACCGTCCTCGACGTCGTCGAGTCTCTCGGCTTCCGGCCGGTCGATGCCGGCTCGCTCGCCAGCGCCCGGACTCTCGAGGGCATGGCCTGGCTGAACATCCAGCGCAACCTCGCGGGCGGCACGTGGCAGGATGCGTGGGTCCTCGTCGGACCGGAGACGCTCGTCGCCGATGCCGACAGCCGCAACTGAGCCCGCCATTCCTGCTGGAGCCGAGCCGAGCGCCATGAGCATTCCCGTCGCCCGCCTGAACCACGCCGTGCTGTTCGTCCGCGATGCCGAACGCGCCGCCGACTTCTACACCCGCCTGTTCGGGTTCGAGGTCGTCGGCCGGGAGATGGGCGGGCAGGCGATCTTCCTGCGCAGCCCGCTCGAGGACAACCACCACGACCTGGGCCTGTTCGCGGTCGGGCCGCAGGCGCAGAACGCGCCGCGCGGCTCGGTGGGGCTGTACCACCTCGCATGGGAGGTGCCGACGATCGCCGATCTCGCCGCCGCCCGTGACCTGCTCGCCGGAGCCGGCGCGCTCGGCGGGGCGAGCGACCACGGCGTCTCGAAGTCGCTCTACGGGCGGGATCCGGACGGCAACGAGTTCGAGATCATGTGGCGCGTCCCGCGCGAGTCGTGGGGCGAGGACGAGCACCGCGGCGTCGTCCGGCCGCTCGATCTCGAGCGCGAACTGGCCCGCTTCGGCGGGGATCGGACGCCCGCACCGGGCTGACGCTCGATCCGGTTGGCGCGCTTCGCAACGCTCCTGAAGCCATCGAACGGCGGGTCGTGGACCCGCCGTTCATGCTGTCCGGCGGATCCTCGAGGCAACAGACAAGGAGGCTCCGATGGCCACCCTCGACACCAAGGATCGCGATCGCCTCCGCGATTCGTCATTCGCCTGGATCGACAAGGACGGCGAGCGCCACCTGCCGATCAACGACGAATCGCACGTCCGCAACGCGATCGCCCGCTTCAACCAGACCGACTTCGACGAGACCGGGGCCAAGCGCTCCGCGGCGAAGAAGATCCTGGCCGCGGCCCGCAGGCACGGGATCGAGGTCGACGACGACGACGAGGTCGCCAAGGCCGCGCGTCGCTGACCTCCTGCCCATCAGCGAATCGGTTCCCGCGCGACGACCGGCTGTTCCCCGACGGCCGGTCGTTCGCTGTCCCGCCGCCTCTCGGGGCGCGTGTCGAGCCAGCCGGGCGACCTGATCAAACAGACATCGCAGGACTGGTACGGCGGATCCCCGCCGATTTCGTGCGGTGCGGGGCTGGGTGGCGGTGCTCGTCCGGCGCCGGGCGGCCACGAGGCGGGTTCGTCTGGTGACGATGCAGGGAGTCCCAAGCTGCTGTAGCAGTCCAGGCCTGCATGGATGACGAGGTCGGGAAAGCGGTCGCGGGCTTCGAGCCCCGAACGCGACGGTGAACCCGGGCCACCCGCGGCGGGGTATGGAAGGTATCTTCGTCTGAACGCGCCCGGGAGTACCGATCGGACGTGGCCCGAGGGACCGGCCTGCCCGGCGCCGTCGCGCAGCGCAGCCTTGCCGACTGGCCCGTGGTCCTGGCGGCCTGGCTCCTGCTCGTCTGCGCCACGACGCTCCTCGCCACCGGCGTGGTCTACGGCGACGCCGTGGCCAGCGGTGGGCTTCACCGTGCCCTGCTCGCCGCCCCGCCGGCGACCCGGGCGCTGGAGGTCGGCCTCTCGACCGAGATCGACCGGCTCGACCGCCTCGACGGCGCCGTCCGCCCGGAGGTCGAGCGGGCGATGGCCGCGACGGGCGGCGACGTGGTGCGCGTCCTGCGGTCCGGCTCGTTCGCCGATCGTGCCGTTCCCGCCGCCAACGTCCAGGACCTGACCCTCTTCGCGAGCGTCGACGGCCTGGAGAAGATGGTCACGCTGTCGGCCGGGGCGTGGCCGGTTGCCGGCTCCGACCCGATCCAGGCGACGCTGTCGGACGCAGCCGCCCGCGAGATGGAGCTCGGGATCGGCGACCGGGTGGCCCTCGTCGGCCGCCTCGATCCGGACCTGACCGCCAGCGCGGTGATCAGCGGGATCTGGATCGTGGACCCGGACGCCGGGCTCTGGCTCGGCGAGCCGTTGATGACGACCGGCACGACGACCGGCGGCACGTACACGACCCGGGGTCCGCTCCTGGTCCAGGAGGCGGACCTGCTCGCGCTGGGGGGCGGTGGTGGCCGGGTCGACGTCTCGTGGCGCGGACTGCCCGCGATCGGGGCGCTGCGCGTGGACGGCGTGAACGCGTTGCGCGCCGGGGCGAACGACCTCGCGGCTCGCCTCCGCGGCGCTGTCCCCGCCAGCACGAGCCCCCGGGTGACGACGGGTCTGCCGGCCCTCCTCGACGATGTCGGTCGCTCCGTGCTCGTGAGCCGGAGCGGCGTCATCCTCCTCACGATCCAGTTCGCCGTTCTCGCCGGCTACGCGGTGGTGCTCGTCGCGGGCATGCTCGTGGAGCGCCGCCGGAGCGAGATCGCGCTGATCCGGTCGCGTGGCGGCAGCTCGTTCCACCTCATCGCGATGGCCGTGCTCGAGGCGACGTTCCTCGCGGTCCCGGCCGCGCTGATCGCCCCGGTCCTCGCCCTGGGGGTCGTCGCGCTGCTCGGCGCGGTCGGACCCACCGCCGGGCTCGGCCTGACGGAGTCCGCGTCGATCGGCCAGGGTGCCGTCATCGTCAGCGCGCTGGCCGGCCTGGTGAGCATCGCCGCCCTGACCCTCCCGACCCTGGCCGTCACGGCGAGCCCGCACGGCGCGCGGGCCGCGACCGGCCGCCAGGCACGGACCACGCTCGGCCAGCGGCTCGGGCTGGATCTCGCGCTGGTGGCGGTCGCGGGGGTGGCGCTGTGGCAGCTCCGGCTGTACGGCGCGCCACTGACCCGCAACGTCCAGGGCACGCTCGGCCTGGATCCGCTCCTCGTGGCGGCGCCGGCGATCGGGCTGGTCGGCGGCGCCGTGCTGGCGCTCCGGGTGGTGCCACGGATCGCCGAGCTCGGGGAGCGGCTGCTGGTCCGGGGTCGCGGTCTCGTCGGGTCGCTCGGCGGACGGCAGCTGGCCCGGCGGCCGCTGCGCTACACCCGGGCCGCGCTCCTCCTGATGCTCGCGGCGGCGCTCGGGACCCTCGCCGCCGCGCACGGCGCGACGTGGACCCGCTCCCAGTCCGACCAGGCCGCATTCCGGGCTGTGGCGGACGTCCGAGCCCTCGCCAGTGACTACTCGTCGCTCCCGACATGGGCGGCGGGCCCGACGTATCGCGCGATCGAGGGGGTCCGATCGGCGACCCCGGTCAGCTCCGCGGCGTTCGACGTCGGACGGACGATCCGCGAGGGCGCGCTCGTGGGACTGAATCCGGCCGCCGTCCGGGGGCTCGAGCGACACCGGAGCGGGGGAGCCCCGGCCGCGCTCGACGCGCTCGCGAGCGCCACGCAGCAGGTCCCCGTGCCGGCCGTGCCCGTGCCGGGGACCCCGGCCCGGATCGCGGTCCTCGTGGACACCACCTTCGAGGCCGACCCTGAGGTCGGGGAGGCCACGATCCCTCCCGGCGCTCGCGGGCTGAACGTGGCGCTCGTCCTCCGCGACGGCGACGGCCGCCTGCTTCGGACCACGACGGCCGAAGGCCTGCTCGACGGGGCGGGCCAGCGCCTGGTGGTCACGCTCTCCGACGGCGCCGCCGGCGTCCGGCCGACCGCACCGCTTGCGGTCGAGGCGGTCGAACTCACGATTCAGGCCCTCGACCCGATCGCCATCTACGGCTCCGCCGAGCTCGTCGGCATCGAGGTCAGCGAGGCGGCCGACGGGGATGGACCGGAAGCGGGCTGGCAGCCCGTCACGGTGTCCGCGGCCGACGACGGCTGGGGCTGGCTCCGGATCGACCCGAACGCCGGGACCGAGCCGTACACATCGACGGGCCAGGCTCCCAACCGGGTCACCGTCGGCCGCGGCGCGGCCATCTTCGGTGGGCTCGGGCAGAGCGGGCCGACCTTCCGTCTGGCCGCCGGGCCGCCACCAGGGGCCGCGATCCCGGTCATCGCCTCGCGACCGTTCCTTGCCCGGACGGGCGCCGCCGTCGGCGACGAGGTCGGCGTCACGAGCAGCGGCCGGACGGTCAAGGTGCGCGTCGTCGCCGTCGTGGATGCCTTCGCGCCGTACGACCCCGCCGCCCCGTTCCTGCTCGCCGACCTGGCCACGCTCGATGTCGTCCGCTTCACCGCCACCGGCCGGACCGTCCAGGCGGACGAGTGGTGGCTGGCCGTGGACCCCGGGCACGAGGCAGCCGCGGTCGCCGCCCTGCGCGCGCGTGACGCCGGAACGAGCGAGGTCATCGGGCGCGAGGAGCTCACCCGGAGTCTCCAGACCGACCCGGTCCCGCTCGGGCTCATCGGGATCCTCGGGCTCGGCTCGCTGGCCGCGATGCTCTTCGCCGGCATCGGCTTCCTCGTCAGCGCCACGATCTCGACGAACGAGCGGATCGGCGAGTTCGCCCTGATGCGCGCCCTCGGCCTCTCGACGGGGCAGCTGTCGCTGTGGCTCTCGATCGAGAGCGTGTTCCTGCTCGCGGTCGGTCTCGTCGCGGGATCCGGCCTGGGCCTGCTCCTGGCCTGGCTCGTCCTGCCGTTCGCGACCCTCACCCAGACCGGGCTGCCGCCGATCCCGGCGCCCGAGGTCGTCGTCCCGTGGGAGGCGATCGTCCCGATCTACGTCGCCGCGATCGTGCTGTTCGTCGTGTCGCTCTGGCTCGTCCGTCGGCAGCTGCCGGACATCCGGATCAGCGGCGTGCTCCGGGCGGGGGAGAGCTGACGTGTCGTCCGTCCTGATCGCCCTCCGCCGCCTGCGCGAGGACCGCGTGCACGCCATCGGGCTGAGCGTCCTGATCCTCGTCACCGCGACCGTCTTCGGGGTCGCGCCGCGCCTCGCGGACCAGGTCGCGGACGATGCCCTGCGCGGGGTGGTCTCCGAGACGAGCGCGTTCGGGCGGAACATCACGCTCCTCGAGGAGCGGGTCCTGGCGGCCGATCCCGCGGAGCCGTTGAAGGGGGTGGAGAAGGAGGGCGATCGGCTCGGCGACCGGATGCCGGCCTCGATCCGGGCCCTCGTCAGCGAGCGCCGGGTCGTCATCGACAGCGCCCGGTTCCGCGTCGAGGCGAAGACCCAGGAGCCCACGTTCTTCCGCTTCCGGATCCAGCCCGGCGCCGAGCAGCGCGTGACCTACGCCGCGGGCCGGGCGCCCATCGGCGGAATCCGCCGGATCGACCTGCCCGACGACCTGCGGTCCCTGCTGCCCCAGCTCGATCCGGCGTCGACCGAGCGCGTCGAAGTGGTCCACCTCGAGACGGCGGTCGCCGCGGACGCCCTCCGACAGAGCGGCCTGACCCTCGGCCAGCGCCTGTTCCTCTCGGTGGATGGCGGCGATCCGCTCGCCGGCCGGCGACCGGGCGTGGTCGCCGTCGACATCGTCGGGGTGATCGCTGCGCGCGACCCGGCCGACCCGTTCTGGCACGAGGACCCGTTCCTCGACGAAGTGTCCCGCCGCTGGATCGGTGGCGACACGCGCTATCTCGATGTCGGGGCGCTGCTCCCGGTCGACGCCTACCCGTCGCTCACGGCGCTGGGCACGCAGTTCGGGCTCCCCATCCGCTACGCGTGGCGACACTTCGTCGACCCGGACCGCCTGGCGGCGAGCCGTCTCGGCGCGACGATCCTCGACCTGCGGCGCCTCGAGACGACCTTCCCGACGACCCAGGTCGCCAATGCCGCACTCGACCACGTGGCGATGCGGAGCGGCCTGCTGCCCCTTCTCGTGGGCCATGCCGAGCGCTGGGCGTCGGCGTCGGCGCTGCTGACCGTGATCGCGATCGGGCCCGCGGCGGTGGCCTTCGCCGCCCTCGGGCTCGTGGCCATGATGGCCGCCCGCCGCCGCCGGCCGGCCCTGGCCCTGGTTCGCGGCCGCGGCGCCACCCTCGGCCAGATCGTGCGCGCGGTGTTCCTCGAGGGGTTCGTGGTGGCGGTGCCCGCGCTCGGCGCGGCGATCCTCCTCGCCTCGATCCTGGTTCCGGCCGGCAGCACCCGCGGCACGATCATCGCCGCGACCCTCGTCGCAGCCGTCGCCGTCGGCCTCCTGATCGCGACCGCGCTCCGCGGGACGCTCGGCCTCGCGTCCGCGGCGCGGGCCGCGCGCGACGACGATCCGTCCCCGCGCGGCGTCTCCGCCCGGCGGCTGATCCTGGACCTTGTCGTCATCCTCGGCGCCGCCGGCGGGGCGTACCTCCTGCGCGAGCGCGGCGTGCGCGGCGCGACGGGCGCCGCCACGCTGCCGGGCGCGGACCCGCTGATCGCCGCGGTGCCCGCGCTCGCCGGGATCGCGGCCGGCCTCGCGGCGATCCGCCTCGTCCCGATCCCGCTCCGGATCCTCGCCCGCATCGCCGGGCGGGCCCGCGGCCTGGTCCCGATCCTGGCGATCCGCCGCGCGATCCACGGCGGAACGACCGCCGCGGTCCTCGTCGTGCTCCTCGCGACCGCCTCGATCGGGACCTTCTCGGCGGCGGCCCTCGGCCACCTCGAGCGGTCCGGCACGGCCGCCGCCTGGCAGGAGATCGGCGCGCCGTTCCGCGTCACGGCGGCGGTCGGGAGCCTGCCGGCCGCCCTCGAGCCCCACGAGCTGCCGGGCGTGACCGCGTCCGCCGGCCTGTTCCGGACCCTCGTGCCGGTCGGCAGCCGGAACCTCCGGATCACGTTCGCCGCGGTGGACCTGGCCGCGTACCAGCAGATCGTGGCCGGGAGCCCGGTCGACCCTGCGACCCCGCCCGAGATGCTGGCCGCCCGGCCACCGGACGGCGTCGTGCCGCTGCTCGTCTCGCCCTCTCTCGTTACCCGGACCGACGGCATCCGGATGGGCGAGACCGTCGAGATCGTCGTCGAGGGCTACCACTACCGGGTTCGCCCGATCGCGACCCGCGCCAGCTTCCCGACGATCGCCGCCGATGCCACGTTCGCCGTCGCCTCGCGCCAGCAGCTCAAGGCGATCCATCCCGAGGCGCCGCTGTCGCCGACGTCCCAGCTCCTCGCCGCGCCGGACGGCGACGGCGCCGCGATCCGCGAGGCGGTCGCCCCGGTCGCGCTGGGGGCCACGGTGGCGAGCCGGAGCGAGTTCGCGCGATCGTTCAGCGACTCGCCGGTGACCGCCGCGATCGCCGCCGGGATCGCGATCGCGGCCATCGTGGCCGCCCTGTACGCCGCGCTGGCCGTGACCGCTGCGCTCGCACTGGCGGGCGCCGCCCGCTCGACCGAGGTCGCCCACCTCCGGATGATCGGCATGTCGCGTCGCGACGCGCTCGGGCTCGCGATCGTCGAACATGGCCCGACCGTGCTCCTCGCCTTCGTCGCCGGGGTCGCGCTCGGGCTCGGCCTGTTCGTCCTGCTCCAGCCCGGGCTCGGCCTCGACGCGCTCGTCGGGGCCCGCCTGCCCGTGCCCATCGCCACCGACCCGCGCCAGCTCGCGGTGATCCTCGGCGGGGTGCTCGCGATCGCGGGGGTCGGGATCGGGCTGGCCGCCTGGATGCAGCGGCGGGGCGTCGCCGTGGCGGCA
>DASSPG010000201.1:0-4430 GCA_035699725.1 Candidatus Limnocylindrales bacterium | reverse complement strand
CCGGCGAACACCGACACGCCGGCGTGCTCCTGGGCGACGTTCCGGATCAGCTCCTGGATGATGACCGTCTTGCCGACGCCGGCGCCGCCGAAGATGCCGACCTTGCCGCCCTTCTTGAACGGGCAGACGAGGTCGATGATCTTCAGACCGGTCTCGAACACCTCGACCTCGGTCGTCTGCTCGTCGAACGGCGGGGCCGCGCGATGGATCGGGAGCATCTGCTCCGCGACGACCGGCCCCTTGCCGTCGATCGCGTGGCCGAGGACGTCGAACACGCGACCGAGCGTGGGCGCGCCGACCGGGACGGTGATCGGGGCACCCGTGTCAAGGACCTGGGCGCCGCGCTGGAGCCCGTCGGTGGTCGTCATCGCGACCGATCGGACCCAGTTGTTGCCGAGGTGCTGCTGGACCTCGCACACGAGCGGATCCTGACCGTCGCGCTGGATCTCCACCGCACTCAGGATCGCCGGCAGGCCGCCGGCCGGGAACTCGATGTCGACGACGGGGCCGGTGATCTGGATGACCCGGCCGGTCGCCGCGGGAGCTGCAGTCGCCATCTCGTGTGTCGTGCCTCCTGTCGGCGCGGCCTCAGTGGGCCTGGGCGCCGGTCGCGATCTCGATCATCTCGCGGGTGATGTTCGCCTGGCGAACCTTGTTGTAGGACAGCGTCAGGTCGCCGATGAGCTCCTCGGCGTTCTCGGTCGCGTTCTTCATCGCGACCATCCGGCCCGATTCCTCGGACGCCTTCGCCTCGAGGACCGCCTGGTACAGCCGGGTCGCGACGTAGCGCGGCAGGAGCTGGCGCAGGACGGCGCCGGGATCGGGCTCGAAGATGAACTGGCCGCCCGGGATGCCCTCCGTGTCCTCCGCGGGACGGACGGGCAGCAGCTGCTCCATCGTGGGGCGCTGGACGAGCGTGGACACGAACCGGGAGTAGATGAGGTCGACCCGGCCGTACGTGCCGCCGATGAAATCGTCCGTGACGAGCCGGGCAAGCGGGATGATGTCGGCGAACGTGGGCCGGTCGCCGAAGCCGTCGAAGTGCGCGGCGATCGGGACGCGGGCGCGCCGCATCGCGTCACGGCCCTTGCGGCCGACGGTCACGACCTTGAGATCGCCGGGATGGTCGGTGATCTCCCGGGCGGCAAACCGGATCGTGTTCGTGTTCAGCGGTCCGGCGAGACCGCGATCCGTGGTGAACAGGATGATCAACCGCGCGCCGCCTTCCCGCTCCGCGAGCAGCGGGTGATCCTCGCCGCTCAGCACCGCGGCGAGGTCGGCGAGGACCTCGTCGATCTTCTCGCTGTACGGGCGTGACGCGAGCGTCGCCTCCTGGGCGCGCCGGAGCTTCGACGCGGCGACGAACTGCATCGCGCGGGTGATCTGCTTGATGTTCCGGACGGCGCCGATGCGCCGCCGGATCTCACGCTGGCTAGCCATTCGGTCTCACTGGCCGTCGGATTCCGGACTCACCGCTCACTAGGCCAGGAAGCCCTGTCGGAAGGCGTCGACCGCCTCGTCAAGGGCGCTCGCGATGTCGTCCGTGAGCTCCTTCTTCGTGCCGAGGTCCTGGAGGATCTGCGGCCGCTCCGCCTCGAGGAAGCGGTAGAACTGCTCCTCGAACTCACGGACGCGCGGCGTCGGGACGTCGTCGAGCTTGCCCTTCGTCGCCACGTACAGGATCGCGACCTGCTTCTCGACGGGCAGCGGCTGGAATTGCGGCTGCTTCGTGATCTCCGAGAGCTTCTCACCCCGGGTGAGCTGGTCCCGGGTCGCCTTGTCGAGATCCGACGCGAACTGCGCGAACGCCGCGAGCGCCCGGTACTGCGCGAGGTCGAGCTTGAGCGGGCCGGCGACCTTGCGCATCGCCTTCACCTGCGCGGCCGAACCCACCCGCGAGACCGAGATGCCGATGTTGAGCGCGGGCCGCTGGCCGGCGTTGAACAGGTCGGTCTCGAGGAAGATCTGGCCGTCGGTGATCGAGATGACGTTGGTCGGGATGTACGCCGACACGTCCCCAGCCTGCGTCTCGATGATCGGGAGCGCGGTCAGCGAGCCGCCGCCGTTCTCCTCGTTGAGCCGTGCGGCCCGCTCGAGGAGCCGCGAGTGCAGGTAGAACACGTCGCCCGGGTATGCCTCGCGGCCCGGCGGGCGGCGGAGGAGCAGCGCCATCTCGCGGTACGCCCAGGCGTGCTTGCTCAGGTCGTCGTACACGCACAGCGCGTCCTTCACGACGCCCTGGCCGGGCACCTCGACGCCGACCTCCATGATCTCCTCGCCGATCGCGACACCCGCGTACGGGGCGAGGTACTGGAGCGGGGCCGGGTCCTCGGCGCCGGCGACGACGACGATCGTGTGCTCCATCGCACCGTAGCGCTCGAGCGTGGCGACGGTCTGTGCGACCGTCGAGAGCTTCTGCCCGATGGCGACGTAGATGCAGACGAGGTTCTTGCCCTTCTGATTGATGATCGTGTCAAGCGCGATCGCGGTCTTGCCGGTCTGGCGGTCGCCGATGATCAGCTCGCGCTGGCCGCGGCCGATCGGGATGAGCGCGTCGATCGCCTTGATGCCCGTCTGGACCGGGGTGTCGACACCCTGGCGGACGATCACGCCCGGGGCGATCCGCTCCACCGGCCGGCGGCGCGACGCCTTGATCGGGCCCTTGTCGTCGAGCGGCTCGCCAAGCGGGTTGACCACCCGCCCGAGGAGCTCCGCCCCGACCGGCACCTCGACCACGCGGCCGGTCGTCTTGACGCGGTCGCCTTCTCGAATCGCCGAGGCGTCGCCGAGGATGACCGCGCCGACCGTCTCCTCCTCGAGGTTGAGCGCCATCCCGTACACCCCGCCGGGGAACTCGAGCAGCTCCGAGGCGAGGGCGTCGTTCAGGCCGTAGATCTGCGCGATCCCGTCGCCGACCTCCACGACCGTGCCCACGCTGCGAACGTCGGCGGTCTCGTCGAAGGCGTCGATCTGGGACTTGATGATGCTGATGATCTCGTCAGAGCGGATGGCCATGGGGTCTCCGTCGGGGCGGTGGTCGCCCGGGTGGTGCGCGGGACAGCTGTCCCCTGGGGTGCCTAGCGGGCGCGGGTTCCGGCGAGAAGCTCGCTCCGCAGCCGCTCGAGGCGGCCCCGGACCGAGGCATCGAGGAATCGGTCGCCGACCTGGACGGTCAACCCGCCGATCAGGGCGGGATCGACCTGGACCGCCAGCTCGGCCTTCGCCCCCGCCATCTGCTCCACGCGGGCGCGGACGGCGGCGGCCTCATCCTCCGTGAGGGGTGCGGCGCTCGTCACGACTGCCGTGACGACGCCGCGGTGGGTGTTGAGCAGTCGCCGGTACTCCGCGGCGACCTTCGGCAGCATCGAGATGCGTGATCGGTCGAGCAGCAGCCCGGCGAGCTTGCGCACCGGCTCCTGAACGCGACCCGAGAGGGCACGGTCCAGGCCGGCTCGTCGCTCCGCGATGGGGATCGCCGGGTTGTCGAGCGTGCGCTCGACCTCCGGCAGCGCAGCGAGGTCCGCGGCCACCTGGAGGTCAGCCGCCCAGCGATCGAGGGCGTCGTCGCGCTGGGCAAGCTGGAACGCCGCCTCGGCGTAGCGGCGCGCAGCGGTGGTCGGGCGAGCCATCAGCCGCGGCTGCTCCCGCCCGTCGCCGGTCCCGCGCCGCCCGACCCGGCGGTGCCGGACTGGGCGAGGAACTCGTTCACGAGGCGGCGCTGGCGATCGTCGGTCATCGATTCGCGCACGACCCTGCCGGCCGCGGCGAGCGCGAGGTCGGCGACCTCGGCGCGCAGTTCCTCGATCGCCTTCTGCTGCTGGGCGGCGATCTCGGCCGATGCCTGCTCGCGCATCTTCGTGAGCTCCTCGCGGGTGGCGGCGATGTCCGCCTCGCGGGTCTCCTGGGCAACGCGCTGGGCTCGGGCGAGGATCTCGTTCGCCTCGCGACGGGCCTCGGCCAGGGCGGCAAGCCGCTCCTGCTCCGCCTGTTCGCGGTCGCGACGCGCCTGCTCGGCGTCCCGGAGCCCCTGCTCGATCCGCGCGCGCCGATCCTCGAGCGTCGCGCCGATCCGTCGGAACGCCACGAGGTAGATGATCGCGAGGAACAGCAGGAAGCTGAGGGCCTGCATCAGGACCCAGAACAGGTTGATCTGGAACCCTGCGGGTTCCTCGCCTGCCTCGGCCGCGAGCGCGAAGGCCTGCCGGAGCGGCGCCTCGACGCTGAGGACGTCCACGGTGATCAGATCCCGGGCCGGCTCAGGCCGCGCCGCCGCCGAGGAAGATCGCGAGGATGCCCACGACGACCGCGAGGACGCCGAGGCCCTCGGCGAACGCCGCGCCGATGATGAACGTCGCGCGAATCTGGGCCGCCGCGTCCGGGTTCCGGCCGATGGCCGCCGTCGACATGCCGGTCAGGATGCCGATGCCGAT
>DASSPG010000200.1:0-3373 GCA_035699725.1 Candidatus Limnocylindrales bacterium | reverse complement strand
GCGGCCACCGAGGTCGAGCTCAAGGAGAAGAAGCACCGCATCGAGGATGCGCTCTCGACGACCCGCGCGGCCGTCGAGGAGGGCCTCGTCGCCGGCGGCGGCACCGCGCTCCTGCAGGCCATCCCGGCCCTCGACGCCCTCAAGCTCGAGGGTGACGCCCAGGTCGGCGTCGACATCGTCCGCAAGGCCCTCGAGGCCCCGGCCCGCCAGATCGCCGACAACGCCGGACAGTCCGGCGAGGTCGTGATCAACCAGGTCCGGAACGCCAAGATCGGCCACGGCTACGACGCCCTCAAGGGCGAGTACGGCGACATGTTCAAGAAGGGGATCGTGGACGCCCGCAAGGTAACCCGGTCCGCCCTCCAGAACGCGGCGTCGATCGCGGCGATGGTCCTGACGACGGAGACGCTCGTCACCGACATCCCCGAGAAGCAGGCGGCGGCCGCCGGCGGTGGCCACGGCCACGGCGGCGGAGACATGGACTTCTAGTCCACGACCCGCACCACGCTCGAAGGCCCCTCCCGGCGACGGGAGGGGCCTTCGTCGATCCCAGGCCCGATGGGACGATCGGGCGTTTGACAGGCCCGGTGGCGGCGGGCATCTTGACGCCCGTTGAGCCACTCACTGGGGGACCTCGTGACCCGTCACCTCGCGCACCTGCCGATCGCCCTCGTGGCGGTCCTGTCCATCGTCCTCGCGGCCTGCAGCTCCACGCCCGCGGCGCCCGCTCTGACGGACCCGAAGGAGATCGTCACCAAGGGTGTGACGTCCCTGACCGCGGTCAAGACGTTCGAGTTCACCGGATCCTTCTCGGGCAAGGTCAAGGTCCCCCAGATGGGCGACTTCGACCTCTCGACTGTGACCATGGCCGGGGCCATCGACGTGACCAACAAGAACCTGAAGTTCAGCCTCGATGCGCCATCCCTGCTCGGCACGAAGATCGAGGCGCTCGTCGTGGGCAACACGGCCTACTACAAGCTGTCCGGCGCGGTCGCGATGATGGTCCCGGGCGCCAGCGCGGACAAGTTCACGAAGGCCGAGGTCCCCACCGCGTCGGGAGATCCGATGGCCGTGGCGACCGACGTCACCAAGGCTGTCGCGGAGCTCCAGAAGCTCCTCGACAAGCTCCCGACCCCGCCGGTCAAGGGAGCCGACGAGAAGTGCGGCGACCAGGACTGCTACCACGTCACGTCCAAGCTGACCGCCGCCGACCTGAAGGCCATGAACCCGACCGCCGCCGAGGGCGAGATCACGTTCGACCTGTGGACGCGCAAGAGTGACTACCGCCCGGCCAGGCTCTCGTTCTCGGCCACCTCCGCCGACATGGGCACGGTCGGGATGACGCTCGAGATCAAGTACGACGTCCCGGTCAGCATCGCCGCCCCGGCGGCCGACCAGGTCGCGCCGTAGCGCACGCCCGCTCTCCCGCACACCCCTCGTCGAGACCCGGGTCCGCCAACCCGGGTCTCGCGATTCCCGGGCGCGCCGCCGAGCGTGGGTTGAGGCTCGGCGAAGGGCGCCGACCTACAATGAGCCTGTGACCTCCCCGACCCGGCGGACCCGTGCCGCGCGCTTCCTCGACGACCCGCCGGGCGACGCCGGAACGCTGTTCGAGGATGCGGCCACCCCCCTCCCGGACGAGGCTCCGGCCGAGCCCGAGTGGCTGCGCGAGGCCCCCGATGCCGCGGAGGCGCCGCTCGAGCTGAGCGGCGAGGAGCGCCGCGCCCGCGAGGCCGCGGCCGATGCCGCCCGGGAACGCCAGGCCGCCGCCCGCGCGCAGGAGATCGTCGGCCGGCTCAACCCCGAGCAGGCGCGCGCGGTCACCGCCACGGACGGTCCGCTCCTCATCCTCGCCGGCGCCGGGTCGGGCAAGACCCGCGTCCTCGCCCACCGGATCGCGTATCTCGTGGGGGTCAAGCACGCGAAGCCCTGGTCGATCCTCGCGGTCACCTTCACGAACCGGGCCGCGGGCGAGCTCCGCGAGCGGATCATCAGCCTCGTCGGCGAGCCCGGCCGCGACGTCCAGGCCGGGACCTTCCACTCGCTCTGTGCCCGCGTCCTGCGCCGCGACGGCGAGGCGATCGGGATCGACCGGCGCTTCGTCGTCTACGACACCGAGGACCAGCAGAGCCTGATGAAGCAGCTCCTGCGCGAGCAGGACCTGCCGCTGACCGGCGAGTTCCGGCCGAGCGCCGTCCTCGGCGCGATCAGCCGGGCCAAGAACGAGATGCTCGACGCGACATTCCTCGCCGAGAACGCGGTCAACCACCGCGAGAAGACGATCGCCCGCCTCGCGGTCGCCTACGAGCAGCGCCTCCGCAAGGTCGGCGCGCTCGACTTCGACGACCTGCTCCTCAAAGCGGTCGAGCTGTTCGACGGCGCGCCCGACGTCCTCGCCCGGTACCAGGATCGCTGGCGCTACCTCCACGTCGACGAGTACCAGGACACGAACCGCCCGCAGTACCTCTGGATCCGGGCGCTGGCCGCCAAGCACCGCAACCTCGCGGTCGTCGGCGACGACGACCAGTCGATCTACCGCTGGCGCGGCGCGGACCTCCGCAACATCCTCGACTTCGAGCGCGACTACCCGGACGCGACCGTGGTCAAGCTCGAGCGCAACTACCGCTCGACGCAGCTGATCCTCGACGCCGCCCACGCCGTCGTGTCGCGCAACACCGAGCGGACCGACAAGAAGCTCTGGACCGAGCGCTCCGGCGGGGCGAAGATCCAGCGGTTCGAGGCCTACAACGAGGAGGAGGAGGCCGAGTGGATCGCCCGCCAGGTCGAGGGCCTGGTCGGCGGCCGCGGCTCCGTCCTCACGCGCCGGGCGGACGACGAGGATGCCGGCAGCCTGCGCGCCCGCGACATCGCGGTGATGTATCGGATGAACGCCCAGAGCCGGGCGATCGAGGAATCGTTCCTGCGCTACGGGATCCGCTACCAGCTCGTCGGCGGGACGCGGTTCTACAGCCGGCGCGAGGTCAAGGACGCCCTCGCCTACCTGCGTGTGCTGCGCTCCGACACGGACAGCGTCAGCTTCGAGCGGATCGTGAACGTGCCGGCCCGGGCGATCGGCGACAAGACGATCCAGGTCATCCGCGAGGCCTCGGTCCGGGGCGGGATCTCGACCTGGGAGGCGATCGAGCAGGCGGCCCGGGGGGAGCTGGAGGGTCTCGGGCCGCGGGCGCGCGGGGCGCTCGCCGACTTCGCGGCGCTGGTCCGTCGGCTCCGATCCCGGGTCGGCGTCCTGAGCCTGCCGGAGCTCCTCGACGAGACCCTCGAGGCCTCGGGCTACCGGGCGATGCTCGCCGACGGCTCCGAGGACGGTGAGGATCGCTGGGCGAACCTGCTCGAGCTGCGCGCGGTCACGACC
>DASSPG010000199.1:0-2617 GCA_035699725.1 Candidatus Limnocylindrales bacterium | reverse complement strand
CAAGTCGTCGATCGACTCGTTCGACGCGGCGACCGAGACGCGCAGCGTCGGGACGGTCGTCGAGGTCGGCGACGGGATCGCCCAGATCTACGGGCTCGACGGCGCCCTCGCGTCCGAGATGCTCGAGTTCCCCGGCGGGGTCATGGGCATGGCCCTGAACCTCGAGGAGGAGACGGTCGGCGCGGTCATCCTCGGCGACGCCCGGGCGATCAAGGAAGGCGACACGGTCAAGACCACCGGGCGCGTGGTCGAGATCCCTGTCGGCCAGGCGCTCCTGGGACGCGTGGTGGACCCCCTCGGGCGGCCGCTCGACGACAAGGGCCCGATCGCGTCGACGAAGACCCGCCCGGTCGAGCGGATCGCGCCCGGCGTCATCGTCCGCAAGTCGGTCGACACCCCGGTCCAGACCGGGATCAAGGCGATCGACGCCCTCATCCCGATCGGCCGCGGCCAGCGCGAGCTGATCATCGGCGACCGCCAGACGGGCAAGACCGCCATCGCGATCGACGCGATCATCAACCAGAAGGGCAAGGGCCTGGTCTGCATCTACGTGGCGATCGGGCAGAAGCTCTCGACCGTCGCCCAGACCGTGGCCGTCCTCGAGCAGAACGGCGCGATGGGCCACACGATCGTCGTCGTCGCCGGCGCCGAGGATCCCGCCCCGCTCCAGTACCTCGCTCCGTACGCCGGCGTGGCGATCGGCGAGGAGGTCATGGAGAACGGGGTCGAGGTCGAGGGCGAGGGCCTCGTCAAGGACGCCCTGTGCGTCTACGACGACCTGAGCAAGCACGCCTGGGCGTACCGCGAGATGTCGCTCCTGCTCCGCCGCCCGCCCGGCCGCGAGGCGTACCCCGGCGACGTCTTCTATCTCCACTCGCGGCTCCTGGAGCGGGCCGCCCGCCTCAACGACGAGAACGGTGGCGGCTCGCTGACCGCGCTGCCGATCATCGAGACCCAGGCCGGCGACGTGTCGGCCTACATCCCGACGAACGTGATCTCGATCACCGACGGCCAGATCTTCCTCGAGACCGACCTGTTCAACGCCGGCCAGCGGCCCGCCCTGAACATCGGCATCTCGGTGTCGCGCGTGGGCTCGGCCGCCCAGACCAAGGCGATGAAGAAGGTCGCGGCGCCGCTCAAGCTGGATCTGGCGCAGTACCGTTCGCTGGCGGCCTTCGCCCAGTTCGCGTCCGACCTGGACAAGGCGACCCGCGACCAGCTGACCCGGGGCGAGAAGCTGTCGGAGATCGTCAAGCAGCCGCAGTACCAGCCGCTCCCGGTCGAGAAGCAGGTCGCGATCCTGTACGCGGCCACCAAGGGCAAGCTCGACGACGTCCCGACGCCGAAGGTCAAGGCGTTCGAGACCGGCTTCTACCGGTTCCTCGAGACCGAGCAGCCCCAGATCCTCGAGGAGCTCGGCAAGACCAAGGCCCTGTCCGACGAGCTGTCGGCGGCCCTCGACGGCGCCCTCGACACGTTCCGCCAGAGCTTCAACGCCTGATGGTCCAGGGCCATCGTTCCGGACCCCGGGCGGGGAGCGCCGCCGCCGATCGCGTGCACGCCGACCGGGCGTTGCGACAGCTGGGCATCGGCCCGGACGCCCTCCGGGCCGGTTCCCTCCTCGGAATGCCCGCTCCGCATGCAGAACGGCGTCCGGGCGGGCGGGATCGGGGCACGGCCGGGCTGGCGTTCCTCGTGACGCCCGCTGGGCCTGCCATCACGACCCGGGAGGGCGCCGATGGCTAGCCAGCGCGACATCCGGCGGCGCATCCAGAGCTCCAAGAACATCAAGCAGATCACCCGCGCCATGCAGTTCGTGGCCGCGTCCAAGCTGAAGCGGGCCCAGGAGGCGACGCTCGCCTCGCGGGCCTACGCCGACAAGATCGACGAGGTCCTCGCCGATCTCGCGATCGTGCTCGGCGGCGACGACCACCCGCTCCTCGTCCGGCGCGAGGGCGGCAAGCGCCTGATCATCCTGATCACGACGGACCGCGGCCTGGCCGGCGCCCTGAACACGAACACGATCCGGTTCGCCGCCCAGTCGATCACCGAGACCGCCGGCGACCTGACCGTCGTCACCGTCGGCCGCAAGGGGCGCGACGCGATGCGCCGCTCGCGCGTCCCGCTCGAGGCCCACTTCGAGGGGTTCGGCGACAAGCCGGCCTTCGCGGACGTGCTGCCCCTCGCCCGGCTCATCACGGACGACTACCTCAACGGGACGTACAACAAGGTCGACATCGTCTACAGCAAGTTCGTCTCGACCCTGACCCAGAAGGCGTCCATGGACGAGCTCCTGCCGGTCGCCCCGAGCGAGGACACCGCGGGGATCCCCGGCAACCAGTTCATCTTCGAGCCGGATCCCGCCGCCGTCCTCGAGCGGCTGCTCCCGCGCTACGTCGCCACGCGCCTGTTCCAGGCCGTGCTCGAGAGCAAGGCGAGCGAGGAATCGAGCCGGATGGTCGCGATGAAGAACGCCACCGAGAACGCCGAGGAGCTCATCGAGGACCTGACCCTCGCCTACAACAAGGTCCGTCAGTCCAACATCACCCGCGAGATGATCGAGATCGCGTCCGGCGCCCAGGCCGGCTGACGCGAGCAGGAGGCAAGACACCCCATG
>DASSPG010000198.1:0-20135 GCA_035699725.1 Candidatus Limnocylindrales bacterium | reverse complement strand
TCCCAGTCGAGGGGATGGAAGTCGTAGTGCTGCTCGAGCCACTCGCGGTGGGCGAGGCGGGGATCCTCGATGTGGACCCAGCGGAGGCCGGCGGCCTCGACGACGCGGGGCTCGTCTACCTCGGCGATGCCGGGCGCGTCGGAGCTGCCGGCCGGATTCGGTCGGCGGAGCCGCGGGCGAGGCAGCGGCAGGTTCGGCATCGACTGGGAGGCTTCATGGTGCGATCGGCCGCATCGTAGCCTGTTGCGGGTGCCCGCGTCCCGGTCCGGGCGGATCGTCCGAGCGCGTACGCCGCGCGGGGTCACCTGCTCTCCGACGGATCCGCCGACGTCGGACTCCGATTCCGGACGATCCAGGGGTTCGGGAGCGAGTCCCGACGTCGATCGATGTCGGAGCATCGGGGCCTTGCGTCTCGGGCTTCCTCGGTGCCGCCGCGGTCGTCGTGGGCCGTCGCCGGCCCGGCTGAGGTCTGGAGCGCCTCGGCGACGATAATCGGCCGGTGAGCCACGCCCTCGCCGTCTTCGATTCGACCGCCGAGCGGCTGTTCGGGCGCGTGCGGAGCTGGGCCCAGGCCCGGCTGCCGGCCCTCGAGCGGCTCGAGACGCCATCGTGGATGGGGCTAGCCGCCGCGGTCGCCATCTGGGCCGCGATCGTCGTGTTCGCCGAGCCGTGGGGCCGCCTCTGGGGCACCGGCCAGGACGCCCGCTGCTACTGGCAGGCGACCCTCGCCGATCCGTATCTCCACTCCGAGTGGAACGACCCGATCGCCTACGTCTATTCGCCGGCGTTCCTCCAGCTCGTCTCGCCGCTGACCGCTCTCCCGTGGCAGCTCTTCATGGCCGCCTGGACGGCGATCCTCGTCGCGACCATCCGGTTCCTGACCGGCCCGCGCCTGCTCGCGGCCGGCCTGCTCTTCCCGTTCGCGGCGATGGAGGTCGCGGGGGGCAACGTGTCGCTGCTGCTGGCGGCCGCCATCGTGATCGGGTTCCGCTGGCCGGCGGCCTGGGCGATCGTGCTGCTGACGAAGATCACGCCCGGCATCGGGCTGCTGTGGTTCGTCGTCCGGCGCGAGTGGCGCCAGCTGGCGATCGCGCTCGGGGCGACGGCCGCGATCGTCCTCGTCTCGTTCGTGATCCTGCCCGACCAGTGGCGGACGTGGATCGACGTCGTCATCCGCAACGCGACCGCCGGCCGGAGCGGGACGTGGGCGTCCGTACCGATCCCGCTCTGGATCCGCCTGCCGCTGGCCGTGGTGCTGGTCGTGTGGGGCGCCCGGACCGACCGGCGCTGGACGGTGCCCGTCGCCTCGATGCTCGCCCTGCCCGCCGTCTGGTACGGCGGCATCTCGATGCTGCTCGCCGTGATCCCGCTCCTGCCGGGACGGTGGGCCGCGGCGACTGCTCAGGGCGGAACGGCCCGTCCAAGGGAGGGTGTCGTCAGGCACTGACCCGCGACGGATCGCGGCTCGAACGCGTTCGGCGGCGCAGGCCGACGACGACCGCGCCCGCGAGGAAGACAGCCGCGCCCGCCCAGAACGGGGCGCTCGGGCCGCCGACGGCCGACAGACCGGCCCCGGCGATCGGGCCCAGGATCCCGGCCGCGTAGAGCGGGAGGTAGACCAGATTCAGGGTCTGCGACCGGCGCTCGGCGGGCACCTCGGTCGCGAGCAGGCTGAAGACCATCGCGCCGACGAGCCCGTTGGCCGCGGTGAAGAGCAGGACCGAGAGAGCCAGCGCCGGGATCGCGGTCACGAGCGGCACGGCCAGCAGCGCCAGCCCGCCCACGAACAGCGAGGTCACGAGCACCGGCCGGAACCCGACGCGGTCGCCCACGACGCCGCCGAACGGCGCGATCACCGCTCCGACGAGCGCCGCGGTCCCGGCCACGAACCCGATCGAGGACGCGAGGCCGGGCCCCACGCCCACGAGGGCCTCCACGATCAGCGGCTGGTAGGGCCGGCTCATCTGGTTGGCAAGGAACGCCACGCCGTAGATCGCGAAGATCCGGCGGACGACGGGGTCGCCGAGAACCGCGCGCAGCGCCCCGTAGGCCAGGGGCAGGACACGACCCTCCGGCACGACCGGCGGACGGACCTCGCGCGACCCGAACAGGACGAGCGCCGCGGCCGCGACCGACAGTCCGGCCGGCACCCAGAACATCGCCGCGAGCGACCAGCCGAGCGTATCCACGAGGAAGCCGCCCAGGGTCGGGCCGACGGCGAACCCGATCGGACCCGATGCGCCGAAGATCGCGATCACCGTGCCGATCCGGTGGCGGGGTACGACGTCCCGGATCGCCGCCAGCATCACGCCCGTGTTGCCGAGCTGGAAGCCGATCAGGAGGATGCTCAGCGCGAGCTGCCACGGCTCGCGCGACAGCGCCACGCAGGCGAACACGGCCGCTTCCACGAGGCAGCTCCGGATGATCACGGCCTTGCGGCTGTACTTGTCGGCCCACACGCCCCAGAGCGGGACGAGCGGCATCCCGACGATGAAGACGAGCGCCGAGAACAGGCCCACGAACGGCGCCCGGTCGGCCTCGGGCACGCCGACCTCGCGGAGGTACGGGGCGAGGAACGCGAAGACCTGGGCGACGCCGAGGCCTTCGATCATGGACGTGATCCAGAAGACGACGACGATCCGCCGCCAGTCGGGCCGGCCAAGGCGGTCGCGGTCGTCGGGCAGGGGCGGGCCCGCGTGTGACGCTCCGGGCGAGGGCGGCGACGGCGGGGGCGAGGATGCGGGCATGGCGGCGAAGCCTAGCGGGTCGCACCGAACCGGCGAGCGTCGACGCGACGTATCCTCGGCCAAAGGAGGTGCAGCGCGATGATCGCTCGGATCCTGACACGGCTCGTCGACGCCCAGGCGGGGTGGGCGCGTCCGTTCGGTGACTTCAACCACCGCTGGCTCTCGGGGCTGTTCCGGCCGATCCGGCCGATCAAGGACCTCCTCCACGGGCGGTGGCTCGGCCACCCGGTCCACAGCGCCACGACCGATGTCCCGGTCGGCGCCCTCGCCGTCGCGATCGTCCTGGAGCTCGCCGGCCAGCACCAGGGGGCGGACCTGGCCCTGGTCGTCACGTTGCTCGGCATGGTGGCGTCGCTCGTCACCGGTCTCGCCGACTACTCCGAGACCGACGGAACCGCCCGGGTGCGGGCCACGGTCCACGGAACCGTGATGCTGGGTTCGTTCGTCCTGCTCATCCTGTCGTTCGCCCTCCGCGGGGGCGTTGCGGCCGACCGGACCATGCCGGCCATCCTCGCCCTCGTCGCCTTCGGGACGATCTCGCTCGGCGCGGCGATCGGTGGCGACCTCGCCTACCTGATCGGGACGCACGTGAATCGCCACGCCTGGCGCGGCGCCGGCGCGAAGTGGATCCGCCTCGATCTCGGCGACCTGCCCGACATCCCGGAGGGCGGCCCGACCAAGCTCCGGGCCGGGATCAACGACCTCGCCGTCATCCGCGAGGGCGACCGGATCCTCGCGGTCCATGCCCAGTGCGCCCATGCCGGCGGGCCGCTCGCGGAGGGGGCGCGCGTTGGCGATGCCATCGAATGCCCGTGGCACGGGTCCCGCTACCGGCTCTCCGACGGCCGCGTCGTCCGCGGTCCGGCGGTCTACGACCAGCCGGCCTACGACGTCCGGCGCGCGGAGTCCGGGTCGGGCTGGGAGGTCCGGCGGCGGAGCGCCTGATCCGCGGTGCGACCCGTGACGGCGCGGCGCGCGTCGCGGCTCGCCGTGATCGACGTGCCGGTCCCCGGCCTCGTCGTCCTGGTGGGCGCCGCGGGCGCGGGCAAGTCCACCCTCGCCCGGCGACTCTTCGCCGACCACGAGATCCTCTCGTCCGACGAGCTGCGCGCGGCGATCAGCGGTGATCCCGCGGATCAGCGGGCCACGCGCGTGGCATTCGCGGCCCTGCACCGCGAGGCGGCCTCCCGGCTGGCCGCCGGACGGCTGGTGGTGGTGGATGCGACGAGCGTCGAGCCCACCGCCAGGCGATCGCTGCTCCGGATCGCCGCCGCTGCCGGCGTGCCCGCGATCGCCATCGTCCTCGCGGTCGCGTCCGGCGAGGTCCACCGCCGCAACGCGGGTCGCGCCGGCCGGATCGTGCCGCCCGAGATCGTGGATCGCCACCTTGCCCGGTTGGCCAGGCTCGGAGCGCCGGATGCCCTCGCCGGGGCACTGGTCGCGGAGGGGTTCGCGGCCGCCCACGTCCTGACCTCCGTCGCCGACCTGGACACGGCTGTGGTCGTCCGCGTCGGGCGGAGCCTCAGCCGTCCCTGACGCGCCCGAAGGCGCGCGCCCGGACCTCGACCCACACGCCGTTGCGGACATAGACGTCATCGCGGACGAGGTCGATCGCGGCCTGCTCGTCGGGCGCCCGCACGATCACGATCGAGGACGACACGTCGGCGAAGGCGCCCGCCTCGACGACGATCCCATCGGCCTTGAGCCGCCGGAGGCGGGCCAGGTGCTCCGCCCGGTATGGTCCGCGCGTCTCGGCGGCATCGGGGGCATAGGTACCCTCGACGAGCCAGACGGGTTCGATCGGGCCGGGATCGGAAGCGGCGTGAGGGTCGGTCGGATCGGTCATCTCTCCTCCATCGTTGAGCGGACGTGGGTCACGGGCTCGGCGACGCCGACCCGCCGGCGATCAGGACGATCGCGAACCCGGCCGCCACGATCCCGACGAGGTGGCCCGGCGTCACGCGCTCGCGGAGCAGCATGACCGCCAGGAGCACCGTCGTGACCGGATAGAGCGAGCTGAGCGTCGCGGCGATGTCGAGTCGGCCGGCCTGGGTGGCGAGGATGTAGAAGGCGTTGCCGCCCAGGTCGAGGAACGCCACGAGGATCATCGCCGGGACGATCGGCTGGGGCACACGCCACGGGCGGGAGCCGACGACGACGATCGCGACGATCGGGACCAGCGCGCCGAGCTTGATGATCGCGAGCGGCCAGGCGACCGTCGCCTCCGGGAACAGCCCGACGACGATGTTGAAGAGCCCGAGTCCGACCCCGCCGGCGAGCCCGTACTGGATCCCCGACGGCCGCCCTCCGGGGTCCCGGGTCCGCGACACGAGGACGACGGCGAGCAGTGCCAGGCCGATGCCGACGACGACCGGCGGACCGGGCAGGCCGTCCGCCACGAGCCCGACGGTCACCGGCAGCGCCGCCGCGATGAGTCCGGTCACCGGCGCGACGACACCCATCCGCCCGACGGCGAGCCCGGTGTACAGGCCGAGGATTCCCGCAACCGCGAGCACCCCCGCGAGCGCCGCGAGCGCAACCGTCTGCGCGCTGGGAAGGGGCTCGCCGATCGCGAGCGCGACGAGGGTCATCGCGATCGTGCCGATCACGTCGATTCCGATCGCGATTCCGAGGACGGGCGCCCGCCGGCTGGTCCAGCCTCCACCGAAGTCACCGGCGCCCCAGGCAATGGCCGAGGCGAGACCGAAGATGACGACCGCGAGGCCGGGGCCGGCCGGGTCAGCCGTGGGCGGCCCCCGCTCCGACCGGCTCGATCGGCGCGTCGTCGACCTCCGTGGGCCCCGCCAGCGCGACGACCGAGTCGGCGGCGGCGTGGTAGCGATCCGAGGTCGTCAGGTAGATGACCTGGAAGTCGCGGGCGATCTCGCGCAGGAGATCGAGCGCCCGCCGGGCACGGTCGTCATCGAGGGTCACGAACGGGTCGTCGAAGATGAGCGGCGGGCGCCGATCGCCGGTGACGAGCCGGACGAGCCCGAGCCGGGCAGCGAGATACACGAGGTCGAGCGTGCCCTGGCTGAGGGACCGGACGTCGACCCAGTCGCCCTTCTCCGGGGCATGGAGGCGGATGTCGAGGGTCTTGTCGTCGACCGCGATGCGCCGGTATCGGCCGGCGGTGATCCGGTCGACGTCCCCGACCATCTGGCGCTCCAGGAAGCGGGTCGCGGTCTTCATGGTGGCCTGTTCGGCCGCCTCGATCTCGCGCAGGGTTCGCTCGTACACCCGGGCGCGCCGCTGGAGCGCGGCGAGCTGCTCGCGCCACCCGTCGAGGCGCTCGCTGTGCCCGGCGACCTGCTCCGCGTCGACCGCGTTGGCCTCGACCCGCGCCCGGGCATTGGCTTCGTCGTCGCGCGCGCGCTCGAGGCCCGCCTCCAGGTCACGGACCTCGACCTCGAGCCGTTCGCGCGCGCGCGGCTCCTTGGCGATCGGCCCGAGGGCCTCGAGCGCATGCGTTTTCTGCTCCACCTCGAGTGCGGCCGCATCACGTGTTGCCGGCAGCGCCTCCAGGGGCTCCTTGCCGACGAGGCCATCGAGCTGGGCCGCGAGCCGATCGATCCGCCCGACGTGCTCGGTCTCGGCGGCCAGCAGGCTCTCGGCTGCGGCCAGATCGTCGAGCTCGAGCGCCGCCAGCTGCCTGGCGGTGTCCGCTTCCGCCAGGTGCAGCTCCTGCTCCATCGCCGAGCGGCCGCGCAGGCGCCGATCGATCTCGACGTCGCGCAGCTCGGTCTGCATCCGGTCGCTCCGGCGCAGCCAGAGCGCGACGAACGCCAGCACGAAGCCGATCCCGGCGGCCACCCCGCCGATGAGCTCTGGGGTCGTGCCCAGGTCCAGGATTCCGAGCTGGCGGCCGGCGAAGGCAAGCACGGCAACCAGCAGGCCGACGCCGACCAGCCCGAGCGCGATGCGCGACAGGGGTCGCCAGGTCGGCTCCGGCGGAACCTCGAACGAGACCTCGACCTCGCCGGCGAGAGCGGCCCGGAGCTCGCGGATCTTGGCGTCGAGGCGGCGCAGCCGGGCCACGACCTGCTCGAGGACCGGCAGCGGGTTGGAGGACGGATGGCTGCCGTGCAGCTCGGCGAGCTCCTCGGACACCGTCACGGCCTGGCGGTAGCGCTCGAAGCGCTCCTGGGCGCTGACGCGTTCGGCAGTCAGGCGCTCGGCCTGGCGCGCCTTCTCGAGCAGCGAGCGGCGCTCGGCGAGGCTCGTCTCGATGTCCGCGCGACGCTCGCGCGCGCCCGACAGCGTGTCCCGATCGCGTTCCAGCTGCTCCAGCGCGAGCTCACCCTGCTCGACCGCGAGGCGCGCCTGTTCGACGGCGTCCGCGGCGGTCTTCAGGCGGCCCGGGTTCTTGGCCCCCTTCGTATTGAGCTCGTAGAGCGCCTTCTCGAGCTTGCGCCGGGCGCGCGACGTCCCTCGATCGGCGCCGCTGATCGACGCCTGGAGGCGGTCGCGCAGCACGGCTTCATCGCGATCGAGGTCGGCCAGCTCCTGGTGGCGGATCGAGGCCGTGGAGCGGAAGAACGCCTCGCTCGGAATCCCCGTGATCTCGGCGAGCGCCTGGTCGGCGAGCGTCGGATCGGTGATCGTCGCGCCGTCGACGTCGAGGCGGACCGTGCCTTTCTGGCCCCGGAAGGCCTTTTCGAGCGTGCCGGTCCGCGGGCCCCGCTCGTCGTCATCGATCTCGAAGTCGAGCGAGATCACCGGCCGGTCGTCGTCGTCGGCATCCCACGATCGGAGGGCATCGATGTCGGCGCCGCCACTCGTCGCCTTGCGGGTGAGGGCGAGCTCGATCGCACGCTGGATCGTCGTCTTGCCGGCCTCGTTCGGCCCGTGGACGATCGTGAGGCCCGGCGACAGCGGAATCTCGAGCTCGCGGTAGCGGCGGAAGTCGCGGAGGGTCAGGCGCGTGATCCTCACAGCGTCACCTCGTGGCCGGCCAGGAGCAGCCGCCCGAGGCGGAGCACGTCGCGCAGCTCGGCCGCCTCGGCGAGGCCATCGTCCGAGCCCTCGGCCTCGAGCTCGGCGATCCGGCCTTCGACGTTGCGAATGAAGGCACCCGGGATCGTGTCCGGCGACGGCAGCGTTCCCTCGGTCAGGGCGGGCACGGAGTGGTCGCGCAGCCGGACCTTGAGGAAGCGGCCCTTGAGCTGCTCCTCGATCTCGTCGATCGACAGGTCGAGCTCGTCCGGGCGGACGCCGGTCAACCGGACGTCGAGCACGAGGTCCGGATCCGCCTCGGACCCGATCCGAGCGACCAGCGCGGGTTGACCGGAGACGCCCGCCGCATCGATGTCCAGCTTCCGGAAGCGGGTTCGACCGACGACCTTCTCGTCGATCGTCACCGTCCGCGCGCCGCCACGCTCATCGAGCGTGACGAGGAGGACCTTGCCGGCCCCGTCCTGGGTCACCGCGACGGGCTCCGGGGCGCCGGCGTAGGCGTAGGTCGTCGACCCGGCCCTGCCCCCCTGGGCCGAGTGCCAGTGGCCGAGGGCGAGGTAGTCCAGGCCGGTCGCCTGGATCTCCTCACGAGTGACGACGACCTCGTCGCGGTCCGTCCGATCCGGGATCGCCAGCGAGCCGTGGACCATTCCGACGTGCCACGTGGCGCCGTCGCCGGGCCTGACCCTGAGGTCGCGGAGGGGGCTGTGCGGGGCGCGCTTCGTGGCGAACACCGGGCCGTGGATGACGACATCGCAGGCGGCCAGATGGACGCTGGGGCGATCCGGCGTGAGCACCGTCACGAGGTCATCGTCCTCAGTCGAGCCGGCGAGGGCGGCGAGGTCATGGACGCGATAGATCGAGGCCCGGTCGTAGACATCGTGCGTGCCGGGGATCACGACCGTCCGGATCTTCGCCCCGGCCAGGCGCTTGAGCTCGGCTGCGACGCGCTCCACCGAGCGCCGCGGCTGGGTGTTCGAATCGAAGAGGTCGCCGGCGATGAGCACGACGTCCACTTGTTCCCCGATCGCCAGGTCGACCGCGGACCGGAACGCCGCGAACTGCCGTTCGCGCTGGGCTGCCGCCTGCTCGCCGAGGTCGGAGTGACGGGCGCCGAGGTGCACGTCGGCGGTATGCAGCAGTCGGAGCATCCGGTCGGGTTGGCCTCCCTGTGCCGTCGCGGGCGGGCGACACGTCGCGGTGGCTCGCCATTCCCGGGACGCGATCCTCCGTCCGCGGATCTGGTGCGAGCGAGGCGCCCCCTGGCCCTCGCTCGCCACCTCGACTCTCGGGGAGCATTGTGACAGGTAGGCTGTCGCGGCGGAACGACCAGGGCTGCGTTGCCGTCTGCGGCCCTCGCTCACGCACCTGAGGGTGCGCTCGCTCCGGTCCTCGGCGGCGCCTTTCCCTGGCCGCCCCTCCGCGACGATCGCAGACGCGTCCCCTTCGCGGCGGGAAGGGCCGTTGGCCGTTGCCCGGTCGTTTCGACAGGTGGGCCGAGCGTCCCGGCCCTTGCAACGCGCGTTTCGGAGGATCGGTATATGGTGCGGGCATCGAACCAACCCGTGCGCCCCGAGACAGGGACTCCATAACGGCACCTGGATAGCGCGGCGCCGGCCGTTCCCGACGCATCCGCACCATCCCGTCCGCCGATGTGGCTGCCCTCTCACCCGCGCCCGGACGCGCGATTGCCATGAGGAGAGGAAGGCTTCGTGACCTACGTTGATCGAACCTTGACCTGCGTCGACTGTGGAGTGGAGTTCATCCACTCGGCGGCCGATCAGGAGTACTACGTCCAGAAGGGGTTCGCGTCGGACCCCAAGCGGTGCACCAGCTGTCGCGCCAGCCGGCGCGCCGGCCGTGAGGCCGGCGGCGACGTCCAGGACATCGGCGGACCGCGTGGCTACGAGCGCGGCGACGACCGGATCGCCCGGGAGTACTTCGCCGTCGTGTGCTCGTCGTGCGGCAACCAGGCGCAGGTTCCCTTCAAGCCGCGCATGGATCGACCCGTCTACTGCTCCGATTGCTTCCGGCAGGTCAAGCCCGACTGACGCGCCTGACCGGACCCTGGTCGAGCGCGGACACCCAGACCTGCGCTCCCGGACCCCCTCGCCTGAATGCCCCGGTCATCGACCGGGGCATTCGCGATTCCGCCTCCGGCGGGACCGGCCGGCCTGTCACCCTCAGAGGCGGAGCGTCTCCCCGGACCGGAACCGCTCGCGACTGCGACCGTGCCAGACCGTGACGCGACCACGGCCCTTGACCTGCCACGCTCCGTCCCGCCCGATCAGGGCCGTCTCCTCGTCGATCCCCAGGGTCGCCAGCCCACGCGGCGCCTGGAGCACGAACAGGGCCGAGACCGGCTCCGGGAAGTAGTCGTAGTGCGGGATCACCGTGGCGCCCGGGACGAGATCGAGCCCGGGCCGCCAGCGGAGCGGCCACGGCAGCCGGCGCCGGCGCATGTCGAAGTGGCGCCCGGTGAGGGCCATGGCGCCCGCGGAGCAACCGACCAGGACGGCGCCCCGCGCATGGGCCGCGACGAGGGCGTCGCCCGCCGCCGACCCGACGAGCGTCTCGCTCAGGTGGCCGGGCTTGCCACCCGACAGGTAGACGAGGTCGGCCTCGCCGATCGCCTGGACGTGGGCGGCGTCATCGGCGTCGAACCGGTCGCGCAGGAACACCGGCTCGACCTCCGCGCCGAGCCCCGAGAAGTGTTCGACACCCATGGCCGCCCAGCGCCGGAAGACGTCCTCGCCGTCGGGCCAGGACGCCGTCGGCAGGATCGCGACCCGCGGCCGGCTGCGCCCGGTCGAAGCGAGCAGGCCGGCGTCGATGTCCCGCATCCCGGGCAGGAACTCGCCCGATCCGATCAACGCGAGGGGTCCGGGGCCGGGCATGCCGGTGAGCATATCCGTGCCTGTGGGACACTGCCGCGACATGACGCGCGCCGAGCGATGGACCCTGCTGTCGGCGATCCTCGGCTCCGGGATCGTCTTCCTCGACGGGACCGTGGTGAACATTGCCCTCAAGCGCATCGGCCAGGAGCTGCCGACGTCCTTCTTCGGCGTCCTCGAGGGCCAGGCGTACGTCGTCAGTGGCTACCTGGCGGTGCTGGCGGCCCTCCTGATCATCGCCGGCGCCCTGGCCGACTTCTACGGCCGACGGCGCATCTTCGTGATCGGGCTGACGGGGTTCGGCGCGAGCTCCGTGCTGTGCGGGGTCGCCCCGACCCTCGAGTTCCTCGTCCTCGCCCGGATCCTCCAGGGCGTCGCCGGCGCCCTGCTCGTGCCCGGCGCACTGGCCCTGATCACGGCCGCGTTCGACGGGCCGAGGCGGGCCCGGGCCTTCGGGCTGTGGGCCGCCTCGACCTCCTCGCTGACGCTGCTCGGTCCGGTCATCGGCGGGCTGATCGTCGACAGCCTCTCCTGGCGCCTGGCGTTCCTCATCAACGTCCCGCTCGTGATCCTCGCGGTCTGGGCCGCCCGGACGCACGTGGCCGAAACGCGGAACGAGGATGCCGACGGCCACTTCGACTGGCTCGGCGCTGCCGTCGGTGCGATCGCGGTCGGCGGTCTGGCGTTCGGCGCGATCCGCGGCCAGGAGCGGCAATGGCAGGACGCGCTCGCCTGGACGTCGCTCGGCGTCGGGGCGATCGCGCTGGTCGTCTTTCCGATCCTGATGAAGGTCCGCGACCGGCCCCTCGTGCCGTTGCACCTCTTCGCGATCCGCGAGTTCGCGGTCATCAACCTGGCGACGTTCCTGGTCTATGGGGCGCTGTACGTCTCGTTCACCTACAACGCCCTGCTCTACCAGGGCACGCTCGGCTACTCCGCGCTCGCCGCGGCGCTCGTCGGCCTGCCGAGCAGTCTGATGCTGATCGCGCTGTCGGCGCGGGTCGGCGCGCTCACCGACCGGATCGGGTCGCGGCCGTTCCTGGTGGTCGGACCGCTGATCATGGCGTCCGGCCAGCTCTGGTTCGCCCGCCTGCCTGCGACGTCCGCAGCCTGGCAGGCCGATCCCGGGCGGCCGGCGAGCCTCGTCCCGCCGGCCGACGTCCTGGTCGACGTGCTGCCGGCGGTGCTCCTGTTCGGCCTCGGGATCTCGCTGGTCGTGGCGCCGCTCACGAGCACGCTGATGGACGCGGTGCCGGCCCGGAACTCCGCCCTTGGGTCGGCGATCAACAACGCCCTGTCGCGGGTCGGCCAGCCACTGATCGGGGCCGTGATCTTCGTCGCGATCACCGCCTCGTTCTACCCATCGCTCGCGAGCCGCGTCCCGGGCCTCGACCCCGCGAACCCTGCGATCCGGGCGGCCATCGTGCCGCTCAACCCGCCACGATCCGATGCCCCGGTGGACCTCGCCGCGTCCGCCCGGATCGCGTCCGTGGAGGCGTTCCACCTCGCGGCGCTCGTCTCGGCGGGCCTGCTGGTGGCCGGGTCCGCCGTGTCGGGGATCGGCCTCCGTGGCCGTGGCGGCCGGAGCGGGCGCGCCCAGGAGCCGTCGGAGCCCTCGCGACCGACGGTGCTGCCGAAGCCCACGGAGGCTCCCGAGCCGGAGCTCGACGCGACCGCCTGATCGAGCACCGGACGCGAAGAGACCGGGCCATCGGGCAGGCCCGGTCTCCCGGCAGGTGAATGGACGGTCAGGCGGGCGGCGCCTCGTCCCGCTCGTCTGCCGCGGCCGACGCGGGGGCGGACGGCGGAGCCGCCGGGGCCGGCGGCGGAGGCGGCGCCGCGCCGGAGCCGGCCGGCGGGACCGACGGCGGCGACGCGGTCGAGCCACCGAAGTTCGGCATCGCCGGCTTGTCGACCTGGTACTCCTGCCACGCGCCCCATGCCATCAGCGCCGCGCCGGCCGCCCCGAGGAGCAGGGCCAGGATGGCGGCCGCCCCGAACAGGCCGATCCAGCGAATCGAGCCCAGGACATCGAGCGCGACGAGGAGCGCGACGAGGCCGCTGATCACGATCACCAGCAGCGACACCGGCGCCGGCCACGCGATCTTCTGGTTCGGGGCGTACTTCAGGTAGAAGATCGCGAGGACGGCGATCGCGCCGAGCAACGCGATCGTTCCCGTTCCGATCCCGTAGCTCGCGAGGCTGACGATCCAGCCGAGGATCACGAGCCCCGCGCCCATCGCCGTCAGGCGTTCACGCGGGTTGAGCTGGTTCCACATCGCCACGGGCCGTGCCTCCCTTGCCGGGGCCGCCATGGGTCGAGTGCCGCCCCGTGCCTGTAGCGTACGCACGTGGGCCGGCGAGCGTCAGCCGGATTCGGCAACTCCGCGTGAGCGATCCGATTCAGGAGGGCCCGTCAGCCCGTCCGCTCGACCCGGAATGACTCGCCGTGACCCGGGATCACGACGTCGGCCACGGCCAGGACGCGGGCGCGCTGAGCCTCGAGCACGGCCTGGTCCGGGGCATACGGGTCGACCTCCGGCGTGCGGTCGGCCCTCCACCAGAGATGGGTGATGGCGTAGACGCCATCGTCGGCCGCGACGATCAGCGAGGCGTCCTCGTTCGTGTGACCCGGCGTCTGCCAGAGCGTGACGTGCTCGCTGAGCTGCCAGCCGTCGCCCGGGTGGTCAAGCCACAGGTCGTCCCGGTAGCGGCTCGCGTAGTCGATGACCTCGGCGTTCGGGAAGAGCGCGATGTTGACGGTGTGATCCGGGTGGTGATGGCTGATGAAGACGTGCGTCACCGCCTCCGGCCCGACGCCAAGGGCCGCCAGCGGAGCGAGGATCAGGCTGCGGGACGCGACGAGGCCGGGATCGACGACGATGGTCGTCGCGCCGTCCCGGACGAGGCTGACGCTCCCGCCGACGTGATCGTCGCGAACGTAGCCGGGGTGGATCAGGTCGACGGTCGTCATGCGCTGAGGATAGGCCGCCGTGACCGGCTCGACCATGGTCGCGTGGGTCGCGTGGGTCGCGTCCCGCGGACCGGTTCCGCGGGACGCACCCCCGGCCGGCGATGGCATCCTCGGCCGATGTCGAACGCCGAGGGACCCGCCGACCTCATCTTCAGCGGCGGGCATGTCCACACGGTCGATCCCGGCGCGCCGCGCGCCGAGGCGGTCGCCGTCCGCGGCGAGCGGATCCTCGCCGTCGGCTCAGCGGCCGAGGTCGCGCCCCTGCGAGGGCCCCGAACCCGCGTCGTCGACCTCGTCGGGCGCCTCCTGGTCCCGGGATTCCAGGACGCCCATGTCCACCCGATCAGCGGCGGCGTCGACCAGCTCGAGTGTGACGTCCGCGCGTCGCGCGGGCGCGAGGGCGTCCTCGAGACGATCCGAGCCTACGTGGCGGCCCATCCGGACGACGAGTGGATCGTCGGCAGTGGCTGGTCCATGGCCGACTTCGAGCACGGGACACCGCGCCGCGAGGATCTGGACGCGATCGTGGCCGACCGGCCGGCGTTCTTCCCGAACCGCGATGGCCACTCCACCTGGGTCAACAGCCGGGCGCTGGAGCTGGCCGGGATCGATCGCGACACCCCGGACCCGGCCGACGGGCGGATCGAGCGCGATCCGGACGGGACGCCGACGGGCAGCCTTCACGAAGGCGCCGCCCGCGCGGTCGAGCGGCTGATGCCGCGGCCGACGGACGACCGCCTCGCCGCCGGACTGCGCCGCGCCCAGGCGTACCTCCACTCGCTCGGGATCACGGCCTGGCAGGACGCGATCGTCACGGAGCGCGACCAGTCGATCTACCGGCGAGCGGCCGAGGAAGGCTGGCTCAGCGCCCGGGTCGAGCTCGCGATGTGGTGGGATCGCGAGCGGGGCGACGACCAGGTCGACGAGCTGATCGAGCGGTCGCGAACCGGCACGGTCGGCACCGTCCGCGCGAACAGCGTGAAGCTCATGCAGGACGGGGTGCTCGAGACCTACACCGGCGCCATGATCGATCCCTACCTCGCCGCGGACGGGACGCCGACCGGGAACCGCGGGATCAGCTTCATCGACCCCGAGCGCCTGCCCGGCTGGGTGACCCGGCTCGATGCGGCCGGCCTGCAGCCGCACTTCCACGCGATCGGCGATCGCGCCGTGCGCGAGTGCCTCGACGCCGTCGCCGCCGCGCGGGCCGCCAACGGACCGTCCGACACGCGGCCCCACATCGCCCACATCCAGGTGATCCACCCCACCGACGTCCCGCGCTTCGCGGCGCTCGACGTGGCGGGCAATGCCCAGCCGCTGTGGGCCTGCCACGAGGGGCAGATGGACGAGCTCACGATCCCGTTCCTCGGCCCGGAGCGATCCGGCTGGCAGTACCCGTTCGCGTCGTTGCTGAACTCGGGCGCGCGGCTGGCCATGGGCTCGGACTGGGGCGTGTCCACCCCGAACCCCCTCGAGGAGATCGAGGTCGCCGTGACCCGGATCGCGCCGGACAGCGGTGCCGAGACCGGCGAGCGCCGGCCGCCGTTCCTGCCCCATGAGGCGCTGACCCTCGCTGACGCGGTCGCCGCGTTCACCCTCGGTTCGGCCTGGGTCAACCACCGCGACGGCGACACCGGGTCGATCGCGGCCGGCAAGCTGGCCGATCTCGCGCTGATCGATCGCGACCTGTTCGCCCCGGATGCCGGACCGATCAGCGCCGGGCGGGTGATCGGGACGTGGGTCGGTGGCGCGGCGATGTTCGAGGATCCGTCGTTGGGCTGAGCGTGCGGTGCGAATCGCCGCACGCGGCGCTCCGGCGTAGCCGGCATCGGCCGGATGACGTAGGCGAACTGGCGTCGGCCGACGATGGGTGCGGTGGGTTGGCGGGTGGATGATCTCGTCGTGATCCCGAGACACGGGGTCGGAAAGGAGAGATCAGCAATGAACTCGCTCAGCCATCTGTACGTCGCGGCACACCTCGACGAGATGCTCGACCAGGCCGCCGCGGAGCGGCTCGCCGCGAGCGCCCGCGAGCGCAAGGTCCGCCTGAGCGGTGCCGTCAAGGGCGTCTGGTCGCTCCTGAACGGTCCGGCCGAGCGGCCGACGACGGTCCCGACCCTGACGAACTACCCGTACCGGGGCTGATCCCAGCCCCCACGCCGCTCCTCCTCCACCCTTGATGCGCCCGCCCCTCCCGGCGGGCGCGTTCGGCGTGTCCGGGGTGATCGCCGGGAGCCGGTCAGACGTCCGAGGGGCGGTCGACGTCGCGCAGGGTCCGGGCTTCCGGGTCGAGCGGACGCCACTCATCCTCGGTGATCCGACGGGTCGGGAGATGCTCGAACAGGGCACGCAGGCTGCGCTCGCCGTCGGCGACGAGCCGGGTCACGACATCCGAGGCGGCGCCGGTTCGCATCACGGCCGGGAGGGGGGCGATCCGGCTGCGCTGGACGAGCACGACGGCATCGGTCCCCTCCCCGGCCGCCACGAGGGTCCGGACCATCAGCTCGATCACGTCACGGTCGAGCGACGGCATGTCACCGCCGGCCACGACCACGATCGACTCCGCGGCCACCTCGAGACCGGCGGCGAGACCGACCAGCGGACCACCATGGGGCTCCGGATCGGCGACGGTCCGGACATTGCCGCCGACGGACCGGCCGTCGCCGGGGGCGAGCACCACCACGACATCCCGGGCGACCGCGCTGACGCCATCGATCGCGCGCTCGAGCAGCGGCCGCCCGCCGACGTCGGCGCCGAGCTTGTCCCCGCCGAACCGGCTCGACCGGCCGCCCGCGAGCACGACGGCGCTGACGCCTGACCCGGGCGAGTCGATCACGTGGTCTGCTCCCGCGGCTGGGCCGCCCCTGCCTGCGGGGCGCGCGGCCCCGGGACGTGGCCGGCGGGCGTGCGGCGCAGGATCGCCCGGCGGTCGAGATCCTCGAGGATGGCCATGACGTACTTGCGGCTCGTCCCGGTCGCGTCCCGGAAGGCGGCCGGGGTCAGCGGCTCCGACGCCGCCATCGCCAGCGCCCGGCCGGCCAGGTCGCGATAGGTCGGGAACGCCCAGGCGAGGTCGTCGTCGAGCCGGACGATCCGGTTGGCCTGCTCCAGCGCACGGACCCCCGCCGGCGGGCACCCGCTCCGGCGGGCGGCTTCCGCGAGGGACGGCGGGGCCGGCGAGGCGAGCAGGTCGACGAGGCGATCCATCGCGGCAGCGAGCTCCGGTGGTGGCGTGCCGCGTGGCCGGCCCGGAAGGCGGACCCTGTCGGCCTCGCGCTCGAGGCGGCCGTCGGCGACGAGCGCGTCGAGGCGACCCGCCACGGCCCGGCGGCCGTCGAGCGGGCCCACCTGGCGCCGCAGCTCGGCCATCCCGCCCGCGAGGACGACGGCGACCCGGGCCTCGCCCCCGCCGTCCGCGACGACGGACGCGAGCGCGGCGTCGACAGCCGCGGCGACGTCGGCCGCGAGCTCGTCCCCCGCGGGCGTGATCCCGTGGAGCGCCACGCGCGCCCGAACCCACGCCGCCGCGCCGGGCGGCGCGCCGGCCAGCGCTCGGAGGCGTTCGTCGGTCGAGCGGCGGCGGGCAGCCCCGCGCGGCGGCTGCGCGTCGAGGACGCGGCCGCCGGCCAGCGTCTCCGCCGGTGACGGCCGGCGGAGCACGAATCGATCGCCGGGGGCGACCCCGATCGGTCGGGCGAGCCGGAGAATGGCCGTGACCTCCCCGTGGTCGAGATCCGCGGCATCGCGTCGGCTCCGGCCCACGGTGCCCGCGACCCGATCCGTGCCGAGATGGAGCGTGACCGGCGTGCGGTCGCGGGGCGCGGCCCGGCGACCACCCGGCCGGAGTGCGACGAGGATCCGGTCCGACGGCACCACGCTCGGGTCCGTCGTGAGGATGGTCCCGCGAGCCAGCCTCGCGACAGCGTCCGACCCCGCAAGGTTGAGTGCGACCCTCCCCGGCCCGGCGATCTCGACCGCCCGGCCGTGGACCTGGATCTCGCGAACACGGACACGCAGGCCGGCGTCGCCGGGAACGACGCGGAGCTGTGCCCCACGCTCGATCGACGCGCCGCGCAGCGTGCCCGTCACGACCGTGCCCCGGCCGCGGACCGAGAACACGCGGTCGATTGAGAGCCGGGCGCCCGATGGACGAGCGGCTGTCCGCCCGACGCGGTCGCGCAGCGCGAGGAGCTCGCGCCGGACGTCGTCGAGACCGGTGCCCGTGATCGCCGACGCGGCCAGGACCGGGGCGCCACCGAGCGTCGTGCCCAGCAGCAGCTGGCGCGCGGCGTCGGCGACCGCCGTAGCCCGGCCCTCCGGCACCGCGTCCGACTTCGTGACGACCACGAGCCCGTGGTCGATCCCGAGGGCGTCGAGCAGCTCGAGGTGCTCGATCGTCTGCGCCCGTGGGCCGTCGTCGGCCGCGACGACGAGGAGCGCCGCGTCCACCTCGCCCGCCCCGACGAGCATGTTGCCGACGAGCCGGTCATGGCCGGGCACGTCCACGAAGTCGAGCTCGGTATCGTCGTCGAGCGCCAGATGCGCATAGCCGACGTCGATCGTCATCCCCCGCGCCCGCTCCTCCGGCAGCCGGTCCGCGTCGATGCCGGTCAGGGCCCGGAGCAGGGTGGTCTTGCCGTGATCGATGTGGCCGGCGGTGCCGACGACGACGGTCATGACACCTCGGCCGGCGGGGCCGGCGATCGAGTCGCCTTCCGGGATCCCCGCCGCCCCCCGGAGAGCTCGCCGATGCGCCGGGCGACCGTCCCGTCGTGGACCGGCGGCACCGTCCGCAGGTCGAACACGATCGCGTCGTCGACGATCCGGGCGAGGATCCGGTCCGGCCCGGCCCGGAGCGAGGCCGCCGCCCCGGCCGGCGAGGCGACCGCGAGCGAGACCCCGAACGACGGCAGGGTCTGGCCAGGCAGGGAACCGCCACCGACCGCCGAGCGCAGCGCGACGACGGTCGACCGCGGGCCGCCCGGCGCTGCCGACGCGATCCCGGCGATCCACTCCGCGCGCCGACGGAGCTCCTCGGCGTCCAGCCCGATCATGTGCCAGACGGGGATGTCGAGCGCGGCCCGGCCAGCCCGGTAGATCGCGAGCGTGGCGGCGACCCCGGCCAGGATCGCCTTGTCCGGCCGGACCGCCCTGGCGAGCGGGTCGCGTCGGAGCCGAGCCACGAGGTCCGCGCGGCCCACGACCAGCCCCGCCTGTGGCCCGCCGACGAGCTTGTCGCCGCTGAACAGGACGACGTCGGCGCCGGCCGCCAGTCGTTCGGCAGGCGTCGGCTCGTGGACCAGCCCGAAGTCGGCCGTGTCGAGCAGTGCCCCCGAGCCGAGGTCGTCGATGACGATGGCCCCGTGGCGATGCGCGATCGCCGCGACGTCGGCGAGGTCGGCGGCCTCCGTGAAGCCGCTGATCGCGAAGTTCGAGGGATGCACCCGGAGGACCACGCGTGCCGTGCCGTCGCGGAGCGGCGCCTCGAAATCCTCCGCGCGGGTCCGGTTCGTCGTCCCGACCTCGACCAGCCGCACGCCCGCCCGAGCGATCACGTCGGGGATCCGGACCCCGCCGCCGATCTCGACGAGCTCCCCGCGCGAGACGACGACCGCACCACGCCGCCCGGCCAGCCCGACCGCCAAGGCGAGGGCGGCAGCGTTGTTCGTCACGATCAGGGCGTCCTCGGCGCCGGTCAGGCCCACGAGGTGATCCTCCGCCTGGCGGTAGCGCGGGCCCCGCCGGCCCGTGGCCTCGTCGAGCTCGAGGTAGCCGTAGGAGCGGGCTGCGGCGATGGCGGCCAGGCGGGCGGCGCGCGGCCAGGGCGCCCGCCCGAGGTTCGTATGGACGATCACGCCGGTCGCGTTGATGACGTGGGGCGGCATCGTCAGGTCGGGATCGCCGAGCCGCTCGAGCCGGTCGAGGACGGCCTCCGCGAGGTCGTCGTCGGGGACGGCCAGGCCGCCGGCGGCGAGCCGACGCCGCTCGTCGGCAAGGACCTCCCGCACCAGCGCGGTGAGCGCCGCGGGTTCGGACACCTCGGTCCCGCGTGCCGCAAGGATCGTGAGCAGGCGATCCACGCTCGGGGGCCGTGGTCGAGCGTCGGTCGTCATCGATCCTCCGGCGGCGGGGCCCTTCGTCGCGGGCCCGGTGCGTGGCGCCGCGGACGGCGCGGCTGGCGGGAGCGCATGGGAGTCGAACCCACCACGCCGCGCTGAGCGCAGCGTCACCGGTGTTGAAGACCGGGGAACCCACCGGGGCCCAACCACTCCCACGGTCCATGGTAGATGCAATGGCTGTCGCGCCTGGGCACGCCGTCGCTGCGTTGCCTCCTGCGCTGCTCGCTCACCGGCGTTTGAGCCGGCTCGCTCCGCTGCTCCTCGGCGCCTTGCGCTGACGCACCCATGCGCGACGACCGCAGTCGGGCTGCCTCGGCGCCGCGGGCCGATGAGCCCCGGCGGGCGCGATCGTCGACGGAGCCGCGTTCGCGTGGCCTCGTCCGGCACCTCCGTTCGACCGGCCTATCATCGGGAGCGTGACGACACTCGATGCCCCCACGCTCCC
>DASSPG010000197.1:0-40584 GCA_035699725.1 Candidatus Limnocylindrales bacterium | reverse complement strand
CCGGCGAGGAGCCCGCTTCGCGGGCCGAGGACGAGCGCCACGAGGAAGAACAGCGTCTCGATCAGGACGATCGACGCCCCGGAAGCGAGGTTCAGGTAGAAGCTCAGGTACAGGCCGCTGACGGCGGCCGCCGTCGCCAGGACCGCGGCAAGCACCATCAGTCGCTCGAAGCGGGTCACCAGCAGCTGGGCGGTGGCCGCCGGCGTGACGAGCATCGCGACCACCATGATGATCCCGACCGCCTGGATGCTGACCACGATCGTCACCCCGAGCAGCGCCAGGAGCAGGTACTCGAGGCCGGCGACCGGCAGGCCCGACGCCGCAGCACCGAGCGGATCGAACGTGGCGAACAGCAGCTCCTTGCGGACGAGGATCACGACCGCGAGGACGACGGCGCCGAGCACCGCCACCTGGACGAGATCGCCGATCCCGATCCCGAGCACGTTCCCGAGCAGGTATCCGAGCAGGTCGGCGACGTAGTTCTCGATCGTCGAGAAGAGCAGGATTCCGAGCGCGAACGTGCCGGCGAACAGGACCCCGACCGAGGTGTCGAAGCGAAGTCGCGAGCGGCGCGACACGTAGCCGATCGCGAGCGCCGTCCCGACCGAGGCGACCGCGCCCCCGAGGTACAGCGGAAGTCCGAGCATGAATGCGATCACGAGGCCGGGAAACGCCGCGTGGCTGACCGCGTCGCCGATGAACGCGAGGCCCTTGAGCACGACGAACGTCCCCATCACCGCGCACACGATCCCGACGAGGACCGCCGCCACGATGCCGCGCTGCATGAAGCCGTAGGCCAGTGGATCCGCGACGAACCCGACCAGGTCCATCAGTGGGATCCCTCGTGGTAGTGCGACTCGCCGGCGGGTGCCTGGTCATGGTGATGGGCGTCATCGAGGATGAGCCGGCCGCCGTCGTCGCCGGGCAGGACGAGGACGTGCCCCCCGTACGTATCGGACAGGAGCTGCCGGTCGAGCACGATCTCCGCCTGTCCGGTCGCCACGACCCGGCCGTTGACGAACGCGGCCTGGTGGAACCGCTGGGCGGCGCAGATCAGGTCATGGGTCGAGGCGATGACCGTCTTGCCCGCCCGGGCCTCCGCCTCCAGGACGTCCATCAGCTCTTCCTGCGTGGTGGCGTCGACCCCCGTGACCGGCTCGTCGAGGAGGTACAGGTCGGGATCCGCGGCGAGGGCCCGGGCGAGGAACACCCGCCGGCGCTGGCCGCCGGACAGCGCCCCGATCTGGCGATCGACCTGGTCGACCATGCCGACGGTCTCGAGAGCCGCGGCGACGCGCTCCCGATCGTCGCGGCCCGGCCGCCGGCCGAAGCCCAGCCGGGCGTAGCGACCCATCATGGCCACCTCGCCGACGGTCACCGGGAAGTCCCAATCGACCGCCTCGGCCTGCGGGACGTAGGCGACCGCGCGGGCTTCGACGCCCGGCGCGGCCCCGAGGACCTCGATCGTGCCGGAATCGGGTCTCAGCAGGCCGGCGATCAGCTTCAGGAGCGTGCTCTTGCCGGCGCCGTTCGGCCCGATGACCGCGAGGAGCGAACCGGCGCGGACGGTGAGGTCCACGTCACGCAGCGCGACGCGCCGGCCGTAGCCTGCCGTGACGCGGTCGAGGACCACGGTCGCCTCGCCGGGCGCGGTGACGGCCCGACTGGAGCCGCCCGGGCTCTCCACGAGTGGCGCGATCGTCGGCGGCATCAGCGCAGCGCGTCCACGATCTGCTGCACGTTCCAGCGCATCAGCCCGAGATAGCTGTCCGCCGGCGGCGGCCCGAGGGCGTCGTTGTAGAGCGTCGAGACGACCTTCTCGATGCCGGCCTCCTCGGCCAGGGTCCGGGCGAGCTTCGGGTTGAACTGGGCCTCGGAGAAGACCGCCTTCACCCTGGCAGCCTTGACCGTCCGGACGAGCTCCGCAAGCTCGGCGGCGGTCGGCTCCTGGCCGACGTTGGCGACGACGACGCCGACGAGCTCCAGGCCGAAGTGCCGCGCGAAGTACGGGAACGCGTCATGGAAGGTGACGAGCTTGCGGCTGGCGGCCGGGATCGTCTCGATCCTGGCCTTCAGGTCCTCGTCCAGCCGCTCGAGCTCCGCGGCGTAGGCGGCCGCGTTGGCGTCGAAGAGGTTGGCGTCATCGCGCCGGATGTCGGCGAGCGCCTTCTCGATCTGGGGCAGGTACCCCGTGGCCACGATCGTCGGATCCAGCCAGAAGTGCGGGTTCGGCTCGCCATCGACGGTGATCGGATCCAGCCCGGCGCCGAGGACGAGGCGCCTGGCCTGGCTCCCGCCCGACGACAGCAGGCGATCGAGGAAGTCGTCGAGGCCGACGCCATTCGAGACGATCAGCTGGGCATCGGCGAGGCTTCGCGCGTCGTCCGGCTTGGGCTCGTAGTCCTCGGGGCCGACGCCCGGGGGCACGATCGAGCGGACGTCCGTCCGGGTCCCGCCGACGGCACGCACGATGTCGGCGAGGACCGTCGTGGTCGTGACGACGCGGATCGCGCCGGGTTCCGGCGTGGGCAGGCCCGATCCTGGCGGGCCGGACGCCCGGTCCGCGCCGCAGCCGATCAGGGCGGCCGCGAGGGCGGCGACGAGGCCGGCCGTCGATGCGCGGCGCGCCATGCGACCGAGTCTCACGACGGCACGCCGGTCCTGGCCAGGCAGTGACGGCACAGGCCGAACAGCTCGAGCCGATGAGCGTCGATCCGGAATCCGCTCTGGCGTTCGATCTCGCCGACGGCCCCGCTCAGGCCGGCGTCGCCGACCTCGGCCGTCCGGCCACAGCGCGAACAGACGACGTGATGGTGATGGGCCGGCGCGCACGGCACGTAGGCGTGCTCGCCGCTGGGCAGGTCGAGCCGCTCGACGACCCCCAGCTCGATCAGCAGGTCCAGCGCCCGGAACAGCGTCGCCCGGCTGATCCCGAGCTGCCGGTCGCGCGCGGCGTCGGCCAGGTCCGAGGCGGTGAAGTGGCCGTCGTGCGTCGCGATCAGGTCGGCGACGGCGAGGCGCGGCGCGGTGAGGCGGTAGCCGGCGCGGTCGAGAGCGGAGACGATCGGGTTCGGGGCATCCATGGCCCCCGCAGGATACGGCGTTGGTGGCCGACTTGTCGAGACTGAGTCTCATCTGAGCCCGGGACGGGCGCCGGCGACCCCGGCGCGAGGCCGGCTCGCCCACGGAGGTCAGCGGGTGAGCGTGACCTTGCTGAGCCCGGGCGGAGCGTCCGGGTCGTACCCCCGGCGACGGGCGACCGCCTCCGCGAGGAGCTGGCCCGGCAGGATCGTGGCGAGCGGCGCGAGGCCCGCGGGCAGGTCCGGCGGAAACGGCAGGCGCAGCACCCGATCGGCGTCGGCGTCGACCATCTCCCCTCCCCCGATGAGCCACGGCCGGCTGCCGATCGCGCGTGCGGCCGCGATCCCCTCGTCCACCAGCGGGCCCATCGGCCCGTCCGGCCGGATCGCGAGAACGGGCACGCCGGGGCCGCTGAGGACGACCGGTCCATGGCTGAAGTCCGCCGAGGAGTAGCCCTCCGCAAAGAGCCGGCCCGTCTCCTTGAGCTTCAGCGCCGTCTCGAGCGCCGTCGGGAACTCGTATCCGCGGCCGATGACGATGGACCGCTCCGAGGCGGCGAACTCCGCCACGATCGCGGCATCGTCGTGGACCGCCGCCGCGGCGGTCTCGAGGGTCGCCGCCAGCAGGTTCGGCAGCCGTGGCAGCGCAGCCGGCAGGCCGCCATCCGGCGCCAGGGCGGCCACGAGCGCCGCGCCGGCCGCGAGCTGCGCCACGTACGACTTCGTCGCGGCCACCGACCGCTCCTCGCCGGCCCGGCAGTCGATGACGTGATCGGCCGCGGCGGCCAGCGGCGACGCGGCATCGTTGACGATGGCGACGGTCAGCGCCCCGCCTGCGCGCGCCGCGGCGAGGACCCCGACCAGGTCCGGCGATCGGCCCGACTGCGAGACCGCGATCACGAGCCCGCCGCGCCAGCGGAGCTTCGCGCCGTAGATCGTCACGGTCGATGGCGCGGCCATCCCGGCCGGAAACCCCAGCTCGGTCTCGATCAGGTAGCGCAGGTGGATCGCCGCATGATCGGACGTCCCGCGAGCCACGAGGCTGACCCAGGCCGGAGCCGCCGCCCGGATCGCGGCCGCCGCGGCATCCACCTCGCGCGAACCCTCGGCCAGGAACCGCGCCACGACGTCCGGGATCGCCGCGATCTCGCGACGCATCAGGGTCTGCTGCACGAACGCGGGCGACCGGCCGCTCGAGGCGGTCATCCGTCGGGGAAGAAGCGTGGCAGCCACTGCCGGTTGGCGGCCAGGATCTCGTCGAGGAGCGCACCGGCCAGGGCCGGACCGCCGGCCAGCGGGTTCGCCGCGAGCGCCGCACGGGCGGTGGCGCGATCGCCGCTGATCGCCGCCCGGACCGTCAGGTGCTCGAAGGCCTTGACCCGCCGGACCAGCTCGGCCTGCGCCGGCGAGAGCGGCGCCTGCGGGATCGGGTGGGCCCCGCCGCGGTCGATCCGGGCGGGGACCTCGACCACGTCGCCGTCGGCGAGGCCGGGCAGCGTCCCGTCGTTGCGGACGTCCACGACCTGCTCGTCGCCACGGCCGTCGTGGAGCGAGGCGATCAGCTGGGCGGCGGCCTCGCTGTAGAACGCACCGCCGCGGTGCTCGAGGAGCTCGGGCTTCGTGTCCAGCGTCGGATCGCGGTACAGGTCGAGCAGCTCGCGCTCGATCCTCATCACCTCCTCGGCCCGGGTCGGGTGTGCCCTCGCCTCGGCCACGACGATCGCCTCGTCATCGTAGTAGCGCAGGTAGTAGGACGGGATCGCGCGATGGGCCAGGAGGCGCTCCTCGGGCATCCGGACCTCGGCGGCGAGGCTCGCCGCGTCGCGATCGAGCAGTTCCGGCAACCGGTCCACGCCGTCCACCCGAACCGCCCGGATCCAGGTCAGGTGGTTGAGGCCCACCTGCTCGAGGCTGACCCGCTCGGGCTCGATCCCGAAGTAGGCCGCGAAGCGGCGCTGGAATCCGATCGCCACATTGCACAGGCCGAGACTGCGACGGCCGGCGTCGGCGAGGGCCTGGCTCACGATGCCGACCGGGTTCGTGAAGTCGACGATCCAGGCATCCGGCGCCGAGCGCCGTTCGACCGCCTCCGCCAGCTCGAGCACGACCGGGACCGTCCGAAGGGCCTTCGCGAAGCCTCCCGCGCCCACCGTCTCCTGGCCCACGAGCCCGAAACGCGGTGGCAGGGTCTCGTCGCCGAGGCGGGCCGGCTGGCCGCCGACGCGGAGCTGGACCAGGACGACATCCGCCCCATCGATCGCGGCGTCACGGTCCATCGTCTGGACGATGCGGCCCGTCCAGCCCTGGCGGGCGAGCATCCGCTCGGCCAGACCGCCGACGATCGCGAGTCGCTCCGGATCGATGTCGAGCAGCGCGATCTCGTCAACGGCGACCCGGTCGGCCCGCCGGGCGAAGCCGTCGACCAGCTCCGGGGTGTAGGTGCTGCCGCCCCCGACGACCGCCAGCTTCAGGCCCATCCGATCTCGACCATCCCGCTCCTTGCGCGATCCGGTACGCACGTGGCTTGACAGATTGCTTATAACGTTATCAGCATTGCATCGTCGCGCAAGCGGCTCGACGACCGTACCCGCAGCCCGTCAAGGATCGCCCCGCGAGGTCCACTCGATGGCCCGTTTCCGTCTCGAGCTCGGTCCCGTCCCGCTCCACCACCAGGTCTACCTGGACCTGCGCGCGGCGCTCGATGCGAGCGAATGGCGTCCCGGCGATCTCCTCCCGCCGGAGCGCCAGCTCGCCGAGCGCTACGGCTGCAGCCTGATCACCGTCCGACGCGCCCTGTCCGAGCTGGCGCGGGAGGGCCGGATCCAGCGAACCCGTGGCCGGGGCACGGTGGTCCTCCCGCCGCGGATCGAGCGCGACTTCGGTGGCACCCTGAGCTTCGCCCAGGAGATGCAGGACCGCGGGCTCGACCCGGAGACGCGGCTGATCGCGGCGCGGCCGGAGTCGGCCGGCGAGGTGGTCGCGGCGGCGCTCGGGATCGAGGCCGGCTCGCCGACGCTGTACCTGGAGCGCCTGCGGGTTGCCGGCGGGGAGCCCCTCCTCCTCGAGCAGGTCCATCTCCCGGCGGAGCGGTTCCCGGGGCTCCTGGCCTCGGACCTCGAGCACGGGTCGCTGTACGACCTCCTCACCGTCCGGTACGGAACGCGCATCGCCCGGGCTCGCGAGGCGCTCGAGCCGATCCTCCTGCGCGCTCGCGAGGCGCGCCTCCTGGCCCAGAAGCCGCGCACGCCGGCCCTGCTGATCGAGGGCACGGCATTCAGTGCCGATGGCGTTCCGGTCGAGTTCGCCCGGAGCTACGTCCGCGGCGACCGGACCCGCTACTACGTGGAACGGGTCGTCGTCCGGGCGAGCTGGCAGACCGACCCCGACGCGCCGGTACCCACGACCGTCGAGCCCGCCGACCCACCTGTCCCCACGTCCAGCCGCTGACCGGCGGCGACCGAAGAGGAGGAGAGCCGATGTCCGCGCGATCGTTCCGTCCCGGCGGTCTGGTTCTGGCGCTCGCCCTGGCGGCCAGCGCCTGCGGACCGTCCACATCGAGCCCGTCGGGCAGCGCCGGGTCCGCCCCACCGCCATCGACCGGGGGCGCCCCGAGCGCCCCGGCCTCGGCCGGCGCGGCCGCCTCCTTCCCGACCGATCCCGTGACGATCAAGTGGTACTGCTGTCTCGGTGGCGGCGACGCCCCCGAGCAGGTGGCGATCCAGAAGAAGGTCGCGGCGGACGTCCAGAAGAAGTTCCCGAACATCACCGTCGACTTCGAGGCCATTCCGTACGATGCGGCCCGTGACACGCTGGCCACGCAGATCGCGTCCGGCAACGGACCCGACATCGTGGGTCCGCTCGGGATCGGAGGGGCGAACGCCTTCCCGGGCCAGTGGCTCGACCTGACCGACCTGATCGCGAAGTACCAGTACGACACAAGCCAGTTCCCGGCCAACATCGTCGACATCTACAAGCTCGGGACCGACGGCCAGGTCGGCATCCCGTTCGCGGTCTATCCGTCGGCCCTGTTCTACAAGAAGGGCCTGTTCGAGGAGGCCGGCCTCAACGAGCCGCCCCACAAGTACGGCGACAAGTACACGCTGCCCGACGGCACCCAGGTCGACTGGAACTACGACACCCTTCGCCAGATCGCCCTGAAGCTGACCGTCGACGCCAACGGCAAGGACGCGAGCGAGGCCGGGTTCGACCCGAAGAAGATCGTCCAGTACGGCTTCGAGCCGCAGCGGGACGATCTGCGCGGGCTGGGCGCGTACTTCGGGCCGGGCTCGCTCGACAGCGGCGACGGCAAGACCGCCAAGGTGCCCGCACCGTGGGCGACGGGCTGGAAGTTCTTCTACGACGCGATGTGGAAGGACCACATCACGATGACCGGCCCGGTCTACCAGAGCACCGAGTTCAATGGCGGCGGGTACAGCTTCTTCTCGGGCAAGGTCGCCATGTCCGAGAACTTCCTCTGGTCGACCTACGGCGTCGCCGATGCCGGCGACGATTGGGACCTCGCCGCCATCCCGTCGAACGGCGGAACGACGACCGCGGCGTTCAACGCCGACACGTTCCGGATCATGAAATCCTCCAAGAACCCCGACGCCGCCTTCGCGGTCCTGACCTACCTGCTCGGTGAGGGGTCGACGGAACTCCTCCAGACCTACGGCGGCATGCCCGCCCGCGAGGCCGAGCAGGACGCCTTCTTCGAGACGCTCGGCAAGAGCGAGGGCTTCCCGGCCGTCGTCGACTGGCAGGTCGCGAAGGACGGGATCGAGTACGCCGACGAGCCGAACTTCGAGGCGCCGATGCCCAAGTACAACGAGTCGCTCGACCTCCTCGGGACGTTCCTGACGAAGTGGACCTCGACGGCCGGATTGTCGATGGACGCCGAGATCGCGAGCCTCGAGCAGCAGCTCAGCGCGATCTGGACCAAGTAGGGTTCGAGCTGATCGTGACCCCGGCCCCGCCCGCGTCCTCCCGGACCGGGCGGGGCCGTCGCCCGGCTCGAGGAACCCGATGATCCTCACTCGCCGATCGCGCCGCCGGCCCCGGCCTCCGCTCGCCCGGCGCGAAGCACGCTGGGGTTTCGTCTTCCTCGCCCCGTGGATCGCGGGCTTCCTCGTGTTCACGCTCGTGCCGATGATCGCCGCCCTCGGCTTCACGTTCACGAACATCAACCTCGACCAGAGTCGGCCGCTCCAGTTCGTCGGGTTGAAGAACTACCAGGACATGCTCGGCGACCGCCAGACGTGGGCGTCGCTGGGGGTCACCCTCAAGTTCGCGCTCCTCTGGCTGCCGGTGACGATCGTGACGCCATTCGCGGTCGCGCTCGTCCTGAACAGCCGAAGCCTGCGAGGCGCAGCTCTGTTCCGGGTCCTGGTCTTCCTGCCGTACGTCGTGCCGTTCGTGGCCGGCGTCCTGATCTGGCAAGGCATGCTCAACTCGGACGCGGGCTGGCTGAACCAGTTCCTGCGCCTGATCGGGATCGCGGAGCCGCCGGCCTGGCTGGAGGACCCGGCCTGGATCCACGGCGCGCTCGTGATGATGGGGATCTGGGGGATCGGCGGCGGAGTGATCGTGAACCTGGCCGGCCTGCGCGGCATCCCGAGCGAGCTCTACGACTCCGCCCGGATCGACGGGGCCGGCGGCTGGGCCCAGCTCCGCCACGTGACGATCCCGATGATGTCGCCGGTCATCTTCTACACGTTGATCCTCGGCGTCGTCGAGGTCCTCCAGTACTTCCTCGTCCCGCTCGTCATCAAGAACGGAACCGGCGATCCGGGCGGCTCCACGCTGTTCTACAACCTCTACCTCTACAAGAACTTCTTCTCGTTCCAGAACATGTCGTACGGCGCGACGCTGGCGTGGCTGCTGTTCGCGATCACCCTCGTCGTGACCCTGGTGCTGTTCCGGTTGTCGCGGCGCTTCGTGTTCTACGCCGGTGAGCGCTGATGAGCGGCAGGGGCCGGTCGTTCCTCGTGACGTTCGCGGCCGTCGTCTTCGTGGCGGCGTTCCTGTCGCCGCTGATCCGCTCGATCTCGGTCTCGCTCAAGACGCCTGAGCAGATCAGCCAGGTCAACTCGCCGATCTGGCCCGCCGACCCGGTCACGTTCACCTACAACGGCAAGCCCTACGACCTGTACGTCGTGCCGATCGACGGCTCGACGCGCGAGCTGGCCCTGGTCACGAAGGGGCGGTCCGAGAGCCGGTTCGCGGACCCTGCCGCCGGCCCGGACGGGCCGCTGATCACCTGGCAGGGCTCGTGGCGCACGCTCGAGCGGGTCTGGACCCTGTCTCCGACGTGGTCGAACTTCGGCGAGGTCTGGGAGCTCATCGACTATCCGCGCCTGCTCTTCAACACGGTGATGATCGCGCTGATCGGGACGATCGGGACGATCATCTCGTGCACCCTGGTCGCCTACGGCTTCGCCCGGTTCCGCTTCCCCGGCCGGCGCCTGCTCTTCATCCTCCTGATCGCCACGATCTTCCTGCCCGCGGCCGTGACGGTGATCCCGACCTACACGCTGTTCGCAAAGCTCGGCTGGGTCGGGACGTGGCTGCCGCTCCTCGTCCCGACGTTCTTCGCCAACGCCTACGACGTGTTCCTGCTGCGCCAGTACCTGATGACGATCCCGCGCGAGATGGACGAGGCCGCGGCGATCGACGGGGCGGGACCGTTCCGGACGCTGATCTCGGTGATCGTGCCGCAGGCCTGGCCGGTCATCGGTGCCGTCGCGATCTTCCACCTCGTGTACTCGTGGAACGACTTCTTCGGTCCGCTGATCTACCTCTCCAACGCGGAGGAGCTCCAGCCGCTGGCCGTCGGGCTCAACCGGTTCAACGGCGTCCACTACCGGAACCCGGCGCTGATCCAGGCCGGCACGCTGATGACGCTCGTGATCCCGGTCCTGCTGTTCCTCGCGTTCCAGAAAGTGTTCACGCGCGGTGTCGTGATCACCGGAGTCGACAAGTGAGCGGGCGGGGGTCGGGGCCGCTCCGGGTTGCGCTCACCTTCGACGCGGAGCATCCCGACCGGCCCCATCGGCCCGGCGTGACGGAGCGCCTCCTCGACGTCCTGGCCGGGCGTTCCGTGGCAACGACGTGGTTCCTCCAGGGCCGCTGGGTCGAGGCCGAGCCGGACCTTGCCCGCCGGGTCGCCGCCGAGGGTCATCTCGTGGGCAATCACAGCTTCTACCATGCGCGGCTGCCACTCCTGACGAGCCGTGGGATCCGGACGGACGTGCGCGCCGCCGAGGCGGTCATTCGCGACATCGCGGGCGTCGACCCCCGGCCCTGGTTCCGCGTTCCCTTCTCCGCGGGCGCACGCGATCCGCGGGTGCTCCGGATCCTGGCCGAGCTCGGCTACCGCGACATCGGCGCGGACATCGTCCTCGACGACTGGGAGCCGACGCGGGCCGGGCCGGCCATCGTCGCGGACGCGCTCCGGCTCGTGGCCGAAGCCGGCGATGGGGCCGTCGTCCTGTTCCACGCCTGGCCGCCGGGCACCCTCGACGCGATCCCGGTCCTGGTCGACCGGCTCCGGGATCGTGGAGCCACGTTCGTCCGGGTGGACGACATCGCGACGGCGGGCCCGTGACCGACCGACGCGACGCCGCGGACGGACGACGGCTGGTGCTGGCCGTGGACGGCGGCAACTCCAAGGCGGACGTGGCCCTCGTCACCGAGGACGGGCAGCTCCTGGGGGCGCGACGCGGGCCGTCGATCTCGCACCAGGCGGTCCCGCTGGCCACCGCGGCGGGCCGACTCGGCCGCCTGGTCGCGGCCCTGGACGCCCCGCGCCGGCCGACGGCCGCGGTCCACTGCCTGGCCGGCGCCGACTACCCGACCGACGTTCGCCTGCTCCGCGACGCCTTCGCGGCGGTCGCGCCGGCCGGCGAGACGATCGTCCTCAACGACACGTTCGCCGCGTTGCGCGCGGGCTCGGATGCCCCCTCGGGCATCGCCCTGATCTGCGGCCAGGGGATCAACGGCGCGGCCGTGGGTCGCGACGGGCGGCGACACCGGTTCGCGGGCGTCGGCGACATCGCCGGTGACTGGGGCGGCGGTGGGGCCGTCGGCATGGCCGGACTCGCGGCAGCCGTTCGCGGGCGTGACGGCCGCGGGCCGCGGACCTCGCTCGAGCGGACGATCCCGGCCGCCGTCGGGATGGCCCGGCCCGGGTCGGTCACCCGGGCCTACTACGAGGGCCGCCTCGACCAGCACCGGATCGGCGACCTCGCCCCCACGGTGTTCGCGACCGCCGCCGCGGGCGACGCCGTCGCCCGCGCGATCGTGGACCGTCTGGCCGACGAGCTGGCCACGATGGCGGGGGCCCTCGCCCGGCGCGCCGCGCTCATCCGGCAGCGGCCCACGGTCGTCCTGGCCGGGGGCGTGTTCCGGACCGACGACGACGCCTTTCATGCCCGCCTCGCGGCGGGGCTGGAGCGGGCGATCCCCGGTGCGCGGCCCGTGCGTCTCACGGCACCGCCCGTCCTGGGGTCCGCCCTGATCGGGCTCGACCGCCTCGCCGGCGGCGCCGCGGCCCCGGCCGCGGAGGCAACGATCCGCCGGGCGATCGCAGCGTGGAACGCCACAGGACCGGTTGTCACGTCGTCGTAGCACTGCGCCGGATCACGCTCTCCTGCGCCGCATCGCCGGCCGATGCATCCTTCCCCCGACAAGCCACCACGCCGGAGTCACCCTGTGCACGACGCTCCCCGCGCCGGACGTTCCGCGAGCCGCGCGATCGAACCCCGGACCTCGCCGTCCTCCGCCGGCTGGATCGCGCTCGCGATCTGGGTCGTGTTCGCCATCCTCGCCCTGCTCGGGAGCGTCGGCGTCGTGGCGGCGTTCTCGCGCTACACCGACGGCCTGCCGTCGCTCGACGACCTCGACAGCATCGGCTTCGCCGAGCAGTCGGTCATCGTCGACCGGACCGGCAAGGTCGAGCTCGCGCGGTTCGGCGGCGAGAAGCGCGAGGTCGTGAAGTTCGAGGACATCCCGCCGATCGTCATCGACGCCCAGACCGCGATCGAGGACAAGACGTTCTGGGAGAACTCCGGCTTCGATCCCATGGCCATCGGTGCCGCGGCGCTCGACAGCCTGCGGGGCAACACCCGCGGTGCGTCCACGATCACCCAGCAGCTGGTCCGCCAGCGGCTGCTCGACAAGGACCTCGTCCAGGATCCGAAGCGCCAGGTCGAGCGCAAGATCAAGGAGATCATCCAGTCGATCCGCCTGACCCAGCGCTACCCGGGGATCGAGGGCAAGCAGAAGATCATCGCGGCCTACCTCAACCAGAACTACTACGGAAACCAGTCGTACGGCGTCAAGGCCGCAGCCAAGTCCTACTTCGGGCTCGAGCTCGCCAAGATCACCCCGGCCCAGGCCGCGATCCTCGCCGGCCTCGTCAAGTCGCCGTCGAACTACGACCTGGTCCGGAACGCGACCGAGGAATGCGTCGAGCCCAGTCCCGACGACACCGAGGAGGCCTGCGCGTCCAGCAAGGGCAGCCAGCTCGTCGTTCCGGAGGACTCCACGATCGTCCAGCGCCGGAACGACATCCTGGAGCTGCTGGCCGACGGTCGGACGGTCCTCTCCAAGGATCAGTTCAGCCCGGCCGACCTCCGCGCCGCGACCGAGGAACCGGTGATCCTCGCCAAGCAGACGACGCCGCGCTGGGTCGCCCCCCACTTCGTCTGGGCCGTCCAGCAGGAGCTCGCCGAGAAGCTCTGCGGGATCGACACGCCGACCTGCCCGGAGCTGGAGGCGGGCGGGCTGCGGATCACCACGACGCTCGACGCGAAGCTCCAGGCCATCGCCGAGAAGTGGGTCCAGGCAGCCGCCACCGTCCCCAACAGCTCGAACCCCGCCGCGCGCTGGAAGGCGCTCAAGTTGCCGGGGCCCCTGCCCCAGTGGGTCAAGAACCTGCGCGGCCGCGAGGTGAACAACGGCGCCCTCGTGGCGCTCGACCACCAGACCGGCCAGCTGATCGCCTACGTCGGGAGCGCCAACTACTACGCGACGAAGAGCACGAAGCAGTTCCAGGCGAAGTACGACGTCGTCGGGAGCGGGTACCGCCAGCCGGGTTCGGCGTTCAAGCCCTTCAACTACCTGACCGGCATCCACGACAAGCAGATCACCGCCGCCACGATGTTCATGGACGTCGGAACCGACTTCGGTGGCGGCTACGCACCGGGCGACGCCGACAACACCGAGCGCGGCCCGCTGCGCGTCCGGTCGGCCCTCCAGTTCTCCCTCAACATCCCATCCGTCAAGGCCGCCCAGGTCAACAGCGTCGAGCATGTCTACGCCCGGGCGAAGGAGTTCGGCATGGAGTTCCAGCCCGGCGCCCCCGCGCCCGGGCTGTCGATCGCGGTCGGCGTGACGGAAGTCCGGCCCGTCGACCTCGTGACCGCCTACGGGACCCTCGCGAACGGCGGCAAGAAGGTCGGCCACACCGCGATCCTCTCGGTCACGGACCAGTCCGGCCAGGACGTGATCGACCCGTGGCAGCAGCCGGCCGGCGAGCAGGTCGCCAGCCCGCAGGCCGCGTTCATCGTGACCGACATGCTGGCCGGCAACACCGACCCCAGGGTCAATCCGTTCTGGGGCAAGTTCAACCTGACCGGGCCGTCCAAGGAACGCCGGCCGGCCACGCTGAAGACCGGCACGAACAACGACGCCAAGGACCTCAACGCCTACGGGTACATCGCGGCGCCGACGGAGGAGGGACGCACCGCCGGGGAGTACGCCCTCACGGTCGGGGCGTGGAACGGCAACAGCGACAACACCGAGGTGTCCACGCCCGATCGACCGCTGGTCTCCGTCGAGGTCTCGACGTTCGTCTGGCAGGGCTTCCTCCAGGAGGCCACCGCCAAGTGGGCGATCAACGACTTCGCCCGGCCCGACGGCCTCGTCCGGGCCAAGGTCAACGCCTGGACCGGCCTGGCGCCGCGGCCCGGCGACCGGACGGTCGACGAGTGGTTCATCGCCGGGACCGAGCCGAAGACGCCGCTGCCGGAGAACACCTGCGGCGAGGCCGTGTTCTCGATGCCCGGGATCTTCGAGGCCAAGTACCCCAACTGGCTCGAGGCCGACCGGGACTGGCTGAACCGCGCCAAGCGCGGTCCAGGGACGGTCGGTGGCGTCAACCGCGACCCGGCCGTGTACTTCTACAACCGCGGATTCCAGCCGTACGGCCGGTCCTGGGGGCCCCTGGTGGAGGGCCGCGGCTGCACGCTGCCGAGCCCCTCGGTCACGTGCTACCCGGTGCCGACGGCGGACCCGAGCGGGATCGTGCCCTCGTTCGCGGTGCCGTCCGCAGACCCGTCGGCGAACATCGTGTTCGAGCCGTGCCCGCCGCCCAGCGTCGAGCCGAGCGTGGAGCCGAGCGTCGAGCCGTCGATCGAGATCACGCCGCCACCGCCGGACCCGACTCCGGCTCCGACGCCGGAGCCCACCCTGCCGCCGCCGCCCGATCCGAGCGCCGTTCCGTCCGCCCCCGCGATCCCCGCCGAGAGCGCCGCACCGTGAGGTTCGCCGTCGGCCTCGAGACGCGGGGCGGCGCCCCGCGCGCGGTAGGATCGGCGGGTGGAGACGCCCGGAAGCGCTGACCGCACGATCGACCTGAACGCCGACGTCGGCGAGTCCTTCGGGCCGTGGCCGATGGGCGCCGACGAGGAGCTCGTCCCGCTGGTCAGCAGCGTCAACATCGCCTGCGGAGGACATGCCGGCGATCCGGTCACGATCCTCGCGACCTGCGCGCTCGCCGTCCGCCACGGGGCCGTGATCGGGGCCCATCCCGGGTACCCCGACCTCGTCGGGTTCGGTCGCCGTGACATCGCACTGACGGCGGCCGAGCTGCGCGCGACCCTCGTGGTCCAGGTCGGGGCGGTCCAGGCCGCGGCGCGGCTCGCGGGCAGCGTCGTCCGCCACGTCAAGCCCCACGGAGCGCTGTACAACCTCGCTGCGCGCGACCCGGACGTCGCCCGGACGGTCGCCGGCGCGATGCGCGACCTGGATCCCGGGTTGATCCTCGTGGGACTCGCGGGATCGGCCTCGCTGGACGCCGGACAGGCGGCTGGCCTCGCGGTCGCCGCGGAGGCCTTCGCGGACCGGCGCTACGAGGCCGACGGCAGCCTCCGCTCGCGGTCGCTCCCGGGTGCCCTGCTCGGACCCGCCGACGCGGCAGCCCAGGCGGTGTCGATCGCGCGTGACGGCGTCGCGATCGCCCAGGACGGGTCGCCCGTCGTGGTCCGGGCGGACACGGTGTGCGTCCACGGGGACAGCCCGGGCGCGGTGGCCGTCGCCCGGGCCGTGCGCACCGCCCTCGAGACGGCCGGAATCCGGATCGCCCCGATCGGCCCGATCGCCGGCGATGGCTGAGCCGGGCGGATCGCCGGACGTGACCGTCATCGAGCCCTTCGGGGACGCTGCCGTCCTCGTCCACCCTCGGATCGACGTCCACGCGGCAGCAGCCGCGATCGACGCGCTCCGTGCCACGCGACCGGGGATCGGCCGGGCGGTGCCGGCCCACGACACCGTCCTCGTCCCGTTCGACCCGCTCGCGATCGAGCCCGACGCCGTCGCCGCCGGGATCCGGGCAGCCGTGGCCGGTCCCCCGGGCACACTGGCACCGGCGGCGGAGCCCGGCGCCGACCCACCGATCGAGATCGCCGTCCGGTACGGCGGCCCGGACGGCCCGGACCTCGCGGCGGTCGCCGACCTCCACGGACTTCGGCCCCGGGACGTCATCGAGCTCCATGCCGGCGCCTCGTACCGCGTCCTCTTCCTCGGATTCGCCCCCGGGTTCGCCTACCTCGGCGGCCTGCCCGGGTCCCTCGCGACGCCGCGCCGGCCCAGCCCGCGCGAGCGCGTCCCGGCGGGGAGCGTCGGGATCGCCGGGGAGCAGACGGCCGTGTATCCGCTGGCGATGCCGGGCGGCTGGCAGCTCATCGGCCGGACGGACGCCCGCCTGTTCGACCCGACCCGCGAGCCCCCGATCGACCTCCGCCCCGGCTCGCGGATCCGCTTCGTCCCGGTGCGATGACCGGGCCGGCGGACGTCTCCGAGGTCGCGTTCGAGGTCCTCGATGGCGGGCTCCTGACCACGATCCAGGACCACGGCCGGCCGGAGTGGACGCATCTCGGGGTGCCCGAGGGCGGCGCCGCCGATCGCTGGAGCCAGGCCGTGGCGAACCACCTCGTCGGCAACGCGGCCGAGGCCGCCGTGCTCGAGATGACCCTGGTCGGCCCGACGCTGCAGGCGGCCCGGGCGCTCACGATCGGGCTCGCCGGGGCGGACCTCGGGGCGCGGCTGCGGGGCGGCCGGTCGCTGGCGCCGGGACGCAGCATTCGCCTCGCGACGGGCGACATCGTCGAGTTCCCCGGTGATGGAGCGAGCGGCGGAGCGAGCGGCGCCCGCGCCTACCTCGCGATCCCGGGCGGCATCGATGTCCCGCTCGTCCTGGGATCCCGCTCGACGTGCCTCGCCGGTGCGTTCGGTGGCCTCGATGGGCGTCCGCTCCGTGCCGGCGATCGCCTCGTCGGCGGCCCGGACCTCGTGCGCCCCGAGCTCGCCTGGGCGGCCGCCACGCGGAGCGGGCCGGGCGACGTCCTGCGGATCCTGTCGGTGGGGTCCGCCGACCTGGGTCCACTGACCGCGTCGATGTGGCAGGTGGGCAGCGCGTCCGACCGCGTCGGGATCCGCCTTGACGGACCGCCGCTCCCGCCGGGCAGCGGCGGCGAGGTCCGGACCCATGGCGTCGCCTGGGGCGCCGTCCAGGTCCCTCCGGATGGCCGCCCGATCGTGCTCGGCGTCGATCACCAGACGACGGGCGGGTATCGCGTCGCGGGGGTCGTGATCGCGGCCGACCGGCCGGTGCTCGGCCAGCTCGGGCCGGGCGCCCGCGTGCGCCTCCTCGAGACGGATCCGCCGGCCGCGCGGGCCGCCCTCGTCGATCAGCACGACGCGCTTGCGGCCGGGGTCGCCGCCCTCCGCGACGCGGCCGGCTGGGTCTCGCTGGCCGACCACGCGGGCAGCTGACCTTGGCCGCCCGACATCCAGTCGTCACGCTCCCGACGAACACTCGGTGACGACATGAGCGACGCCATCCCGTCCCGATCCGAGCCGCCGGAGGGCGCGGCCCCCGCGACGTCGGACGGGGAGCCGGCATCGGCCGGCCTGCGCGCGCCCGTTGCCGGCGCCCTCGGGGCCGTGGCCGGGATCGGCCTGTCCGAGCTCGTCGCCGGAATCCTCGGCGCTCCGTCGCTGCTCGCGGCCATCGGTGCCGCCGTCATCGACAACCAGCCGGCCGGCGCGAAGGACCTCGTCGTCGCCCTGTTCGGCACGAACGACAAGCTCGCCCTCGAGGCCCTGATCGTGGTGATCGCCGCGGTCGTCGGGGCGCTGCTCGGGGCCCTGGCCGTGCGCCGCTCGTTCGCCCTCGCCGCGACCGGGTTCGGCGCCTTCGCGATCGCGGGATTCCTCGCGAGCCTCCGCTCACCGGCCGCCGCTCCCACGACCGCGATGATCGTCGCCCTCGTTGCCGCGATCGGCGGCGTCCAGGCGATGTCATTCCTGCTCCGGACGGCCGGGGCCGGGCGAACCATGACAGGGGCGCCGGTTGCGGCCGTCGGTCCGGACTGGTCGCGACGCGGCTTCCTCCTTCGGGCGGGGGCGGTGGCCGTCGCCTCGAGCGTGGCGGGGCTGCTGGGCCGGCGCCTGCTCGAGGGCGGCACGGCCGGCGGCGGCGGGGCACCCCCCGTGGCCCTCCCCGCCGCGGCCGTCACGGCGTCGATCCCGCCCGGCGCCGAGCTGAGCCAGGCCGGCCTCACCCCGCTGGTCGTGCCCAACGACGAGTTCTACCGGATCGACACGGCCCTGATCACGCCGGGCGTCGACGCGGCCACGTGGCGCCTCCGGATCCACGGCCTGGTCGATCGCGAGACCACCCTCACCTACGCCGAGCTCGCGGAACTGCCGATGATCGAGCAGTACGTGACGATCGCGTGCGTCAGCAACGAGGTCGGCGGCAACCTCGTCGGCAACGCCAAGTGGACCGGCGTCCGGCTCCGCGAGGTCCTCGCGATCGCCGGCGTCCAGTCCTCGGCGACCCAGCTGGTCGGGCGGTCGGTGGACGGCTGGACGGCGGGCATGCCGACCGCGTGGGTGATGGACCCGCGCCGCGAGCCCATGATCGCGCTGAAGATGAACGACGAGCCGCTCCCGCGGGCCCACGGCTTCCCGGCGCGCCTGATCATCCCGGGCCTGTTCGGCTACGTCTCGGCCACGAAATGGCTGAGCGAGCTGGAGCTGACGACTCTCGAGGGCTTCAACGGCTACTGGATCCCGCTGGGCTGGGCCAAGGACGGGCCGATCCTGACCCAGTCGCGAATCGACACGCCGCGGAACGGCCAGTCGCTGCCCGCCGGTCGAGTGGCGATCGCGGGCGTCGCGTGGGCGCCGGACCGCGGCGTCTCGAAGGTCGAGGTCGCGATCGACGGCGTCTGGCGGGAGGCGACGCTGTCGACGCCGATCTCGGATGCCACGTGGGTCCAGTGGCTCGTGGCCTGGGACGCGACGCCTGGACCGCACGCGATCCTCGTCCGGGCAACCGACGGCGACGGCGCTCTCCAGGCCGCGGAACGGACCCCGCCGGCACCCGATGGCGCGCGCGGCAACCACGCGATCCAGGTCACGATCGGCTGAGGCAGGGATCGCGGCGCGGCGCGGCGATGCAGGATAGAGTCCGTTGATGCCTCGACGACTCTTCTTCTTCGACCCGCCCGACCGCTTCATCGCCGGCACGATCGGCAGGCCCGGCGACCGGACGTTCTTCCTCCAGGCGCGGCGGGCCGGCCAGGTGGTCTCCGTGGTGCTCGAGAAGGTCCAGGTGGCGGTGCTCGCCGAGCGCCTGGGCGTCCTGCTCGACGAGCTCGAGGCGCGCGGGATCACGCCGCCCGTCGGCGAGGTCGCGGCCGATTCGGGGCCGCTCGACGAGCCGCTCAACGAGACGTTCCGAGCGACGACGCTGACCCTCGGTTGGGACGGCGACGCCGAGCGCATCCTCGTGGAGGCCCGCGCCGACGGCGGCGACGACGAGGACGACGAGGTGGAGGGCGAGGTCGACGGTGACGAGGAGGAGGGCGAGGTCATCGACCTGTCCGCCGTCGAGGGCCTCTCGGGATCGGTCGCCGGCGAGCTCCTCGCGGCGTTCGAGGGGATCGACGAGGACGAGGACGACGGGCCGGACACGCTCCGCGTCCGACTGACCGCCGAGGTCGCCCGCTCGTTCGTGAACCGCGCGATCGAGGTCGTGGCCGCCGGTCGCCTGCCCTGCCCGCTGTGCGGCCAGCCGCTCGATCCGCAGGGCCACATCTGTCCCCGCCGCAACGGCCACTACGTCAACTGACGGCCGCGGACCTGCCCGCTCGATGATCGACCCGGCGAGCGCGCTCGAGGTCCTGCGCGACGGCGAGATCGAGCTCGTCGGACGGCTCGTGGGCTCGTCCAACCACGCGATGCTGTGCCGCGTCCGGCGAGCCTGCCCGCCCCCCGAGGAGCCCACCGTCCTCGAGGCGGTGTACAAGCCGACGGCCGGCGAGCGCCCACTCGACGACTTCCCCGACGAGACGCTGTCACGCCGTGAGGTGGCGGCCTTCCTCGCCAGCGAGGCGATCGGCTGGGGGATCGTCCCGCCGACGATCCGGCGGGAGGGGCCATTCGGCGACGGCTCGCTCCAGGCGTGGATCGACGTCGATCCGAGCGTCGACGTGGTGGCGATGGTCGTGGAGTCCGACCCGCGGCTGCGCCGGATCGCGGTGTTCGACGCGGCCGTGAACAACACCGATCGAAAGGGCGGGCACCTTCTCCCGGTGGCGGGCGGGAGCCATGTCTACGGCGTGGACCATGGCGTGACCTTCTCGACCGAGCCGAAGCTCCGGACGGTGCTGTGGGGCTGGCGCGGTTCGCCGCTCGCCCCGGACGAGCTCGACGGGCTGGCCAGGCTGGCGACGGCCCTGCGCAGCGACCTCGCCCGGGAACTGCGCGGGCTCCTGTCGCGGGGCGAGATCGCGGCCACGCGTCGACGGGTCGATGCACTGCTGGAGGCGCGCCGCTTCCCGCTCCCCCGACCCGACTGGCCCGCGATCCCGTGGCCGCCGTTCTAGTCGCGCGGCGCCATCGGCGCGGCCATCGCGGTGATCACCAACGAGCGTGCTGACACGCGACCGAAAGGGGCGCTGCGGCGCCCAGGGCGCGAGGCTCACGCGATGGGGGCGACGATCGAGGCGACCCCCTGGAGGTGATCGCCATGCCCCGATCGTGGAGCGACAAGCGCGAGCGGCAGTACGAGCACATTAAGGACTCGTACCAGGATCGCGGCGCCGGCGAGGACAAGGCCGAGGAGATCGCGGCCCGGACGGTGAACAAGCAGCGGGCCGAGGACGGCGAGACGAAGTCCGCGAAGAAGTCCTGATGGCCCGCATCGGTTACGCGCTCTCGTCGGAGGAGCATCGCCCATCCGACCTCGTCCGCCACGCCCGGCTCGCCGAGGAGGCCGGCTTCGCGTTCGCCCTGATCAGCGACCACTTCCATCCCTGGCTCGACGTCCAGGGCCAGAGCCCGTTCGTGTGGGGCGTCATCGGCGGCATCGCGGAGGCCACGACAACGCTCGAGCTGGGCACTGGCGTGACCTGCCCGATGATCCGGACGCATCCCGCGATCATCGCCCACGCGGCGGCCACCGCCGGCGCGATGATGGAGGGCCGGTTCTTCCTCGGCGTCGGCACCGGCGAGAACCTCAACGAGCACGTGCTGGGCGATCGCTGGCCGGACTGGGACGTCCGGGCCCGGATGCTGGCTGAGTCGGTCGCGCTCATCCGCGAGTTGTGGAAGGGCGAGGTCACGTCCTGGGAGGGCGAGTTCTACACCGTCGAGAACGCCCGGATCTACACCCTGCCGAAGGAGCCCGTGCCGATCCACGTCGCGGCTTCCGGACCGCGCGCGGCAACCCTCGCCGGGGAGATCGGCGACGGGTTCATCGCGACGTCGCCCGACAGGGAGCTGGTCGCGAACTTCATGCGCGGCCGGCGCGCGAAACGCCCGACCTTCGGCCAGCTGACCGTCTGCTGGGACCGCGACGAGAAGGCCGCCCGCCGGATGGCGCACAGGATGTGGCCGACCGCCGCGATGCCCGGCGAAGCCGGGCAGGAGCTGCCGAACCCGAAGCACTTCGAGCAGCTGGCCGGGATCGTGACCGAGGACATGGTCGCCGAGCGGGTTGTCTGCGGACCGGACATGGACCGCCACGCGCAGGCCATCCAGGCATTCGTCGACGCGGGCTACGACCACGTCTACGTCCACCAGGTCGGGCCGAAGCAGGAATCGTTCCTCGAGGCGTACGCGAGGGAGATCCTGCCCCGCTTCGCCGGGGACGCTGCGAACGGCACGACGAAGCGTCGCTCTGCGCCGAAGCGCGACCGCAGCGCCGCTTGACGTCCTCGCGACGCATCCGATCGGGCACCATTGTCCGAGGAGGTGGGCGTGCGCCGCTGGAACGGCTGGATCGACGAGGGGTCCGCGCCGCCGCACGTCGCCGAGGAGGCACGGCGCCTGCTCGAGGCCGAGATCGGGCCGGGCCGGCCGAGCCGGGATGCGCGGCTCGAGGACATCGTCGCGGGGCTGCCGCCCTCTCGCCTCGGCGACGACGCGGGCGGGCGTCTCTCGCTCGAACCGGCGGATCGCGTCCGCCATGCTCGCGGCCAGAGCCTGCCCGATTGGATCGCGCTCCGGAGCGGACGACTCGGGCGCGTGCCGGACGCCGTCGCGCGACCGACCGACGCGGCGGCCGTCCGCGAGCTGTTCGCCCTCGCCCGGGAGCGCGGCGCCGGGCTGATCCCGTACGGCGGCGGGACGAGCGTGGTCGGCGGGGTCACGCCGGGCGAGGTTGACGACCGGGCCGTCGTCACCGTGGCCCTCGAGGCGCTCGCCGGCCTGCGCGACCTCGACGAGCGGAGCGGGCTCGCGACGTTCGGGGCGGGCACCCTCGGCCCGGACATCGAGGCCGCCCTGGCACCGAACGGGCTGACCCTCGGCCACTTCCCGCAGTCCTGGGAGCGCTCGACCCTCGGCGGCTGGGTCGCGGCCCGATCGGCCGGCCAGCAGTCGATCGGATTCGGGCGGATCGAGGCCCTGTTCGCCGGCGGGCGGCTCGAGGCGCCGGCCGGGACGCTCGAGCTGCCGGCCCATCCCGCCTCCGCCGCGGGCCCGGACCTGCGCCAGCTCGTCCTCGGATCGGAGGGCCGGCTCGGGATCGTCACCGACGCCACCGTCCGCGTCGTGCCGAAGCCCCCGACCGAGGCGTTCCCGGCCTGGTTCCTGCCTGACTGGCCGCGCGCGCTGGAGGCGGGCCGGGTGATCGCGCGGGCCGCCCTGCCGCTCTCGATGGTCCGCCTCTCGACCCCGCTCGAGACCGCGACCCTGCTCGCCCTTGCCGGCGGCGGCCGTGGGGTACGCGCCCTGCGCGCCTACCTCGGCGTCCGGAAGATCGGCCCTGAGCCGTGCCTCCTCCTGATCGCCGCGAGCGGCCGGGAGAAGCTCGTCGAGCTCGCCGTGCGGGAGGTTGGGTCGATCGTGCGGCGTCACGGCGGGACCGGCGTCGGGGGCTCGCTCGGCCGGCAGTGGCTCCGCAACCGCTTCCGGACGCCGGACCTGCGCGACTCCCTGTGGGACCTCGGCTACGCGATCGACACGCTCGAGACCGCGGTCGACTGGCGGCGCGTGTCGGAGCTCGCCGTCGCCGTCGGACGGGCGCTGCGGCACGGCCTCGAGGCCGACCACGACGGCGAGCGCGTCCATGCGTTCAGCCACCTGTCGCACGTCTACCCGAGCGGCTCGAGCCTGTACGCCACCTACGTGTTCCGCCTGGCCGCCGATCCCGACGAGACACTGGCCCGCTGGCAGCGCCTGAAGACCGCGGCGAGCGACGCGATCGTGGCCCACGGGGGCACGATCAGCCACCAGCACGGCGTGGGGCGCGATCACCGGCCGTGGCTGGCCGCCGAGAAGGGCGAGCTGGGCATGGCACTCCTGGAGGACGTCGCCCGGCGGCTCGACCCGGACGGGCTGATGAACCCGGGCGTGCTCGTGCCATGACCGTCGACCACGTCCTCGCCCTCGACGTCGGGACCCAGTCGGTCCGGGCGCTGGTGTTCGACCCGCGCGGCACTCTCGTCGCCCGCAGCCGGATCCCGATCGAGCCGTACGTGTCGCCCCAGCCGGGCTGGGCCGAGCAGGACGCCGAGCTCTACTGGCAGGCGGTCGGCGAGGCGTGCTCGGCGCTGTGGGCCGGCGGCGTCGCCCGGCGCGACGCGATCGCGGGCGTCACGCTCACCACCCAGCGCGGGACGATCGTCGTGACGGACGCCGCCGGCTCCCCGCTCCGGCCCGCGATCGTCTGGCTGGACCAGCGCCGTGCGGAGAACGTCGTGCCGATCGGCGGCGTCACCGGCCTCGCCTTCCGCGCCCTCGGCGTCCGCCGGACCGTCGCCGCGTTCCAGGCCGACTGCGAGGCCAACTGGCTGCGCGCCCACGAGCCGGCCGTCTTCGCCCGGATCGGGCGCTACCTCCTGCTCTCCGGGTTCCTCACCCAGCGCCTGACGGGCCGCTTCGTCGATTCGGTCGCCGCCCAGGTCGGCTACCTCCCGTTCGACTACAAGCGCCTCGCCTGGGCGGGGGCCGGCGACTGGCGCTGGACCGCGGCGCCCGTCGAGCCGGGTTGGCTGCCGGAGCTGGTTCCGCCCGGCGGCAGGCTCGGTGAGCTGACCCCCGGCGCCGCCGAGGTCGTCGGGCTGCCCGCGGGCACGCCGGTCCTGTCGGCCGCCGCCGACAAGGCGTGCGAGGTCCTCGGGTCAGGCGCCCTGGAGCCGCACATCGGGTCGCTGTCGTACGGCACGACCGCCACGATCAACACGACCCAGCGCCGGTATGTCGAGGCGATCCCGCTCGTCCCGCCCTACCCCGCCGCGGTCCCCGGCGCGTGGAGCCTCGAGGTCCAGGTCTACCGCGGCTACTGGCTGGTCGACTGGTTCAAGCGCCAGTTCGGGGCCGCGGAGGTCGCCCGGGCGGATTCCCTCGGGATCGCCGCCGAGACCCTCTTCGACGACCTCGTCCGGGCGACCCCGCCGGGCTCGATGGGCCTCCTCCTCCAGCCGACGTGGACGCCCGGCGTGCGCATTCCCGGTCCCGAGGCGAAGGGCGCGATGATCGGCTTCGGCGACGTCCACACCCGGGCCCACCTCTACCGCGCGATCCTCGAAGGCCTCGCCTACGCCCTGCGCGAGGGCGGCGAGCGGGCGGCCGGGCGGGCGAAGGTGCCCCTGCGCGAGCTGCGCGTATCCGGGGGCGGCGCCCAGTCACCGGCTGCGGTCCAGCTGACCGCCGACATCTTCGGCCTCCCGACCGGGCGACCTCACACTCACGAGACGTCCGGGCTCGGCGCCGCGATCGACGCCTCGGTCGGGCTCGGGATCCATCCGTCGATCGAGGCCGCGGTCGGCGAGATGACCCGGCTCGCGGAGACGCTCGAGCCGAACCGCGAGGCCCACCGGCTGTACGACCGGCTCTACCGTCGGGTCTACCGCCGGATGTACGACCGCCTGAAGCCGCTGTACGAGGAGATCATGGCGATCACGGGCTACCCGTCGCGCTGATCGCCCGCTCGTAGACGACGACCTGCCAGAAGGCGGTTCGGCGCTCGAGGCGCGGCGTGAACCCCGCCGCGCGGACGATCGCGTCGACCTCGGCCGTCGGGTGGACCCAGGCCCGGATCCGCTGCCGGAACAGGCGGCTGAGGGCATTGAGGACGCCGCTGCCGGCCCGAACCCACCACGTGTCCCGCGGATAGACGAGGCCGTAGCGGCGCCGGGCGAGGGCGACCGAGCGGCGGACGAGGGCGTCCACGTCCGGGTAGCAGCACACGACCCGATCGAGGGCGACGAGGTCGGCGGGCTCGAGGGTGGCGGCCAGCTCGACGAAGTCGCCGGTCTCGTGGCGGACGGCCTCCGATCGCCCGAGCCGGCGGGCCTCCTCGCGGGCGACGGCGACGTAGGCCGGCGAGCCGTCGACGTCCACGGCCGACGCGGCACCGGCATCCAACAGGGCGAGGTGCACCGCGCCGACACCGGCCCCGATGTCGAGGACCGTCAGCCCGGCCACGCCGCCGTCCGCGAGCCCCTCGATCAGCCAGCCCGTCGTCCGGTCCGGGCCCTTCTTCCGATACGCCTTCTGATCGTGCCGCGCCTGGCGCTCGCCGAACTCGTTGCCCACGGCGCAGGCGCAGCCCGGCCCACAGGCCGATCCCGGCGCCTCGTCTCGGTTCATGGCGCTATTGCAGCACGACCGAGCCGTCCGCGCCTGGCCCCTTCGCGTGGGCCGGCCCGCCCACGAGCGTGACCGCGACAGCCCGCGAACCCGGGCACCTGCTAGGCGCGGACTTCCTGGCGCATGAAGCGCACATACGCGATCGCGAAGCACGCCACGGCGATCGCGACCATCGTGACCATGTGCGGCCAGACCAGCAGGAGGCTCTGGTCGAACGACTGGAGCGATGGGATCCGCTGAGCGGCCTGCTCGTAGCCGCCGATCGTGGCCGGGTTCGAGACGGCCGAGACCTGCGGGTTGAGGATCGCCAGCGAACCCTCGCGAAAGAGCGTGTCGGGCAGGAGCCGGGTGATCGTCTGCTGGAGTGACAGGTTGCGGGCCTGCTCAGCCACCGTGCCGGTGAGCGGCGCCAGGAACCCGCCGACGAGCTGGGTGATCAGCCCGCCGAAGAACGTGAGCAGGAGCCACGTCCCGAATGCGACCAGGGCCGACGTCGCGGCCCGCCGGATCAGGACCGACAGCAGGAGCCCGAACGCAAGCCAGACCGTGACGTACAGGAACGTCAGGATCAGCCAGAACGTGATCCGGAGGACCTCCTCGGCGCTCGGCACGATGCCGAGCCGGATGATCCCGAACGCGGCGATGACGACGACGATGAACGTCAGGACCAGCCCGATCACCGCCAGTCCGGCCGTGAACTTGCCGTTGATCACGTCGTCGCGGTAGATCGGCTGGGAGAGGAGGCGCGGCAGCGTCCCGTTGGAGCGTTCGCCGTTGACCGCGTCGAACGCGAACGCGAGCCCGAGCAGCGGCCCGACGATCGCGATGAACTCCCACGCCCCGGGCAGCGTGACGCCGGTGTCACCGACCTTCGGGGCGAGCGTGAAGAGGAACAGGAAGATCGACGATTGGCCGGTCACCTGCGAGGCGGCGGTCCGGATCGCGTCGGCCGCGAAGTACATCGGGATGAGGGCGGCCAGCCCGAGCACGACGAGGAGCACGATGAAGCGGGCCGACCAGAGATGGTCCGCGAACTCCTTGCCGGCGACGACCATCCAGCCGGCGTGGGGCACGGAGCGCTCGCGCCGCGACGGGATCGCGCCATCGGTCCGGCGCGGCCGTGCCGTCGGCTGGTCGACGGCCGCGGTCTCGGTCGTCATCGGACGTCCCTCGCGTGGCCATGGGCGGCCCGCTCGACGGCCCGCCGGTAGATCTCCTCGAGCGACGGCGCGACCGAGCGCACGGACGTCAGGTCGAGCCCGGTCGAGGCGGCCGCGGCCAGGATCGAGCGCCGGACGCGGGTCTCGTCGCCGGCCGGCTGGACCGACGCGATCCACGGCTCACTGGCGCGGCGCGGCGCGGTCACGTCGACGACGCCCGGGATCGCGGCGAGGACCTCGCGGACGCGCGCGACCCCCGCCTCGTCGTCGGTCTGGAACTCGGCCTCGACGTGGGCGGTGTCGTCGCCGAAGCGGGCGGCGAGATCGCTCATCGTCCCCTGCCCGATCAGCTTGCCCGCGGCGAAGATCCCGATCCGGTCGCAGACCGACTGGACCTGGTTGAGCAGGTGGCTCGAGAGCAGGATCGCCATCCCACGGTCGCGGACGAGAGCCCGCAACAGGTCGAGGATCTCCGTCACGCCCAGGGGATCGATCGCCGTCGTCGGCTCGTCGAGGATGAGGACGTCGGGATCCTTGATCAGGGCGTCGGCGATGCCGAGCCGCTGGAGCATGCCACGCGAGTACGTCTCGGTCGGCGAATCCGCGCGGGCGGTGAGCCCGACCTGCTCCAGCGCCTCGTCGATCGCGGACTCCGCCTCGGCGCGCGGGATCCGGTTCAGGCGGGCGGTGTAGCGCAGGTTGTCACGCCCCGTCATGTCGCCGTAGAACCCGACGGCGTCGGGCAGGTAGCCCACCCGGCGCTTGACCTCGAGCGGGCGTCGCGCCGGATCGAGCCCGACGACGCGGGCCTGGCCCTCCGTCGGCTCGGTCAGGCCGAGGAGCATGAGGATCGTGGTCGTCTTGCCAGCCCCGTTCTGGCCGAGCAGCCCGAAGATCTCGCCGGCGTGGACCTCGAGGTCGAGGTGATCCACGGCCACCAGATCCCCGTACTCCTTGGTCAGCCCGCGGGTCCGGATCGGGGCGCGCGGGCGATCGTCACCCGCGGATCGGGGCCGCGCGGCGCGGGTCGTGGCGACCGCCGCGCCGGACGGATCACCCTCCGCGCCGGGCCGTGGTCGGCCGATCCGCTTCCGGATCGGGCGGCTCGAGGGAGCCGTCATCGCCGGCCGTAGGTCCGGAAGACGTAGAACAGCCCGGCCAGGATCGCCACGATCAGGCCGAACCCGGCGAGCAGCCAGATCGGCGACGTCTCGACGGTGAACGTCATCGGCAGGTCGGCCTCCGCGGCGCTCGCCCCGTTCTCGCCCTCCGCGGCCGCCTTGAGGGTGACCTGGTAGTCGCCCGTCACGGCCTCACCGCTCGGCGTGATCGTGGCGGTCACGGTCACCTCCTGGCCGGCCGGGATCGCCGGGATCGTCTCCTGGTCGAAGGTCACCGTCCACTTCGTCGGCTGAGTGGCGGTCATCTTCACGTTCGTGAGAGGCCCCGTTCCGGTGTTCTTGACCACGACCTGCTGGGTCGTCCCGCTGCCGGCGGCACCATGCGCGGACACGAGCTGGTTCGGGGTCGACAGGGTCATCGTGAACGTGCCGGTGATCTCGACCCCGAGCTTGGCCTGGATCGTCTTCGTCCCGGCCCGGGCGGTGACGTCGATCTCGGTCTGGCCCGCCGGAGCATCCGGGGGCGGGCTCGCGGTGACGGTGATCGTGGTGGAGCTGCCGGCCTTGACGACCGTGCTCGCGGCCTGCGCGGCGGCGAGCTTCGTCTCGACCGTCCAGCCGGCCGGGCCCGTCGCGGTCGCCGAGACCGTCTGGTCCTGGGCCGAATCGTTCTGGAGCGTGAGATCGAACGAGAAGTCCGTGTCGCTCGAGCCGGTCAGGGTCGGTGACGTGGTCGAGAGGGTGATGTCGCCTGCGACCTCGGCGTTCACGAGGACGGTGATCGCGAGGCTGGCCCGTTCACCGCCGCTCGTTGCCTCGACACGAAGGTTCGCCTCGGTCGTGGTCGTGTCGGCGGGGACGGTGACGTCGAGCCGAGCGGTGCCGGCCTTGCCCGGAGCGGCGGTGACGCCCTGGATCACGAACCCGCCGCCGTGGAGCGTGGCCTTCCAGCCGGTCGGAGCCCCCGACACGGTCAGGCCGACCGTCCCCTCGCGGCTGTTCGTGACGGTCAGGTCGAAGGAGGCATCGGACCCCGGAGCGACGGCGATCGACGGGTAGGGCGTCGTGACGGCGAGGACGTCGGCGGCCGCCGCGGCGGGGACGAGCCCGACCAGCAGGAGGGCCGTGGAGGCCAGGACGATCGCGCCGCGTCGAGCGTGCGGGACCAGGGACATGTGCAAGGGATCCCTCCGTCAGTCGTGGGTGCGTCGGACGGTGGGAGTCTGCCAAGCGAATCGGGTTGGCGCAACTTCGGAACGATTCGCCGTTGATTGATCTTTCTGAATCGACGTCCGCCCGAGGCGACGGGCCGGTTCAGGCGCGGACCGACTCCACTCGCGGACCCTCGATGCCGTCCACGAGATCCGCGTCGTGCGCCGAGACGATGATCAGGCCTGCCCCCTGCTGCCGGGCGTACTCGGCAAGATGGTCCGCGTCGGCGGTCTCGGGGAGCCAGCCCCAGGCGTCGATCCCCGCGTCGCGCAGCTCGCCGATCTGGCGGGCGAGCGCCCCGCGGCCGGCGGCCTCGAGGTCGTTCGGCCCGAGCCGGTCGCCGAACTGTTCCTGCTCGCCGTCCCCGGACCAGTCCGTGGGAAGGGGTGCCTCGAGGGGGCTGATGTCGGCGTCGCGGGCCCACAGGATCACCGTGGAGGAGGCGGCGCGGGCGAGCTCGACCGCGCGTCGGCGGACGGAGGCGTGCCGCGCGTCGTCGCTGGTCACGGCGACGATCGTGTCGGAGCCGGGTCGGGAAGCAGTCGTATCCATGCGCCAAGGGTCGAGCGGAAGGGGTGACGGGGGCATCGCGACCGGGCGGCGCCGACCTTGCCGAAGTGCGACAAGCCGGGTCGCGAGCCGAGGTCCCGTTTGACGGATTCGGGGAATACGGGCATGATTTCCCCTGTCACCCGTCGTGGCGTCCATCGGTCGAGCCCAACCCGCTCCCCCGGATGCCCCGGGCCAGGAACCCGTCAACCCGCTCCGGCTCCCGACACCGAGCCGTCCGATGAGCGGACCAGAACCCGGCCATCGGGCCGCGTCGAGCGCCAGGTGCGCCCGCTGCCCGAACGGGCCAGAAGGAACCAGCAACGAATCCCATGATGACCCGCACCACCACCGCCTCGGTGGCCGGCCGGTCCGTCGCGATGCGCCGCATGCGCCGCCGGGCCTCGACCGCCACCCGTCCCTACTGCAGCACGAACGGCTGCACCAGCTACCTGATCGTGGACCCGGACACCGAGATCGGCACCTGCCCGATCTGCGGCTTCACCCGCCACATCCGCTGACCGCCCGCACGGGCGGCGCATTCCACGTCGCGCCTCACGGGATCGCCCGGCTGCCATCGCGCGGCTGACGCATCCTCGGAGGCGATGACGACCCCCACTCCCCCGTCCAGCGTCGATCGGAAACGGCTCGGTGCGCTCCTCGCCGCCGAGATCGAGCGCTTCGCCCGCGCCCATCCGCGCTCCGGCACCCTCCACGAGCAGGCCAAGGCCTCGCTGCTGGACGGCGTGCCGATGAACTGGATGAACGAGTGGGCGTCGCCCTTTCCGCTCTTCGTCGACACCGCCTCCGGCGCCCGATTCCGCTGCGCGGACGGCCACGACTACGTCGACTTCTGCCTCGGCGACACCGGGGCGATGGCCGGCCATGGGCCGGCGCCGACGATCGCCGCCGTCGAGCGACAGATGCGGCGGGGCATCACCCACATGCTCCCGACCGAGGACGCGATCGCGGCCGGCGAGGAGCTGACCCGCCGGTTCGGCCTGCCGCTGTGGCAGTTCACGATGACCGCGACCGACGCCAACCGCTTCTCCATCCGGCTCGCCCGCGCGATCACCGGCCGCCCGCGGATCCTCGTCCACGACGAGTGCTACCACGGCTCGGTCGATGAGACGCTTGCCACCCTCGACGCCGATGGGCGTGTCGTCGCGACCGACCTCAACATCGGCCCGCCGGTCGATCCCGCCCTGACGACGAAGGTCGTGCCGTTCAACGACGTCCCCGCGCTCGAGCGGGCGCTCGCCGACCGGGACGTCGCGGCCGTCCTCGTCGAGCCCGCCCTGACCAACGTCGGGATCGTCCTGCCCGACGCCGGCTACCACGAGGCGCTCCGCGAGATCACCCGCCGGACCGGGACCGTCCTGATCATCGACGAGACCCATACCATCTGCGCCGGCCCCGGCGGGATGACCGCCCGCGACGGGCTCGAGCCGGACATGCTCGTGATCGGCAAGACGATCGGCGGCGGGATCCCGGCCGGGACGTACGGCATGACCCACGACATCGCCGACCGGGTCCGGGCCGCCCTCCCGCCGCGCGCGGACATCGGGGGCATCGGGGGCACGCTCGCGGGCTACGCCCTGTCGCTGGCGGCCATCCGGGCGACGCTCGGCGAGGTCCTGACCGGCGAGGCGTTCGAGCGGATGATCCCGCTCGCCGCGCGTTGGGAGGCCGGGGTCAACGGGGCGATCGCGCGTCACGGCGTCGCCTGGCACGTCACCCGCCTCGGAGCTCGGGCGGAGGTCCACTTCTCGGCCACGCCGCCGCGCGACGGCGCCGAGAAGGCCGCTCGCGACGATCCACTCCTGAGCCGCTACCTGCACCTCGCGCTGCTCAATCGGGGTGTCCTGATGACGCCGTTCCACAACATGGCCCTGATGAGCCCGGCCACGGTCGAAGCCGACGTGGATCGCCACACTGCCGTGTTCGACGAGGCGGTCGCCGCGCTGGTCGGCTGACCGCCGGGCCTGAGCCCGGCTGCGTCAGGGCGAGGAGTCTGGGGCGTGGGCGCGCTCGAGCGCGGCGAGCTCTCCCTCGAGATGCAGCCGACGGCGGTGCTGGCGGTCGGTCGGAGCCTCGTTGTTCAGGATCGCGATCAGCCGGTTGGCTTCCTCGACAACGTGCCGCAGCGCGGCGCGATCACGTTCCCTCCCGATCGGGCTGGACCGCGGGGCGCGTTCGATGATGGCGTCGCGCTGCGCGAGCAGGGCGCGGACCTCGCGATCCGTGGCGACCCACGGTGGCACCATGTTCGCGTTCTTCAGGACGTGGTGGGCGAGCGCCCAGTCGCCGGCCGCGCTGTCGTCCTCGAGCGGGATTCGCTCACCTTTGAACGGCAGGTCGTCAAAGGCGCCCGCCTCCCGGGCTTCGCGAATCTTGCGTTCGATGAGGGTCTCGCGCGGGCGTTCCACGGCCCCAAGGGTACTCATCCCGCCAACAGTCCTCTTACCCGGCTCGCCGACGAGCGGGTATCGTCGGGCGAGCAGAGCAGCCGGGAGGTCCGCCGCTTGTCCATCACGATCCGTGCCGTCGGTCAGGCCGCCCGTCGCGGCGCCACTCGGCGCATCCCGAACGCCGTGACCCTGCTGGGCGCGATCGACGAGTTCCTGCCCGAGGCCAGCGCCGACGCCATGCGCGGCCACGTCGCGGGCACCCGGACGGCCGACGGCGCGATCGAGGCTTCGTTCCATCCGGCCGCCCGCCCGGTCCGCTTCGAGGCCGACGACCACGGTCGGGTCGTGGTGACCGCCATGACGGTGCCCGTCGGTCCGGGCTATCACACGTTCGTCGCCAGCCTCCTGGAGCGGCTGGGCGACGAGCTGTCGATCGCGTGGGCGCCCCTTGCGACCCCGTCCACCGTCGGCGCCGCGCGCGTGGCGGCCCTCACGGCCGCCGCCGATCCCGGGAGCTCGATCGATCCCACCGGCACCTTCGGCTCGGGCGATCGACATGACGCGGAGCGTGGCCACCTCGGCTGGCTCCGCTCGGCGCTGCTGGCCGTCCGTGACGCCCGCCGCGAACGGGCGACCGGCCTTCACCTGGCGACACCGCCGGGGGTCCGGTTCACGTTCGACGGCGCGGTCGCCACCGTGCTCGGGCCGCGCGACGACGCGTGGCTCGAGCGTGCCCTCGCCGATCCGCGCGTTGCCGCCGACGTCTGGCCATGGGTTGCCGACGCGATGGACGCGCGGTATCTCCTCGGACGGGCCCTGACGATGCTCTGGCTCGACGTTCGCTGGCGACCACCGGCCGGCGTGGAGGAGATCGCGATCGTCGACGACGTGCTTGCGCTGCTCCGGCGGGCCTACCCCCTCGAGCCGGGGCTCGCGTGGCCGTGGCCGGAATGGCGCGAGCTGTTCCAGCTCCGAGGGCTCAAGGACCAGGCGACGCGCCAGCTCCTCGATCGCGGGGCGGGGCCGCTCGTGGGCGGGCCGGCGGGAAGCCAGCCCGATCGGATCGGCTACCGGCGCCGACCGGTCACGATCATCCACGAGGGCTGGGCGCTCGAGGTACCGGGCTCGTTCACGGGCACGCGGACGGCCGAGGAGTGGACCGGCGGCGAGGCCGGCCGGAACGTGACGATCGCCGCGACGGAGACCTCCGAGCGCGGCCAGCCGATGTCGGCCGACCTCTTCCTGCGCCAGGTCGCGGGGCACCTCGGGCGCGACGCGATCGAGCACGACGACGGGGTCGTCCGCGGCCGGGCGCGGCTGTCGTCGGACACGACGTCCGGCGTCGAGGTCGCGACGGTGGAAGGCTACAGCGCGATCCGCGGCCGGGGCGCCGCGATCAAGGTCGAGATCGACGACCCGCAGGACTGGAAGTGGGCGCTCGACACCTGGCGGGCCCTCCGCCCCGTGTGACCGCCCGCGCGACTGCGTTCGTCGCGGTGGGGCGGCCAGGCGAACGCGCCGCCGAGGACCGGAGCGCGCGCACCCGAAGGTGCGGAAGCGAGGACCGCAGAAGGCAACGCACACATGGTCGTTCCGGCGCGACAGTCGCCCGTGTGACAGGCGAGATGGCACGGAGGGCCGGTAAGGTTCCCGCGTGCAGTCGATCGACGGACGGCCCGTCTACGCCGCCACCGATCTCGTCGCCTACCTCGCCTGCGAGCACCTGACCCAGCTCGAGCGCGCCGCGCTGGCCGGCTTCGTCAAGCGGCCGATGCGCGACGATCCCGAGCTGGACGTGATCCGCCGTCGTGGCTTCCAGCACGAGGCGCGCTACCTCGCGGACCTCGAGGCCGCCGGTCGGGCGGTCGTCCGGATCGAGCTCGACGGCTCGATCGAGGATCGCGGCGACCAGCTCCGCGCCGCGGCAGCGGAGACGATCGCGGCGATGGCGTCCGGCGCCGACGTCATCTACCAGGCGACCTTCTTCGACGGCACGTGGCGCGGCCACGCCGACTTCCTGCTCCGGGTCGACGACGCGGCCCACCCGTCGACCTGGGGGCCGTGGCACTACGAGGTCGCGGACACCAAGCTCGCCAAGCACGTCAAGGCGAGCGCGGTCCTCCAGATCTGCTCGTACGTCGACCAGCTGGAGCGGATCCAGGGCGTCCGGCCAGAGTGGCTGCACATCGCCCTCGGCGGCAGCGCCCGGACCGTGGAGCGACTCCGGGTCGACGACTACATGGCCTACTACCGGAGCGCCCGCGATCGGTTCCTCGCGACGATGACCGACGAGCGGCCCGCGGCCTACCCACCGAGCGGCACCTACCCCGAGCCGGTCGACCACTGCGAGGTCTGTCGCTGGGCCATGGAGTGCGAGATCCGTCGCCGCGCGGACGACCACCTGAGCTTCGTCGCCGGAATCAGCGGCCGCCAGCGCCACTCCCTGGCCGGTCGCGGGATCGCGACCCTCGAGGCGCTCGGGGACCTGGCGCTGCCGCTCGACCCGCGGCTCGAGGGGACCGGCGAAGCGGCCCTCGCCCGCGTGCGCGAGCAGGCGAGGATCCAGCTCGAGGAGCGCCGGACCGGCGTCCGGCGGTACGAGCTGTTCCTGCCCCAGCCCGGCGACTCGATCGATCCGGAGCGTGGTCTCGCGACCCTGCCCGAGCCTTCGGCGGGCGATCTGTTCCTCGACCTCGAGGGCGATCCCTACGCGCTCGACGACGGCCTCGACTACCTGTTCGGGGTCCTCGAGACCGACGGGACGTTCCACGCCTTCTGGTCGCGCGACGAGGACGGCGAGTTCTCGGCCGCGGGCGAGAAGCACGCGTTCGAGCAGGTCATCGACTTCATCGGCGAGCGCCTCCGGGCCGACCCGAACCTGCACGTCTACCACTACGCGGCCTACGAGCCGACCGCCCTCAAGCGGCTGATGGGTCGCTACGCGACGCGCGAGGAGGAGGTCGACGACTTCCTCCGTCGCGGCGTCCTCGTCGACCTCCTGCGCGCCGTTCGCCAGTCGCTGCGCGCGTCGGTGGAGAGCTACTCGATCAAGAAGATGGAACCGTTCTACGGGTTCGAGCGCGAGATCGACCTGCGCGACGCGGGCTCGAGCATCGTCGCGTTCGAGCAGTGGCTCGAGCTCGGCGAGGGCGAGCGGCCGGCGGCCGACCACCTCGTCCAGATCGAGCGCTACAACCGCGACGACGTCGTGAGCACGCTCCGCCTGCGCGACTGGCTCGAGACCCTCAGGATCGAGCTGGCGGAACGGTCCGGCCAGGTCGTGCCGCGGCCGGCTCCTCGCGAGACGCCGCTCCCGGCCGACCTGACCGAGGCCCAGGCCCGGACGCAGGCCCTCGCCCTCCGCCTGGCCGACCCGGCGATCGGCACGATCGATCGAGCCGAGCGCAACCCGGAGGATCACGCCCGCTGGCTGCTCGCCCAGCTGCTCGGCTGGCATCGGCGCGAGGACAAGTCGATGTGGTGGGAGTTCCACCGGCTCATGGACCTCGCCCCCGAGCAGCTCGTCGAGGAGGACGGCGCGATCGGGCTCCTGGTGCCGCTCGAACCGGTCGGCGAGGAGGTCAGGGGCAAGCAGGTCTGGCGCTATTCCTTTCCCGACCAGGAGCAGGACGTCGGCAACACGGTGTACGAGCCGCGCCGCAAGCAGGAGGCACCGGACGACTCGCCGTTCACGTGGGACGTCGCCGAGGTCGAGGCCGTCGATCCGGCGGGGCTGACGGTCGATCTCAGGCGGCGGGTCGGCGACCCGCATCCCGAGGCGATCGTGCCGCTGCCCTGGTTCCGTGCGCGCGAGCAGCAGGCTCGGCTCTACGACATCGGCGAATGGGTCGCTGGCCACGGGATCGCCGGTCCCGGACCCCATCGCGCCGCCCGCGACCTGCTCCTGGGGCTGCCCCCTCGGGCGGGCCAGCCGGCCGGGGCGCCGCTTCGCCGGCCCGAGGAGACGGACCTCGCCGCGGCGCGCCGCCTCGTGATGGCGCTCGACGGGACCGTCCTCCCGATCCAGGGCCCGCCCGGATCGGGCAAGACGTACACCGGTGCCCGGATGATCCGCGAGCTGCTCCGGCGGGGGCGCAGGGTCGGGATCACCGGAACCAGTCACAAGGTCATCGGCAACCTGCTGCGGGCCGTACTCGACGCGGACGACGGGCCGGCCGACGTGCGGCCGGTCCAGCGCGGCGAGCCGGCCCAGCTCCTCGATGACGAGCGGGTGGTCCGCGGAACGTCGGCCCAGCAGGTCCGCGAGCGGCTGGAATCCGGCGAGTCGAACCTGGCCGCCGGCACGGCGTGGCTGTGGTCGTCGGAGAAGATGCTCGGGGCCGTGGACGTCCTGTTCGTCGATGAGGCCGGCCAGATCTCGCTGGCCAATGTCGTCGCGATGTCGACGGCGGCGCGGAGCATCGTCCTGCTCGGTGACCCCCAGCAGCTCGACCAGCCGACGCAGGGCAGCCACCCACCCGGGGCGGACGGATCGGCGCTGGCCCACGTCCTCGCCGGCGCCGCGACGATCCCGCCGGACCGCGGCCTGTTCCTCGAGACCACGTGGCGCCTCCATCCCACGATCTGCGACTTCACGTCCGAGGTCTTCTACGACGCCCGGCTCGAGCCCGAGCGCCACCTCGAGGGCCAGCGCCTGACGCTGACCGGCCACCAGGTTGACGGCGTCGGCCCTCGGCTGGTCGATGTGCCGACCGTCGGGGCGGACAACGAGTCGCCGCTCGAGGCAGAGGCGATCGCGGAGCTGGCCGGGACCCTCGTCCGCGACGGCTGGTGGACCGACGCCGACGGGGTCTCGACCCACCTGACGTGGAACGACGTGCTGATCGTGGCGCCGTTCAACGCCCAGGTCGGGGCGATCCGGCGACTGCTCCCGCCCGAGGCCCGGGTCGGCACGGTCGACAAGTTCCAAGGCCAGGAGGCGCCGATCAGCCTCTACTCGATGACGACGTCCTCGCCGGAGCTCGCTCCGCGCGGGATGGACTTCCTGTACAGCCGCAACCGCCTGAACGTGGCGACCTCGCGGGCCCGCTGCGTGAGCGTCGTCGTCGCCTCGCCGGACCTGCTCCGTGTCCGTGCCCGGACGCCCGAGCAGATGCGCCTCGCGAACGCGTTCTGCCGATTCGCGGAGCTCGCGACCTCCGCCGGAGACGATCCGGGTCGCGGGCGACCCGTGCCGCCCGCGGGCTCCGGTCCGACCGCGAGCCCGCCGAGCGACTCGCCTCGCGTGGAGGTCCTGACGCTGGGGCTCCGTTGAGGCCCGTCCCCGCCCCTATCATTCCGGCGGTGACGGCCGCCGCGACCCGCCTCCCACCCTCGATCCTGGCCCGGCTGCGGCGCCGGACCCACTGGTCGCTCGTCGCGGGCGTCGCGCTCGGGAGCACGGGCCACATCGCCGCCTCGACGGTGGCCTCGATCGCCGCGCAGCACATCGCGGGGAGCACGGCGTGGAGCGGCGCGCCGGGCGCGACCGTCGTGCTCGGGGCGGCCGTCGGCGCCGTCACGCTCTCGCAGCTGATGGTCCGCGTCGGCCGCCGGGCCGGGCTCGCCACCGGGTACGGCGTCGGAGTCGCCGGCGCGCTGGTCTCGACCGTTGCCGTCATCGCCGGGTCGCTCCCGCTGCTGCTCCTCGGGACGATCCTGATCGGGTTCGGGAACGCATCGAACCAGCTGTCGCGCTATGTCGCCGCCGACCTGTTCCCGGCGGACCGCCGGGCCTCCGCCATCGGGATCGTCGTGTGGGGCTCGACGGTCGGCGCGGTGGTCGGTCCGAACCTGGTCGCGCCGGCCGGGTCGCTGGCGATGGCGCTGGGCCTGCCCCAGCTGTCCGGCGCCTACCTGGTGCCGATGGCGTTCGTCGGGGCGGCGGCCCTCCTGACGATGCTCGCCCTCCGGCCCGACCCGGATCAGCTCGCGGATGCGTCCGCCCGCCACGATCATCCGGGCGGAGCGCGCTCGACGGCGGCGTCTCTGGCCGCGGTCCTCGCCCGCCCGAACGTGCCGGTCGCGATCGTGTCGCTCGTGACCGTCCAGGTCGTGATGGTCCTGATCATGACGATGACGCCGCTCCACATGACGGCGCACGGCCACGACCTCGCGGCCGTCGGGATCGTGATCAGCGGCCACACGCTCGGGATGTTCGGTCTGTCGCCGCTGACCGGCCGGCTGACCGATCGGCTCGGGCCGATCCCGGTGATCCTCGCCGGGCTGGGGGTCAGCGCCCTGGCCGCGGTCCTCGCCGCGGTTGCGCCCCCGGACGGCGGGGTCGTGCTGTTCATCGCCCTGTTCCTGCTCGGGTACGGCTGGAACCTCGGGTACGTCGCCGGCTCGGCGCTCGTGACCCACGGCCTGTCGCTCGCCGAGCGGACCCGGATCCAGGGACTGACCGACGGCCTGATCTGGAGCTCCGCCGCCGCGGCCAGCCTGGGATCGGGGGTCGTCGTCGCCGCCGCGAGCTTCGCGACGCTGGGGCTGCTCGGCGCGGCCCTGGTGGTCGTCCCGACCCTGCTTGTCATCGCACGGCGCTCGGCGGTGGCCGAGACGCGTGCCGCCTGACGGGGGTCCCTCCGCGGGCTACCCGGCGCCGAGCTCCCGCGCGACCCAGGCCGCGAGGACCCGGGCGCACTCCTCGACCTCGGCGAGCGGGACGTGCTCGTCGGCGCTGTGGGCGACCTTCACGTCCCCCGGGCCGTACATCACGCACGGCGTGCCGCCCTCGCTGATGAACAAGCGCATATCGGCGCCGTAGGGCTCGCCGAGCAGGGCCGGCCGGCGGCCGGTCAGCGCCTCCGCGACGTCGGCGAGCCCCACCGGCAGCTCGTGGTCGGACGGGACGCGTCCGGAGCCGAACTGGCCGCCCACGATCTCGATCGTCGCGGGATGCTCGCGCAGGAATGGATCCGACGCGTTGGCCGCGTCGATGGCCCGCCGCAGGTCGGCGGCCGCGTCCGCGGGCGACTGGCCGAGCCGGACGCCGTAGCGGCCGTCGGCCACGACCCGATCCAGCACCGTCGACGCCCACTCGCCGCCACCCACGATCCCGACGATCGTCGGGTACGGCAGACCCAGTGCGGTCATCAGCGGATCGGTCTCGGCGGCGTTCCGTGCGGTCTCGTCGGCCTCGAGCGCGCGCAGGACGACATACAGGTTGTCGAGCGCCGACACGCCCTCGCGCCGCTGCGAGGCATGGGCGGCGCGGCCCGGGACGGTGAGCCGGAACGTGATCGCGCCGGCGTGGGCGACCACGATGTCGAGGTTCGAGGGCTCGGTGATGATCGCGAGATCGCCGGTGGCGCCGGCCCGGATCGCGGCCAGGGTCCCCTGCCCGCCGTCCTCCTCGCCCGGCACGAACGCGACGATGAGCTCGCCATCGAAGCGCGCCGCTGCCCCAGAGGCGACCAGCGCCCGGACCGCGCCGAGGATCGACGCGACGCCGCCCTTCATGTCGCAGGCGCCCCGGCCGTAGAGCGCGCCGTCCCGGATCTCGGCGCCCCACGGGTCGGCCGTCCAGGTGGTCGGATCGCCGGGCGGCACGACGTCGATGTGGCCGGACAGCACGACCCGCCGGCCGCCCGTCCGCCCGAGCCGCCCGATCACGACCGGCAGCGCGGCTCGCTCGGTCTCCTCGCCCGGCCAGGCCGGGTCGGACCGGATCGCCGCCGGATCGGGCGACAGCGCCTCGACGGTCATCCCGGCCGCGCGCAGCCGCGCGGCGACGTCCGCCGCTACGGCCTCCTCGCCGCCGGTGATGCTCGGGATCCGGATGAGCGTGGCCAGGTCCTCGAGGAGCGCGTCCCGGTCGATGGCGGGCGCGAGCGGAGACGTCATCGCCGGAGCAGGGGGCGGGTCAGGCAGGTGACTCCGCCCGAGCCGTTCTCGCCGACCTCCCGGAGCGCGATCGCGTGGACCTCGACCCCCGCGGCCTCCAGGCCGCGTCGCGTCACCGGGTTGCCCTCGGCGACGATCACCACGCCCGGCCGGACCGCCAGCACGTTGCAGCCGAGGGTCGGGTATTCCTCTTCCGGCACCTCGACGAGCCGGACCCCGAGCGCGGTCAGCCACTCCCAGAGCCCGGCGGGAAGGAGCGGCATGAAGACGACCGCGAGATCGTCCGACACCGGCGAGATCACGGACATCAGGTGGACGAGCTCCGCCGGGCCCTTCCAGTACGGGACGTCGACGATCCGGACGTCGCCGCCGACGATCGCGGCGAGCTGGCGGGCGCCCGCGTCGCTGGTCCGGAGCGTCCGCCCGATCACGAACAGGTCGTCGCGGAGCCAGACCGTGTCACCCGCCTCCACGGTCGCGGGCGCCTCGATCCGGCCCGCGATCGGGACGCCGCGCGCGTTCAGCCAGCGCTCCATGATCGCCGGCTCGTCGGCCCGGTTCGGCTTGCCCGGCCGGAGCGGGACGGCGCCCGCGTCGATGACGAGGAGCGGATCGAACGCATACACGAGGTCGGGATCCCTCGACGGCTCGTGGTCGAGCAGGTGAACGCGAACACCGAGCTCGTCGAGCGCAGCGACGAGTCCGTCGTGCTCGCGCTGGGCTCGCTCGAGATCGACCGGTCGGAGAAAGCCGTGGGCGGGATCGTCGAAGGCCCGCCCGAACGCCTGGCCCGGCCGCTTCACGAGCACCTCGCGCA
>DASSPG010000196.1:0-1078 GCA_035699725.1 Candidatus Limnocylindrales bacterium | reverse complement strand
TCGCGGAGCCGGTTGACCTCGTGGCGCAGCGCCCGCCGGAACACCGCCGCGCGTCGCCGGTGCGGGCCGGCGCCGGCCACCCGTGGCCCCATCCCCTCGGCGTCCCCATGACTCGTGGTCATCGCCGCGGGATTGTGGCACGTCGGATAGGTGGTGGGTCCGCGCGCTATCCTTCGCCGATCCGAGCGGAGGAAGCGCGCGTCCGTGACTGACGGGACCGTCATCATCATCGGCGGGGCAGAGGACAAGGTCCGGGATCGGGTGATCCTCAACCGCTTCGTCGCGCTCGCCGGTGGACGGGACGCCACGATCGCGGTGATCTCGACCGCATCGAGCCTCGGGACGGAGGCCGGTGAGCGCTACCGCCACATCTTCAGTGACCTCGGGGTCGCGACCGTCCGCCCGCTCCACGCCTCGACCCGGCCGCAGGCCAACGACGAGAGCGTGGCCCTCGCGCTGCGCGACGCGACCGGGGTCTTCCTGACCGGCGGCAACCAGCTGAAGCTGGCCTCGACGATCGGCGGGACGCGCCTGGCCGACGCGATGCTCGAGCGGTTCCGCCACGGCGCGGTCATGGCCGGGACCTCGGCCGGGGCGTCGGCGATGAGCAGCCACATGATCGCGTTCGGCGCGTCCGGGGCGACGCCGAAGCACCGGATGGCGCAGATCGCGGCCGGACTCGGGATGCTGCCCGGGGTCATCGTCGACCAGCACTTCCAGCAGCGGAACCGGCTCGGCCGGCTGCTGTCACTGATCGCCCAGAACCCGTCGCTCCTGGGCCTCGGCGTGGACGAGGACACCGCCGGCGTCGTCGGGCCCGACCACGTGATGGAGGTCATCGGGCGGGGGAGCATCACGGTGGTCGACGGCGCGGCCTCGGAGACCGACGCCTGGGAGATCCGCGGCCACAAGCCGCTGATGATCAGCGGCGTCGTCCTCCACTCACTGCCCTCTGGCTACCGGTTCGACCTCCGCCGTCGTCACCGCCTCGCGACGCCAACCCTCCACGCCCTCCCGGGCGGCGCCGAGGAAGCCGCGTCCTCCTGACTCGGGCTCAAGTGAGCTGACGCCGAGCGAT
>DASSPG010000195.1:0-4481 GCA_035699725.1 Candidatus Limnocylindrales bacterium | reverse complement strand
GTCGTCCCGTAGTTGGCGTAGCAGTTGTTGAACATCAGGTGGACCTCCTTCGCCTGGTCTGCCGCCTCGCGGATCCGGGGGACCCACTCCGACAGTTCGTCACGCGAATAGAGGTAGCGGAAGCGCTCGGCGGGCGTGATGTTCTTCGCCTCCCACGTCGCGGCGTTGCGGCCGTGGAACCGGACGATCGCGAGGTCCGGTGAGGTCACGGCGACTTCCGGCGGGACGCTGCTCTTGAAGCCCTGCGGCTCGTCGACCATGACGAACGGGATCGACCGCTCCGCCAGGAACGCCAACGTCCGGTCGCGGTTCCTCTCGTTGAGCCACGATCCGTTGCGGAACTCGACCGCCACCTTCCACCCTGCCAGCCGACGGACCGCGTCCTCGATCACGGCTCGGTTCTCGTTCGACGGGAACACCCACTTGGGGTACTGGAGGAGGATCGAGCCGAGTTGGCCGCGCTCCTCGAGCGGCGCGAGGGCCGAACGGAACATGCGCCAGACCTCGTCATTGACCTCCCCGGGGACGTCCTTGGCGTAGACCCGGGTCTTCGCCTGGAGCTCGTCCGGGAGCGCCTCGCGGATCGCCTTCGGCAGCCGGCGGGTCTCGGTCCCCTGCCCCGTCATCAGGGCGTGGGCCTTGATGTCGAACGTGAAGTCGGGCGGGGTGCGCTCCGCCCAGAGCTGGGCGGTCCGCTCGGCCGGGAGCGCGTAGTAGGTCGCATCGACCTCGACGACCGGGAACGACGACGCGTAGTACGCGAGCCGCTCCTCGGCGTTGTCGGCGCCCTTCGGGTAGAAGACGCCCGCGGCGGTCATGGTCGGATCCGTCCACGACGCGGTCCCCACGAGGATCCGCGCGCCGCCGGTCGCGATCGGCTCCGCGGCGGCGGTCTCGAGGGCCGTCACCCGGGCCGCCGCAGCATCGGGTCCCGGGTCGTGGTCGTGGTCGGTCGTCGTTCCTGTCATGGTCGGAGCCTACCGCGCGAAGCTGCCGGAAGCGGTCAACATCGGCCCGGTGCGCGCCCGGCCTGATCACGCCCGGAGGCGCCCTGTTCAGCGCGAGGTCGCCGCCCCCGTCGCCTTCGAGCGGGCCGTCGTCCGGGCCGTCGCGTGCTCGTGCGAGCCGCGGCCGGTCGTCGGGTGGTCGTGCTCGTCGTGGCGGGGCACGCCGGCATCAAGTTGGCCGATCGGGGCCTCCTTGGGCGGCGCGACGTCGTAGCGGGCGCGGACCGTGCGCAACCCGCTGAACTCGAGCCCGGCGTAGCGCTCGGCGACCATCTGGTCGAAGGCGTGGACCGACGCCTCCTGGTTCGAGTAGCGGCCGCTGACCCACGAACGCGAGCGGGTGCCACGCTGCTGGAGCTCGCAGACGTGCCAGTCCTGGGTGTTGGTGAGATCCCAGAACGCGATCGCGTCCGTCGGGTCGAAGTCCGGCGGCGCCATCGTCTCCGGCTCGAACAGGAGCTGGCACACCACGGTTGTCCGGTCCGGCGCGACCGGGACCAGGCGATGGACGAGCAGGTAGTCGGGGTGGATCGACAGGAAGGCCGTGGGCCAGAGGACGTAGTAGAAGATCCGGCGCTCGTCCTCGGCCGTCATCCCGCACATCGGCGGGCGGCCGTGCTTCGAGCCGCGGCCGCCGTCGAGGGCCATCGTCTCGGCCCCGGCCACGAGCTCCATCCAGCCGCCCTGCCACGCTCCGTCCGGGGCGTAGTCGCCGCCCACGTCGTATGGCGTGAGCTTGTTGAGCTGGGGATGGAGCGGCGGGCAGTGGTAGCACTCCGAGTAGTTCTCGGCGATGAACTTCCAGTTGGCCGCCACGTCGTACGTCATCGTCCGAGCGGGACGGAGGTCGCCGAAGTCGAACCGACGCAGATGCTCGTCGAGATCGCCGAGCTGGGCGGCCAGGGGCGCGGCGTCGGGATCGAGGTTGAGGAACACGAAGCCCTGCCACGTCTCGCACCCGACCTGGGCGAGGCCGTACTCGCCGAACGCGAAGTCGTCGAGGTCCTCGGTGTGCTTGGCGCGGACGAGCCTGCCCTCGAGGTCGTAGATCCAGGCGTGGTACGGGCACTGGAATCGGACCGCCGTCCCGCACGGCTCCTCGACGACCGCCGTGCCCCGGTGGCGGCAGACGTTGTAGAACGCGCGGAGCACCCCATCGCGCGCACGGACGACGAGGAGCGGCTCGCCGTCGAGCTCCGTCAGGAAGTAGGTCCCGGGATCCGGCGCCTCATCCTCCCGACCGACGATCACCCAGTCGCGCCGCAGGACGTGCTCGCGCTCCCACTCGAAGATCGCCTGGTCGTGGTACGCCCGCCCCGGGAGGAGCCGGGCGCCGCGGTACGGGCGGCGGATCGAATCGAGCTCGGCGGCGGTCAGGATCGAGGTGTCGGGAACGGCGGCGGCGGGGGCGCCGGGGATGCTGTCGGCCATGTCGGGATCGTCACACGGCCCGATTCCAATGCCTCTTGCGTTCCATCAGGCGAACCGCCGTTGCGCATCGCGCGACAGGTTGGGCCTCCGGTCAGGCGTGGCGTCGGTCGGACGGCCTCAGGCGAGCGTCACCTTCTCACGCCAACGTGGGATCTTCGTCGCGAAGCCGAGGGCCCGGACCTTCGGCTCGATCGCGATCTGGGCCTCGGGGTCCCCGTGAACGAGGAACACCGTCCTGGGGAACCCGTCCGCTCCCTCGCTCTTGCCCTCGGCGAAGTGGCCGAGCCAGTCCAGCAGCTCCGATTCGTCGGCGTGGGCGCTGAACCCGCTGATGGACCGCACCTGGCAGCGCACGTCGCGCGGCCGGCCGTCGAGCTTCACGACCTTGGCGCCGGCCTGGAGGTGGGCGCCGAGGGTGCCCTCGCCCTGGTACCCGACGAACAGCAGGGTCGCGCTCGGATCGCCGATCAGGTTGCGGAGGTGACCGAGGACGCGCCCGCCGGTCAGCATCCCGTTCGACGCGACGATCATGTACGGGCGCTCGGCCCGGGCGATCGCCTTCGAATCCGCGAGGTCCCGCGTGATCGTCTGGTTCGGGTAGTCGAGCGGCGTCTCGCCGTGGCGCAGGATCTCCTGTGCCTCCTCGTCGAAGCTCTCGGCGTGGCGGCGGTAGATGTCGGTCGCCTTCGAGGCCATCGGGGAATCGAGGTACAGCGGCAGCTCCGGGATCCGTCCCTCCGCGAGCAGCCGGTCGAGCTCGTAGACGATCTCCTGGGTTCGCCCGATGGCGAACGACGGGACCAGGAGCACGCCGCCTGCGTCGGCGACCATCTGCACCGTCTCGGCCAGGATCCGGATCGCCTCCACCTCGGGCTCGTGCTCGCGGCCACCGTAGGTCGACTCGACGAGGACGTAGTCGGCGTCGCGCAGGATCGACGGGTCGCGGATGATCGGCGTCCCGGGCCGGCCGAGGTCGCCGGAGAACACGATCGTCGTCTCGCGCTCGGGCCCGGGGCCGGCGGGGCCCGCGGCCTCGATCCGGAGGCGGATGATCGCCGACCCGAGGATGTGGCCCGCGTCGAGGAACGTGGCGTGGACGCCCGGCGCGACCTCGCGCTCCTCGTCGTACTCGATCGAGTCGAAGCGCTCGATGGCGATCCGTGCCTCGCGCTCGGTGTAGAGCGGCTCGTCGAGGTCGATCTCGATCTCGGGCGGCTGGCTGCGGAGCTCGGCTTCGGCGTCGAAGGCGGGCACCGTTGCGCCGGTTGCGCCGCCGTCCCCTCCGCCCGCTGTTGCCGCCGCGACCTCCTCGGAGACGCCGGCCGACGCGACGGTGGCGGCGTCGGGAGCAATCGGACCGTCGGGCCCTCGCCCTTCGGCCAGGTCGATGGCGGCCTGGTAGACCTCCTGCTCCTTCCGGTCGTCCTCGTCGGCCCGGTCCGGGTGCTTGCGTTCCCAGCGGGCCTCGCGCTTCGCGAACTCCTGCTGAAGGCGGCCGCTGTCGAGCAGCACCAGCTCGGCCAGCTCACACGTCCCGCGCGTCGCCAGCACCCGGCCCTCGTAGCCCGCGTCGACGAGGTGCGGGGTCAGGCCGCAATGGTCGAGGTGGGCGTGGGTCAGGAGCAGGATGTCGAGCGTCGAGGGGTCGAAGCCGAACGGCACGCGGTTCCGCATCGACTCGTTCGGGCTGCCCTGGAACATCCCGCAGTCCACGAGCACCCGGGCGCGGCCCGTGTCGAGCAGGAACTGCGAGCCGGTGACGGTGGTGGCACCGCCGAGGAAGTGAAGGTCCATCGGCGGAGTGTGCCAGCCGGCGCCGTCGGTCATCGAGCGTCCGGCTGCCCGGCGACTCACGATCGCGTTGCAGGTTGCGGACGGAGGCGCGCCCCGTCGGCACGGCCGCCGCCGACCTGTCGGTTACGGGGCGAGCGGCGTGAACGTGAAGTCGGTGATCACGATCTCGATCGGCTGGCCGTTCGACGGGGCCTGGCCGCGGAACTGCCACAGGTTCATCCGGGCGTTCTCGCCGCCCGGCTGCGGCAC
>DASSPG010000194.1:0-3567 GCA_035699725.1 Candidatus Limnocylindrales bacterium | reverse complement strand
GCGGCGGCGCGGTCCGGGTCGCCTGACCGCCCTCGGCCCGCCGGAGGCGGCGGGGCGCTGGTCGCTGGTCGCGCCGCCGCCGGGATCCGCGACCGAGCGCCTCCACGCGACCGCGCTCGCCCTGCTCGACCGCCACGGGATCGTGACCCGCGAGGCCGTCGCGGCGGAGGGGATCGACGGTGGGTTCTCCGCGGTCTACCCGGTCCTGCGCGCGCTGGAAGAGGCGGGCCGGATCCGACGCGGCTACTTCGTCGACGGGCTCGGCGCGGCCCAGTTCGCCCACGCCGAGGCGGTCGAGCGGTTGCGTTCGGTCCGCGAGCCCGGACGCGACCCCGCGGAGCGCGCCGTCCAGCTCCTGGCAGCGGCCGATCCCGCGAATCCGTACGGGGCGGCGATCCCCTGGCCGCGCCGCGACGAGACCGATCGGCGGCCACTCCAGCGCGCCGCCGGAGCATCGGTGGTCCTGGTCGACGGCGTCGCCGCCTTGTATCTCGACCGCGGCGGCGGCTCGATCCAGGTCCTCCCGGCAGCCGACGACGCCGAGGTCGGCGAGACCGCCGCCCGCGCGCTCGGCGCGCTCGTCGAGGACGGCCGGGTCCGGGAGCTCGTGATCACGAAGGTGGATGGCGGTCCCGTCGCGGAGTCGCCGTTCCGGGACCGGCTGGTTGCCGCCGGGTTCGTGCCCGGCTATCGCGGCCTGGTCCTCCGCCGGCCCCGTGCCTGAGGGCGACATCCTCCACCGGACCGCGGCCGGGCTGGCGCCGCATCTCGTCGGGCGGGCGGTGACCGCGGCACGGGTCCGCACCGGCGGTCCGCAGGTCCAGCGCGTGGTCGGCGCGACCGTCGAGAGTGTCGAAGCGGTGGGGAAGAACCTGCTGATCCGATTCGACAACGGGCTCGCGCTGCGGACGCACCTGCGGATGAACGGCTCCTGGCACCGCTACCGGCCGGGCGAGCGCTGGCGTAGGCCACCGTCCGCGGCGCGACTCGTCCTCGAGGTGCCTGGCGCGGTCGCGGTCTGCTTCGACGCCCCCGTCGTCGAGCTGTTCGAGACGCGCGCGGAGGCCATGCACCCGACGATCGCCCGGCTTGGGCCGGATCTCCTCGATTCGGCGTGGGGAGACGAGCACGCGGCGGAGGCGCGCCGCCGCCTGCGCGACCCCGTGCGCGAGTCGTTGACGATCTCGGAGGCGCTGCTCGACCAGCGGGCGCTTGCCGGGATCGGGAACATCTGGCGCAACGAGACCCTCTTCCACGAGGGGGTCGGGCCGTGGACCCGCGTCGGCGATCTCGACGACGCGACGCTCGACCGCCTGATTGCCACAGCGCGCCGTCTGCTCCGGGCCAGCGTCGACCTCCCGTCCGGCCGCTCCCCGATGTGGGCCTATCGCCGGACCGGCCGCCCGTGCCGCCGCTGCGGGACGCTGATCCGCTCCGCGCCGCTGACGACGACCGTGCCGCGAACCACGTTCTGGTGCCCCACCTGCCAACCGGACTTCGTGCCGTGACCTGGTCCGTCGAGGTTTCGTGCACGAGAGACGCACGATCGGGCTGGACGTGCTTCGTGACGATCCGAGATGGCGGAGCCGCGTCCGAACACGAGGTCCGCGTCACGCAGGCCGATCTCGCCCGGCTGGCCCCGGGCGCCGTCGACCCCAGGGACCTCGTCGAGCGCTCGTTCGCCTTCCTGCTGGAGCGCGAGCCACCGTCGAGCATCCTCCGGCGCTTCGATCTCCCCGTGATCGGCCGCTATTTCCCCGACTACGAGGCGTCGATCCGGCAGGCCTAGTCCGGGCGCGCGTCAGGACGTGCAGGGGATGGTGGTCGTGATGACGACCGGCACGGGCAGCTGGAAAGCCTGGGTGTGGGTGATCGTGAGCTGCTCGTACACGAGATTGACCGACTCGATCAAGTAGCCGCCTTGGCCCTCCGGGGCGGGCGCCGGGATCGAGCACGTTCCAGCCAGGCCGAGGAGCGCCACATTGGCGAAATCCCCGGGCTCGATCGTGGTGCGTTCAAATCGTGTCGCGTAGCGTCCGTCGAGCGCCGTCTGCGGCAGGTTGGCCATCGCGACGAACCGCGGAAGATGATCGAGCTCACTGTTCGTTGCGAGCCCGACGTCCGAACTCGCGAGGCCGATGAGCTCGACCGGCAGGCGCGAGGTGTTGCCTACCGCCACAACAAGGGTGAACGGCCGATTGCCGGTGACCGCCACGTACATCCCGGGCTGGTCCTCGGGAACCGAACGGCTCGGGGTCAGGCCGTAGCCACCGCCCGTGAAGGCAAGTGCGTTCGGCGGCCCGATCGAAGTCGCAACAAGGATGAGGGTCAGGACGCCGAGGGACGCGGCGATGCGCTTCCGCCGATCCGTCGTCCGAACCGCAACGACGAACAGGACCCCGCCAGCGATGACGCCTGCGAGCGCCTGGGAGAGCGGAACATGCTCGCCCGTGACAACCCCGTCGCCAGGCTGCATGACGTACGGATCGGTCGGATCCGGCGCGGGTGCGGCGCGCGGGCCGACGACTTCCGGTCGGACTGCCAGCGCGACGCCGATCACGAGAACCATGACCGCGGCCGCAGCGACACCAGAGATCAGCTTCGGCACGGCCGCCCACGGCGCCGGCGATGTGGCTCGACCTTCCATCAGGAGGCGAAGTTCGGCGGCGAGATTCAACGGAGCCGGTCCTGGATCGCGTGAGGCGAGGAAGGCACGCAGATGGTGATCGAACATGTCGTCGGTCATCGCTGATGCTCCCCGGCCATCAGCGCCGCCCGCAGCCGCGCCGTGGCGTGGTGGAGCCGCGACTTGACCGTTCCGCTTGGGATCCCGAGGCGGTCCGCGATGGCATCGATCGGGAGGTCCTGCCAGAACCTGAGGACAAGGACGATCCGCTCGTCCGGCTCGAGGGACTCGAACGCCCGGCTCAATGCATCGCGCTGGTGGACCCCCTCGCGGAAGTCGACCCCGAGGTCTGCGCCGGCGGCCCCGACCTCGACGGACGGCATCTCCGCGATCGGCCGACGGCCGCGCACCCGGAGCCGATCCCGGCAGCCGTTCATCAGGATCCGGGCGAACCACGCATCGAAGCGCTCGTGCTCGCGTAGTCGGCCGCGGTTTCGCCACGCGGCCAGGGCCGCGTCGGCGACAGCGTCCTCGGCCTCCATCGCGCTGCCCAGGATCACGGTCGCCAACCGATAGGACCGGTCGAGCTGGCCCACGATCCGGTCGGCGAATTCGGCGGCCGCGTCCGTCACGCGAGGGCGCTCGTGGAGCAGCGTCGTCGTGGCGCTGGGTGATCCATCCATCCTCTCCTGCACCTGACGACGGACCGGCACGAATCGTTCGCGGCGATGCCGGAGCGCGCCCGCCGCCGCGTATCATCGCCGCTCATGTGCGAGCAGTTCGTGGCCCGGGCGGCCGATCCGTTCCGGGTCGACGAGCTCTGGCTGCTCACCGAGCGGCTCGAGCGGTTCGGACTGGCCGGCTACGGCTGGGGCGCCGCGTGGCTCGCCGACGACGGCCGGATCGCCCACCACCGCGACGTGCGGGCATGGCGCGACGAC
>DASSPG010000193.1:0-16411 GCA_035699725.1 Candidatus Limnocylindrales bacterium | reverse complement strand
ACCTCGTGGATGTCGACGTCGACCCGCTCGGCGTAGCGCGCGAACTCGTTGGCGAGCGCGATGTTCACGTCACGGTACGTCGTGTCGGCGAGCTTGCTGAACTCCGCGGCCTCGCTGTTGCTCATCGCGACGATCTCGGCGTCGAGCACGCCGTCGTAGAACGCGGCCGCCCGCTCGGTGGACGCCGGGCCGATCCCGCCGACGAGCTTGGGATACGTGGCCAGGTTGCGGAGCGCCGCGCCGCTGTAGAGGCGCTCGGGCGAGAACGCGACGAAGAAGTCGCTGTCGGCCGTGAGGCCCGAGACCGCCTCGAGGCGCGGCGTGAACCGCTGACGCGTGTCGCCGACCGGCAGGGTCGTCTCGAAGACCACCAGCGAGCCGGCGTGGACGCCCGGTGCGATCGATTCGACCGCGCTGTCCATGTAGCGGTAGTCGGGCTGCTGCTCGTCGTCGAGCATGACCGGCACGATCAGCACGACGACGTCGGCGTCACGGGCGGCCGCGGCGCCGTCCGTGGTCGCGCGCAGCCGACCGCCGGCGTGGGCGGTGGCGACCAGCTCGGCGAGACCCGGCTCCTCGGGGACGTGCGAGCGGCCCTCGTTGATTGCGTCCACGACCGCCTGCTGGACGTCGACCGCGATCACGTGCCAGCCGTGGTCCGCGAACTGGGCACAGAGGGGGAGGCCCATCTTGCCGGCGCCGACGACCGCGACGGTGCCGGCGGTGCCGCCCTCGCCGACCCATGGGTGGACGTCGATCGCGGGCCCGTGGCCGCAGGCATGGACGGGCAGGTCGATCGAGCCGCCGAGGAGGCTCTGGATCGCGGAGGGACGGGAGACGATCGTCATGATGCCGGCGCGAACCTCGAGGTGAGCGTGGTCAGGTCGATGGCGACGCCCTGGGCGGCCGCGGCGAGGAGCGACGTGGCGATCGCGACCGCCCACAGCCCGTCCTCCGCGTCGACGACCGGGCGGCCACCGGTCCGGACGACGCCGAGGAAGGCGTCGAGCTCCGATGCGAGCGGCTCGGCGGACGCGACGGGCAGCTCGACGACCTCGCCCTCGAACGTCGGCGCGTAGCCCCCGATCAGGCGTGGGTTCGTCGTGTCGGTCGCCCGGCTGAAGGTCAGGCGCTGGGTCAGGTAGTCGAGCTCGAACATCCCCTCCTCGCCGACGACGACGAGCTGGCGGCGCTTGGCCGGCGTCAGCCAGTTGACGTCGAGCATGCCGGTCGCGCCGGACGGGAAGTGGAGCAGGCCGAACAGGAGATCCTCGTTCGTCGCGTGGATCCGCTGGGCCGTCTCGCCGTACACCCGTGACGGCCGCTCCCCGGCGATCCAGCTCAGGATGTCGGCGTCGTGCGTTGCGAGGTCGACGGTCACGCCGACGTCGCGGATCCGGGCCGGGAACGGGCCGGCCCGGCGCGAGGCGATCGAGTAGACGGTCGAGAGCCAGCCATCGTCGATGAGCCGGCCGAGCTCGAGGACCGCCGGGTTGAACCGCTCGACGTGGCCGACCTGGACGGGGACGCCGGCGGCGCGGGACGCGTCCACGATCCGCATCCCCTCGTCGACCGTGGCCGCGAGCGGCTTCTCGACGAGGACGGCGATCCCGCGCTCGATCGCCGCGAGAGCGAGCGGCACGTGCGCCGTGGTCGGGGCGGCGATGACGACGGCGTCGAGCTCCGCCTCGGCGATCATCGCGAGCGGCTCGGCGAATCCCTGGGCGCCGGTCTGGGCGGTGGCGCCGGCCAGCGCCGCGTCGACGGGATCGGCGACCGCGACGAGCCGGAGGTCGTCACGCGAGGAGAGGATCCGGAGATGGTTGCGGCCCATCGAGCCGAGGCCCGCCAGGCCGACCCGCAGCTCGCGCTCGCCGGCGGGCTGCCAGCTCCGGGTCATCGCGCGGCGGACCCGGCCGCGGTCGCCGTGGACGTGGCGCCTGCGGCCGCCCCGGCACCCGGCCCGAGATGGCGCTCCACCGCCGACCGGACGGCCTCGATCACGACGTCCTGCTCGGCATCGGTCAGGCCCGGGAACATCGGCAGGGCCAGGGTGTGCTCGGCGGCGCCATCGGTCACGGGCAGGTCGGCGTGGAGGCCACGCTCCTGGATGTAGCTCTGGCGATGGACCGGGATCGGGTAGTAGATGTCCGCCCCGACGCCCGCCTCGCGCAGGTCGGCGACGATCGCGTCGCGGGCCCCGCCGACGTTGAGCGTGTACTGGTGGAAGACGTGGGTGCGGCCGTCGGGCGCGATCGGCAGTCCGATCGGGAGCTCGCCGAAGGCCGCGTCGTAGCGGCCGGCGATCGCCTGGCGGCGGGCGGTGTTGCGAGGCAGCTTGGCGAGCTGGGCCAGCCCGATCGCGGCGGCCAGGTCGGTCATCCGGTAGTTGTAGCCGAGCATCTCGAACTGGTACCGCGTCCGCATCCCCTGGTTCCGATACAAGCGGAGGCGGTCGGCGAGGGTGTCGTCGTTCGTGGTGACGAGGCCACCCTCGGCAGTCGTCATGTTCTTCGTGGCGTACAGGCTGAACGCCCCGTGGCCGAAGGACCCGGCCATCCGGCCACGGAACGCGGCGCCGTGCGCCTGGCAGGCGTCCTCGACGACGATGAGCCCGTGGCGGTCGGCGATCGCCTGGATCATGTCCATGTCCGCGACCAGGCCGAACAGGTGGACCGGGCAGATCGCTCGCGTCCGCGGGGTGATCGCCTTCTCGATCTTCTTCGCGTCGATCAGGTAGGTGTCGGGCTCGATGTCGACGAAGACGGGCGTCGCGCCGGTCGACAGGATCGCGTTGGCGGTCGCGGCGAACGTGTGGCTGACCGTGATCACCTCGTCGCCGGGCTCCAGGCCGATGCCGGCGAAGATCGCCATGAGGGCGAGGGTCCCGTTGCCCATCGCGATCGCGTGCTCGACCCCGACGTACTCGGCCCAGCGGTCCTCGAGCTCCTTGACCCGCTTGCCCTGGGCCAGCATCCCGCTCTGGAGGACCTCCGTCACGGCGGCGATCTCTTCGGAACCGATGTCCGGGCGGGCGATGGGGATCATGCGGGCGCTCCTTGACGCGGGCCGGACCGCTCCTCGAGGGTCTCGGCGTCGGGAATGTAGGCGTAGGTCCGGCCGCAGCCGGGGCAGATCAGCTCCTGGTGCGTGGCGTACCGGCCGGGCTCGGCGGGCATCGGGTCGCCGTTGCTGTCGACGAGGCGGGCGCCGCAGGCACAGACCCAGCCGATCCGGCGGGCCGGGCTGCCGACCACGAGCGCGTGGTTCGGGACGTCGCGGGTGACGATCGCTCCCGCTCCGACCGTGGCGAAGCGGCCGACGGTCACGCCGGCGACCACGACCGCGCCGGCCCCGATGGAGCAGCCGTCCTCGAGTCGGATCGGGCTGACCTCCCAGTCGGCAGCCCGGGCGAGCTCCCCGGTCGAGGTGACCGCGCGCGGGTATCGATCGTTCGTCAGGATCGCACCCGGGCCGATGAACACGCCGTCCCCGGTCGTCACGCCGTGGTAGATGAGCGCGCCGTTCTGGATCTTGACCCGGTCGCCGAGGACCACGCCCTCGTCGATGAACGCGTCACGGCCGACGATGCACTCGCGACCGAGCGTGGCGCCGGTCCGGACCTGGGCCCGATGCCAGATGCTCGTGCCGGCGCCGACGGTCACGTCGGGCTCGAGGTCCGCGGTCGCATGGACACGCGCGGAGGGGTCGATCACGGGTCGGTCGGAGGCTCCATGTGGGCGGCCGGCGGCATGCGGCACGGGTCGTGCTCGGAGCCGCGCCGGGAGCGCGGGTCGAGGCCGCCAGTATAGCCCGAGGCCGCTCCCGGGCCCGATCGGCGATCAGCGGCGGACGCGCCGCAGGACCGAGGCGACGACGCCGAACGCGGCGCCGAACGCGAGCGCGCCGCGCCAGTCGAGGACCGCCCGGACGTTGCCGTCCACTCGGCGCGCGACGAGGAACAGGACCGCCGTCCGATCGGTGTGGACCACGTTGCCGATCAGCAGCCGGACGAGCGACTGCTCGACGCGCGCGTCGCGCGCCACGATCGAGCCCGCGCCGGCCTGCGTGACGCTCAGGTCGCCCGCGAGCGCCGCCCCGATCCCGCCCAGCTCGACCGAGACGCGGTCGGCGCGGACGGCCCCGATGCCGCCCTGCGAGACCGCGATGTCGGTGGCGGATGCCCGCCCGATCCCGCCCTGGCGGACATCGATGTTCGTCGCGTTGACCGCGGCCAGCCCGTCCTGGCGGACGGCGATCGTGTCGCCCGTGACCGGGCGCGGCGGCTCGCTGGGCAGGGCCGGCGTCACCACGGACGTCGCGGGGCTCGAGGAGGACGCGGCAGCGGGCGACCGGCGGGGCGTGGCGGCCTTGCGGGCCGGCGGGGACTTGGCCGGCGCGGAGGCCTTGCCCCGGGCACCGGAGGGGGCAGCGGCCTCGGTTCGTGGCGTCCCCCCGGACGATCCCGCGCCCGCTGCGCGGGCGCTCGTTCTGGCGCGCGGTCGGACGACCTTTGCGCCGCTCTCGGCTGCGGCCTCCCGCGCGGCGTCGGCCTCCGCCCCGGCGAGCGCGTCGTCGACCGCCGGATCGGGATCCCTGCGCTCCGCCATGATCACCCTCCAGCCCCTGCAGCCCGCGGAACCCGGTCGGCTCGCGGGTCGTCAGCCTACCGCGCGAGCGGACCATCGTCACGAGCCGGATGGCCTGGCCGTCCAGACACGGCGCGGGGCCGCGGGCGTATCCTGCCGCCGGGCGCCGTCACCGCCCGTCCGCCGCTCCGAGGGCCCATGATCCGACCGAACGGACACCGATGAACCGCGTCGCCGTGCTCGCCCTGGGCGTGCTCGCGGTCCTCGGCGGCCTCGGGTTCGGGCTGGTGCTGGGCGGCGTCGCCGGTCCCGCAGCAGGCCAGCCGGGTGGATCGGGCCTCGTCGCGGGCGGAGGCAGCGGCGTGCCGTCGCTCGGCCCGGCGCCGACCGGCTCGCCGGAGCCCGGGAGCCCGGCGCCGTCGGCGTCGGTCGCCCCGTCGAGCCCGCCCGGGTCGTGGCCGTCGCCGCCCCCGAGCCTCGTGCCGGCCCCCCTCACCGGCCGACCGGTCACGCCGGCGGCCGCGGCCCGTCACCCGATCGCGGTGATGATCGACGACCACTCCGCGGCACGCCCGCAGTCGGGCTTCAATGCAGCCTCGGTCGTCTGGCACGCTCCCGCCGAGGGCGGCATCCCGCGCTACATGCTGGTGTTCCAGGAGGCCGTCCCCGACGACGTCGGGCCGGTCCGGAGCGCCCGCTCGTACTACATCTCGTGGGCATCCGAGCTGCGAGCGCTGTACGTCCATGCCGGTGGGTCGCCCCAGGCGATGGCCACGCTCCGGGCCAAGGGCAATGGGCAGCTCGTGTACAACGCCGACGAGTTCCGCTGGGGCGGCTCGTTCCGGCGCGTGTCGAGCCGGTTCGCGCCGCACAACCTGTACACGACCGGCGCGCAGCTCCGATCGCTCGCCGCGGCGACCGGGGCGCAGGACCGGCCGATCGAGTGGCCGTGGACGTTCCGGCCGGATGCGCCGATCGGGAAGCGGCCGGTCGGGGGCCGGGTCCAGGTCTCGTACCTCGCCAACACGATCCGCTACGACTACCACCGGCTGTCGAACACGTACCGCCGCGCCGTCACGAACGAGAAGGCGCAGGTCGACGGGGCCACGAAGAAGCGGGTCGCCCCGAAGAACGTGGTCGTCATGCTCGTCCGCTTCGGGCCGCTCAACGACGGGACGACCAAGCGCCGGCTCGAGGCGCAGCTGATCGGGAGCGGCCCGGCCTGGATCTCGTCGAACGGGGTCACGGTCAAGGGCACGTGGCGCAAGCGCTCCGAGACCGGCGCGACCCGCTTCTACGACGCGGCGGGCAAGCCGATCGCCCTGACGGTCGGCCAGACGTTCATCCAGGTGATGCCGTACGGATCGACGATGACGTTCACGCCCGGCAGGGTGGCTCCGCCCGACCCGTTCCCGGTGGGCCCCGACCCGCGCTGACGATCATCCGCCGGGCGCGACCGGGCCGTCAGTCGGCCCCGGAGCCTCGGCCGGCGGCCACCTCGGCGTAGATCCGGCGCGTGTCCCGGGCAACGTCGGCCCAGGTCCGGCGCTCCGACTCGGCGCGCTCCCGGGCCACCGCGGCGAGCCGGCGGTGCACGCCGTCGTCAGTCCAGATCGTGCCGAGGGCGGTGGCGAGGCGTTCCGGATCGAGTGGCGGCACGAGGATCCCGGCGGTGCCCACCGCCTCGGGCAAGGCCCCGACCGATGACGCCACGACCGGCGTCCCGCAGGCGATCGCCTCGATCGCGGGCAGCCCCGTCGCGTCCGAGCGAGCCGGCAGGATCGCGGCGCGGGCGCCGCGGACGAGGTCAGCCAGCCGTTCGTCGGGGATCCGCGGAGCGTACGCCAGGCAGTCGCCGACACCGACGCGAGCCGCGGCCCGGGCGAGCGATGCCCGATCGGCGGGCGACGCCCCGACGAGCAGGATGCGTGGCGGCCAGACCGGATCGCCGGCCAGGTCGTCGGGCCGACCGGCCGCGGTCATCGCCTGGAGCGCCCGGAGGAGCGTCGCGAGGTCCTGGCGGGCGTCGTACCGACCGGCGTAGACGAGGTAGCGCTCGGGCAGGCCGAGCCGCTCCCGCTCCGGCCGCGTGTCACCGACACGCGGCCCGGGTGCCGACGCGGCGGCGGCGCGCCCGTCGATCCCGCCCTCCGGCCAGAAGGCAAAGGCCGACCGCGGCGCGAAGGGCACGACCCGGAGCCGGTCGCGCCGGACGTGGAGCACGCGCCGGGCCGCCGCTGCGACCGCCTCGGATCCCACGATGACCGCGGCGGCGTCGCGCAGGAGCCGGCCTCGGAGACGTTGCCCGAACCGGGCCAGGGGCCCGCGCCGGTACGCCGGCAGCTCCCACGGAGCCAGGTCGAGCAGGGTCGCGACGAGCGGCAGCCGCGTCACGAAGGGCATGCCGCCGCCGACCGCGTGGTAGACGGCGCCGCCGGCTCCGCCGGCCCGGGACCGCCATGCGCTCCCGAGGCTGATGCCGCTCAGCAGGAAGGGGTCCAGCGCCAGCGCGACCGAGCGCAGGTGGTGGGTCGGCGGCAGGAGGCGACGACCGGAGATCTCGAGGCCGGCCAACGTCACGGTGGGATCGTCCAGATCGGAGCGAAGGATCAGCGCGAAGGACTCACCGGCGAGCGGGTCCGCCTCGTAGGCGGCCAGGAGCGACTCGAGGTACGCGGCGGTGACCGGCGCCCGGTCGGGCTCCTGGAGGGCGCGGGCGTCGAGAACGACCCGGACCCCGCGCGGCGGATCCTCGGCCGGGGCGGCATCGAGGCCCGCCGCCCGAAGCCTCACCGCGGCCCGGTCTCCGGCGCCGCGGTGATCTCGAGGGGCTCCACCGCGGCCAGCGGCACGTTCGCGTCGTCCGGCATCACGCCGTCCTCCGGCGGCGGTGCGCCCGCCACGACGCCCGGCGCGCGGCGACCGCGAAGGGCGGCCCACAGCTCCTCCATCCGGAGCGTCACCACGACGACGAGGGCCTCGACCACGATCCGACGGCTCATCTTCGACTGGCCGACCCGCCGGTCGCGGAACGTGATCGGGACCTCCCGGACGCGCGCGCCCAGGCGCGACGCCCGGAACGTCATCTCGATCTGGAAGACGTAGCCACCGGCGTGGACACCGATGAACGGGATCCGGGCCAGCGCTGCCGCCCGCCAGGCCTTGAACCCGCCGGTGAGATCGTGCGGTGTCAGGCGCAGGACGAAGCGCGCGAACAGGCTTCCGCCGCGCGAGATCACGCGCCGTCCAAGGCCCCAGTCGACCACGCCGCCGCCGCGGACGTAGCGCGAGCCGATGATGAGGTCGGCCCCGCCGGCCATGATCGGACCGATCAGGGACGGCAGCGCCGCGGGATCGTGTGACCAATCCGCGTCCATCTGGACGACGACGAGCGCGCCGCCCGCAACCGCCACCTCGAAGCCGTCGAGGTACGCCCGGCCGAGGCCCTGCTTGGCCGTCCGGTGGCGGACCCGGATGCGCGGGTCGGCGGCCGCGAGCTCATCTGCCAGGCGTCCGGTGCCGTCGGGCGAGCCGTCGTCGACGACGAGCAGCGTCGCGCCGGGCAGCGTGGTGAGGATCGCCGCGGCGATGCCCTCGAGGTTGTCCGCCTCGTTGTAGGTCGGGAGGACGACCCACGTGCCCACGCCCGACCCGGCGGCGCCTGCGTCCACGACTGACGTGGGCGACGCCCCCGACTCCGGCGTCGCCCCCGGATCGAGCGTGCTGGTCATCGTCGGCCAGTGTATCGAGCGATCAGCGGATCGTGACCGAGGTCGTCGAGACGTTGAGCCCGTTGGCCGTGTCGCGGGCGGCGATCCGGATGGCGGCCGTGCCGGCCGGCCCGCTGGCGATCGTGAACGTGACGCGGTAGCGACCCGACCCGAGCGACGTGGCCGTCCGGGTGACCGCGGCCCGGCCCGGCTGGCTGAGCGTCACGCCCGGCGCGGCGCGCAGCGGCTCGGTCGTCACGAGCGTCAGGGTCAGGGTCTGGCCGGCGCTCAGCGTCGCCGCCGAGCGGCTGACCGCGAAGGCGTCGACCAGGACGGTCCGGCCGATGGCCGTGGTCCCGAGCGAGGTCGTCGCGTAGACCCGGGCCTGGTAGGTCCCGGGCGCGACCCACGCGCCGGCGGCGTCCCTGCCGTCCCACGTCCAGCCGTACGCACCGGCCGCGAGGGCCCGGTCGGTCCAGACGGTCCGGACGAGCCTGGAGCCCGAGAAGATCGCGACGCTGACCGATGCGGAGCGCTTGAGGGTGAACGTCAGGCGCGAGCTCGGCATCAGCGCGTCGCCGTCCTGCGGCAGGAAGGATCGGCTCCAGCGCACGGTCGAGAGGGTCCGGTCCACGACGAGCGGGATGTTGCGCGACGTCCCGACACCCGCCGCGTCCCGGCCGGCGACGCGGAACGTGTAGCTGCCGTCGGCCACGGCCTTGCCGGCGGCGTCGGTCCCGTTCCAGGTGATCGCCCCGGCCGCGAGGTTCGCGATCGACCAGGAGCGGACGAGGGTCGTGCCGCGGTAGATCCGGGCGCTGCCCGTGATCCGCTCGGACGAGGACCACGCCAGGCGGGTCGTATCCGCCGCGCCGTCCCCGTTCGGGGAGAAACGGTCGGGCGTCGCGCTCGAGCCGAGCGTCGCGGGCGTCGTGTCGAGCCGGACGTTCCAGCTCCGGACGACCTTGTTCCCGGCAAGGTCGTGGGCGGCGAGGGTGAGGCGGTACGTGCCGTCCGGTGCGACCGCTCCGGCATCCGTGCGGCCGTCCCAGGCGACGCTCGCGGCGCCGCCCGTCCCCGCCTGGATGGCGATCGCCGCTCCGACGGTCGTCCCACTGACGGGGGCCGCGCTGAACGTCCAGCGGTTCGCCCCGCTGGCGGTCAGGCTGACGCGGACCGTGTCGAGGATGCCGTCGCCGTTCGGCGAGACGAGCGTCCCGCCGATCGATGCGGCCGTCGCCACCGGCGCGACGGTGTCGATCGTGATCCCGTGGGTGGCGAGCGCCGCGCCGCTGAACGCGAGCGACGGGTTGTAGAAGGTGGTCCCGCCGACGCTCCCGAGGACCGTGACCAGATAGCGGCCGTTGGGCAGCGCGGTCGTCCCGATCCGCCCGTCCCAGCCCACCTGGCGGGCGCCCGCGGCGACCTGGTCGAGGGCGACCGTGCCGGCCAGCGTGCCGTCGGCCCGGAAGACCTTGAGGGCCATCCCCTCGAACGCCCGGTCGTTCGTCCAGTCGATCGCCATCCGGTCGGCCACGCCGTCGCCGTTCGGCGAGAAGGCGCGCTCCGCCAGCGCGGTCGAGCCGGTCCCGATGCTGGCCGCGCCCCCGTCGCCATACCCGAGGTCGCCGATCGCCGCCGCGACGGTCGTCCCGTACGGGGCGCGGGCCGGCGAGAGCCAGGTCTGGGTGGAGCTGCCGGTCGCGACCCAGGCCGCGCTGCCCGGCGAGGTCACGATGCCCCACTCGGTGAGCGGACCGCGGACCTGGAACCAGGTGTACCCGTCGGCCGAGCGCGGTCCCGCCACGATCGCGACGAGATCGCCCGTGTCGAACGTGCCGGTCTTCGTGGCGGTGGTGTCGGGCGCGCTGCGCTTCGAGAGCCCGTCGATGCGGACCGTCCCGAAGCCGCCGACCGCGAGGGCGTTGGTCGCGACCGACGGCGCGGTCACGTTCCAGGCGCTCACGTTGCCGCGGGCGTCGCGGGCCCGGACGCGGAAGGCGTAGGCGTGGTGATCGACCCCGAGGAGCGGCGCCGAGGTGGCCTTCGTGGCGGTCAGCCAGGTCGCCCACGGCCCGCCGTCGGTCGAGATCTGGACGTCGTAGCTGGCCACCGCGACATCGTCCCGCCCGGTCCACGCGACGGTGAAGCCGGGATTGGCCTGGCGGGTCGGGAGATTCCGGACGCCGGCGACCGGCGCGGTCGTGTCGGTGATGAACTTGCGCTGGATGGCGGCCCACAGCTCGGTCCGCGTCCCGTCGTAGCCGAGCGCCCAGATGCCCGCTCCCCGCAGGTTGTAGGCGTTGACGAGGTCGTACTTGGCCGACAGGGCGGCGGCGTCGTCCACGTACAGCTGCCGCCACGACGTGACGCAGCCATACGTGGTCGTGCAGTTCTCGCGCTGGTAGGCGGTCCACGCGACCTGCTCGGTCGAGGCCCACCGGCGGCCGTACTCGGCGAGGTAGTCCATCGCCGTGCTGTAGACGACGGTGGTCGACGCCCCGGTCTTCGTGCTGCTCGTGTTCGAGGCGTGGACCGTGTCGGTGGCGGTGGACCAGGCCCGGCCGTAGTACGGCACGCCGAGGATCAGCTTGGACGGAGCGACCCTGGCGGTGTACGCGGCCACCGTGTCACGGATGTCGTAGCCGGTCCGGCTGAGCGGCGCGATGGACCCGACGGGGCTGGAGCTGGCGGTCCGGTAGTCGTAGCCCATGATGAAGATGGCGTCGGCGCCGCCCGGAGCGGTCGCGTTCTCGATCGGGTAGTTGCCGATCGAGCCCGTCGTGTCGAACGTGAGCTGGTAGCCGCCGGCGACCCGGTTCAGCTCCGCCCGGACCGACCGGACGAGCGCGGTGAACTGGGCGCTGTACCCGGACACGAGCGGCTCGAAGTCGAGGTTGACGCCGTCGGCGCCGCGGTCGCGAACGGCTGCCGCGATCTGGCGGGCGAGGTTGAGGCGCGCGGTCGACGACTCGAGCAGGGCCTGCTGGCGGGCCTGCCCGGACGCATTCCAGGCGAAGCTCTGGACCGTCAGGACGACGCGCGTCCGGTTCGCGTGGGCGGTCGAGATGATGCTCGACATCTTGGAGCTGGTCCAGCCGGCCCAGCCGACCGTCGTGGTCCCGTCGGCATTCCGCTTCTGGAGGTTGCCGGCCGCGTCCGCGCCGACGCCGAAGTAGGCGATCGTGGAGATCCGGGCGTAGTCGAGCCGGAGGGTGCTCGAGTTGACCTGCCAGTACGGCAGGAACCCGAAGATCTCGCGGCGCAGGCCGTTGGCGGTCACGAGAGCGTTGGTGGTCGGAGTCCCCGCGGCGGGATCGGTGCCGGCCCACGACGTCTCGGTGGCGTCGATGGCGGCGGGCTCGCCGGCGGGCTGGTCGACGGGCACATCCGGCCCGACCGACTGCTCCGGCCCTGCGGGCACGGCGTCGCTGGAGGCCTGCCCCTGGCCCCGGATCGCCTTGCCGTCGAGGCGGCCGGCCGGCAGCGCGCGCGGGGTCCCGCCTCCGACGGTCCAGGTGTCGGACGGGCGCGGCTGGAACCCGACGGTGACGCGGCCGCCGGGGGCGAAGTCGATCTTGTCGTTGGCGTGCTTCTCGGCCTCCTCGTACTGGATCGAGGGGAGGAGACCCGCGGCGTCGGGGGCCGCGGCGTCCGTGGCGGGCTCCGCGGTGGGATCGGCGGTGCGCTCGTCGAACGAGGCGAGCGCCGCAGCGGGCGCTGTGCCACCGGCATCGATGTCCGCATCGGCGACGACGCGGACGTGGGGCGCGGCGACGGCGGTCCGCTCGCTGGCGGCGCGCGGCTCCCCTGCCGACGGCGATGCCCAGCCGCCGAGCCCCGCGATCGCGATCGCGACGATGGCGGTGACGGTTCGTGCACCGTGTCGGGTCAGGGAGCGGCGGAATCCGGTTGACACGGCGGTCCTCTTCGATCGTCCTTCCGTCGCCCATGGGCGATCGGCTCCTCGACGGTGCGTTCGCCGCGTCGGCGGGCACCGGGCTCGATCGACTCTAGGCAGCGGCCGCCCGCCCGACTGTCGGTCGAAGGTCCTGCACGTGTGCAGTACGGTGGGGTCGCAGGCGGTACGGGACCGTCCCCGCCGGACCGACCGGCGTGGTCGCGACCGCTGTCAGCTGAGCGGCAGCTTCCGGATCGTGGCCTGCGAGCGGCCGTCGTAGTCGCGGGCCCAGACCTTGAGGGAGAGCGTCCCGGCCGCGGCACCCTTCTTCGGGGTGATCGTGACGCGGAACGTCCGGCTGTCGAGGCGGGTCATCGTGACCGCCCAGGTCGAGAAGCCGGGCTGGGTGATGTACAGGCGAGGCGTGGTGGAGAGGGCCTCGGCCGAGGTCGCGGTCACGGTCAGCGAGCTGCCACGGCGCGCCGTCGCGGTCGAGGTCACGATCGCGAAGGCGTTCATCTCGACCTTGACTGCGTGGCTGATCGAGAGGTCGCCGTCGGTCGCGGTGACGGACGAGGTGTAGATCCCGCGCGGCAGGAGGACGCCGTCCGCGTTGCGGCCGTCCCAGACCCAGCTCCGGACACCGGCGGCGACCGCTTCGCTGTTGAGCTTGGTCAGGACCACCGCGCCGGCCGCGTTCCGGACGGTCCAGGTGACGATCGCCGGGCGAGCGAGCGTGAACGACAGGGTCGTCGTCGGCGAGAGACGGTCGGCGTCGTGCGGGTAGAAGGCCTTGAGCGAGGTCTTGACCGCGCTCAGGAAGCGGATGACGCGGACGTCGCGGGTCCGTCCCGCGCCACCGTTGCCGGCCGCGTCGCGGGCGCTGAAGCCGAGGGTGTAGGTGCCGTCGGCGACGTACGCGCCGCTGTTGTTCCTGCCGTCCCAGCTGATCGCGTTCGAGCCGGCGACGGAGGTCGCGGTCCACGAGCGGACGGTGGCGTTGGTGCTGTCGGTCACGCGGACGGACACGGTACCGGCCTCGGGCACGGCCACGGCCGTCGCGACCGTGTCGCTGACGCCGTCGCCGTTCGGGGTGAAGGTCGTGACGCTGGAGCCGTCGGGGCTCAGGCCCGTGACGTCCGGGCCGACGGTGTCGACCACGATCGTGCCGCCGCCCGTCGCGGCGCCGTTCTGCCAGGCATCGGTGCCGCGCGCGGTCCAGGTGTAGGTGCCGTCCGGGACGGCCGAGCCGTCCACGAGCCCGTCCCACGTGACGTTGAACGTGCTGCCGCTGCCCGCCGCGGTCTCGACGACGTCGCCGGCGCCGTTCTTGATCTCGAGCGTCCAGGCGACGGTCTCGGAGAACATCCCGCTGATCGGCTGGTCGTCCGAGCGGCCGTCGCCGTTGGGCGAGAAGCGCCCGGCGCCGGAGTCCATCCCGATGAGCACCGGGGCGCGGCTGTCGCGCGGGGCGAGGTCGGCGGCCGAGATGTAGCCGTTGATCGAGGGATCGTCGAGGCCCTCGACCTGGACGACCGCGGCGCTCTCCACGGTGGCCGGGGCGGCGATCGCGAGGGTCTTGAGGCGGGTGCCGTCGGGCAGGGTCAGGAGGGTCGCGTCGGTCGCGGTGGTGTCCGCGCCGGCCCCCGCGGCGGTCGAGTACAGCGGCGCCTCGGGCACTTCCACGCTCGCGCGGCCCGGCACGACGAGGGCGGCCGGGTCGGCGCCGGTGTCGCCGACGGCCTTGGTGATGGCGGTCGTCGTCAGGCTCGGCTTCGTCACCAGCGAGCGGTAGTAGCCGGTCGTCGCGGTGTCGGGGTCGGAGTAGGCGGTGTAGCCCGGCGTGCGGGTGGAGGCGAACGCGGTCTCGTGATTGTTGACGTTCGGGGCGGTCCGCCAGACGTCGACGATCGACCGGTTGGTCGTGAACATCGCCCGCAGGTACGCGGCCGGTCCCATGTGGCCGTCGGCCAGGACCGCCTCGGCGTTGCCCTTCAGGAAGCCCGCGGCGTAGTTGTCGATGCGCTGGCGGGCCACGCTCACCGTGGGCGCGGCGCCGCCCGGCTCGGAGTTGCCCGAGGCGTAGCACAGGTGGTGGAGCATGACGATCGCGTTCGGTGCCAGGCCGAGCTGGGCCATCGATGGCTCGCCGTAGTACTTGTTCTCGTAGTCGGAGAGCTTGCCGTCGCCGTTGAGGTCGGCGTTGAGCCCGAAGCCGTCCTTGGTCGTGTAGGCCGGGTCGTAGGTGTACGGGCTCGGCCAGCCGTTGCCGTGGCCGAAGTAGATGACGATGTTCGCGCCGGTGGTCGCCGCCTTGACCTTCGTCCAGGTCGCGTTCGGGCTGTAGACCTTCGTCACCTTGGGCGTGTACTTGATCGCCTCGGCGTAGGCCTCGTCGGCCCGCGAACGGTACGTGGCGGTCATGCCGTGGGTCGCGCCCACGATGATCACGACCTTGGCCGAGCTCGTCTGGACGGCGGCGACCGGTGCCGCCATCGACGCGACCGTGACGAGGGCGAAGGCGACGGCGGCGGCGAGCTTGCGCAATGCGGACTCCGGATCGAATGGACCACGGCATGAGCGTCCGCGGCCGGGGGATGAATGCATCCGAAGCGTCGTCGCTGGCCTCGTCCGGGCCTATCGCGGGATGGTCCCGCCGGTCATGGCCCCTTCGGGCAAGCCGGGGTACGGAATGTGCCGGAGGAGTGCGGTCAGGTGCGCGCCACGCTCGATCGCGGGTGGTGCGCGCACGCGCCGGGTGACGCGCGGCGGTGCTCCGGTCCCTAGCGGCGCAGGCTCGCGACGAGCTCGGCGAGTGAGGGGTTCGAGCGGTCGCGGTCGGACAGGATGGGGCGGCCGTCCGGGGTGGCCGGGATCGTCGGCCACGGGACGGCGACGGCGGGATCGTCCCAGGCGAAGCCGAGCTCGTCGCTGCCGTCGAACTCGTTCGTGACGAGGTAGACGAGCTCGAGCGGCTCGAGGGCGAGGAAGCCGTGGGCGACGCCGGCCGGGATGACGACCCACTCGTCGGCGGCGAGCTCACGGGTCTCAACGACGGCCGCTCCCCTGCCCTCCGCCACGGGCCGGACGTCGACGAGGGCGACGAACGCCCGCCCGGACGCGACGGTCCAGTAGTCGAGCTGGCGGCGGTGGTAGTGGAGCCCACGCAGGACCCCCGCGGCCGAGCTCGACAGGTTGGCCTGGACGAACCGCGGCTCGCTGCCGGCGGGCGCGCCGGTGTCGGCATGGGTCAGGGCGGGAAACGCGGAGGCGCGCCAGAGCTCGCGGAACGCGCCGCGGCTGTCGCCGAACCGGGCGACGGCGCCGTAGCGGACGCCCGGCAGGGCCGACGGCGGGCGGCTCAGGTCCGTCATCGGGCCGCGGCCGTCTGCTGGCGGAGCAGGGTCGGGAGGTAGTCGGCGAGGGCGGCCTGCCATGGGCGAAGGGGCTCGCCGCCGGGCAGCGGCGTCGGCTCCAGGACGGCCCAGGCGGGCGGGGTGGAGGCGCGCGGCCAGGTGGACGCGGGGACGTCCTCGGTCGCGATGTCGACGCGCGCCTGGCGGAGGAGCTCGCGGGCCCAGCCGGCGCGCGACGCGTGGCCGGCGTTGACGAGGTGGTGCGTGCCGCCGACCGCGGCCGACCCGATGAGCTCGGCGATCGCCTCGGCCACGTCGTGGGTGTAGCTCGGCGAGCCGACCTCGTCGGCGACGAGACGGAGGGATTCGCCGGCGGCGGCCGCGCGCCCGGCGGCGGCGAGGATCTTGGCGGGGAAGTCGTTGCCGGGCGGGCCGTAGAGCCAGGCCGTTCTCGCGATGCCGAGCGCCGCGCCACCGGACACCGAACCGGCACCGGTGCCCGAGCCCGCGTACGCCTCGCGCGCGGAGACCTCGCCCGCCAGCTTCGACGCCCCATACGGGTTGATCGGATTCGGGGCGTCGTCCGGGCCGTAGCCCGCGCCGTCGGTCCGCCGGCCGTCGAACACCTCATTGGTCGAGACGACGATCAGGTCGATCCCGCGCTCGGCGGCCGCCCGCGCGAGCACCCCGGTCGCCTCGCCGTTGCGGCGCAGCGCGAGCTCGGGCTCGCGGGCGCAGCCGTCGACATCGGTCCAGGCGGCGCAGTGGACGACGACCTCCGGCCGGTCGCGGTCGAGCAGCCGGCCGACCCCCTCGGGCGCGTCGAGGTCGAAGATCGCGCGGCTCCAGGCGATC
>DASSPG010000192.1:0-3968 GCA_035699725.1 Candidatus Limnocylindrales bacterium | reverse complement strand
CGACCGGCAGGATGCTCGAGGCGCCCCATCGCCGCCGCGAGCAGCGTCCGGAGGCGGACGGTGCCGACGGCGTCCGCGGTCGGATCCGGCGGGCGCGCACGCGCTACGGCGGCCGCTTCATCGAGCGGTTCGCCGTTGCTGCCTGGTCGGTCGCGGTCTGGATCGTCGCCCACGTCCCGGTCCGGCTCGCCCGCTGGGTGATCGGGTCCGTCGGCCAGGCCGGCTATCTCGTCCTGCCCACCAAGCGCGCCTGGTCGAACGCGAACTTCGCCCGCGTCCTCGGGCGCGATCCCGACGACCGGGCGGTCCGTCGCCTCGCCCTGCGCGCCTACCGCGAGTACGGCACCTACCTGACCGACGTCATGCGCCTCGAGTCGCTCCCGATCGAGGACGCGATCGCGCGCGTCGCCCGGAACGACCTCGAGCGGATCCAGGAGGTCTGGCAGGCGTCGCCGGGCGGCCTGATCTTCGCCCTGGCCCATGTCGGCAACACCGACGCGGTCGCGGCCGGCGTGGCCGACCGCGGCTGGCCGATCGCGGTCGTGGCCGACGACTCGACGTTCCCCGAGATGTTCGCCCGCTTCCGCCGGCTGCGCGAGGGCTGGGGCGTCCAGGTGATCCCGTGGCGCAACCTCCGCGAGATCTACAGCGTGCTGCGGAACCGCGGGATGCTCGGCCTCCTGATCGACTGGGGCTATCGCCCGGACGGCATCCCGGTCCGCCTGTTCGGGGCGTGGACGACGCTTCCGGCCGGCCCCGCAACCCTCGCGGCGAAGACCGGCTCGGTGATCCTGCCGGTCGCGATCCGGCGGGCGGCCGACGACACGTTCCACGTCTCCTTCTCGGACGTGATCACCGTTCCCTCCGCGTCCGATGCGGACGTGGCGCGGGCCACGCAGCAGGTCGCCGACGCGCTCGAGACGACGATCGCCGCGGCGCCCGAGCAGTGGTACAGCTTCAAGCCGATGTGGCCGCCGACCGACGCCGACGCGGCCGCGCTGGCGGCACGGGCGGCGGCGGTCCAGGCGGCCGTCCCGGAGCCGACCGCGCCCGGACCCGATGCAGGGTCGCCCGCGACATCGTCCGCGGCGCCGGCGACCACCGGGTGACCGCCGGACCGCGCAAGCGCGGCACCCTCCTCCAGCGGGCGCGCGTCGCCGGCCTGGAGGTCGCGTCATGGCTCGCCTGTCGACTGCCGGAGCCCCTCCTCGTCGGCCTCGCCGGGATCGCCGGCTGGGCGTGGTACCGGCTGGCCCCGGCGCGGGCGGCCCAGGCCCGTCGCAACCTCGGCCGGGTCGTTGCCGCGATCGAGGATCGCGGGGGCCCCCGGGCCACGCCGCGGATCCGTGCCGCCGCCCGCGACCCGCGGGCCCTCGAGCGGCTCGTCCTGTCCGCCTTCCGTCACGATGTCCGCTACTACCTCGAGGTCCTCCGCGTCCCCGGGCTCACCCCGGCGATCTTCGAGCGCAGCGTCGTCGTCGAGACCCCGGACACGGTCGAGGCCGCGTTCGCCGGCGGCCCGGTGATCTTCGTGTCGGCCCACCTCGGCCCGATCGAGTTGCCCGGCCTGTACCTCGCCAACCGGTCCGGCCGGACGTTCGTCGCGCCGATGGAGACGATCGACGATCCGCCTCTCCAGGCCTGGTTCGAGCGGACGCGAGGCTCGCTCGGCGTCCGGATCCTCGGCCTGCGCGAGGCGCGGCGCGGCCTCGTGGCGGCCCTCCGGGCCGGTGAGCCGGTCGGGATCGTGGCCGATCGCGACATCGCCGGCGGCGGGATGGAGGTCCCGCTCTTCGGCCACCCCGCGCCCCTGCCGATCGGGCCCGCGCTCGTCGCGATCGAAGGCGATGCGCCGCTCTACGCGGTCGGCGTGCGGCGGCTGGCGGACGGCCGGGTCGGCGGCCGGCTCCTCGCGGTCCCCGTCGCGTCCGAGGGGACGCGGCGGGAGCGGATCGCCGCGACCCTCGCGTCGATCGCGGCCGCGTTCGAGGACCTGATCTCTGATGCGCCGGAGCAGTGGAGCGCGGTGTTCTTCCCGATCTGGCCGGACCTCGCGGAGCCCGCCGGGGCGGCGTCCGCGGCCGAGGCGCCCGACGCCACCGCGCCTGGGACGACCCCGTGACCGCCCGCCTCGGCCGGGCCGATCTGCACATCCACACCCAGGCCTCGGACGGGATCGACCCCCTCGCGACGATCCTCGACCACGTCGAGCGCTCGACCGACCTCGACGTCATCGCGATCACCGACCACGAACGGATCGACGCCGCGCTCGCCGCCCGGACGATGGCCCGCGAGCTCGGTCATCGGGCCGAGATCGTCGTCGGCGAAGAAGTGTCGACGCTCGGTGGCCACCTCCTCGGCCTGTTCCTGACCGAGCGCGTCCGGCCGCTCCGCAGCCTGCGGACGACGATCGGGGAGATCCACGAGCAGGGCGGGATCGCGATCCCGGCCCACCCCCTCGTCCCGTACCCGCTCTGCGCCCAGGGCTGGGTCCTCCGCCGGCTGCTCGCGGACCGCGATCCGCGCGTCCGGCCCGACGCGATCGAGGCCTTCAACCCGACGATGTTCGGCCGGCCGTGGCACGGCCGCGTGGTCCGGTTCGCGGCCCGCCACGGACTGCCGACGGTCGGCAGCAGCGACAGCCACGAGGCGGTCGCGATCGGAACCGGCTGGACCACGTTCCCGGGCCGGACCGCCGAGGACCTCCGGGCCGCGATCCTCGCGGGCCGGACCCATCACCACGGCTCGTTCCAGGGGACCGGCGGCCAGGTCTTCACGTTCGGCAGGCAACTCCGCAAGTACTCCCGCGACGCGCGGGCGGTCGTGGGTGGCGCGATCCGGCGCGACGGCACGAGCCGTGACCTGGGCTTCCCCGGCGGGCAGCATCGCCCGCCGCGGTTCGACGAGGCGTGGACCGCCCGCCGAACCCATCCCGAGCGCCCCACCGCGCCGGTCGACGAGGCGCAGAATCACGACCGATGAAGATCGGCCTCGTCACCCCGTACGTCTACCCGCTGCCCGGCGGCGTCACCCAGCACGTCCGGTACCTGTACGAGAACCTCCGCCTGCGTGGTCACGACGTCCGCATCCTGACGTCCTCGCACGGCCTCCAGCGGGCTTCCGAAGGCGACATCATCCGGATCGGCAAGGGCTTCTCCATGCCCGTGAACGGCTCGGTCGGAACGATCACCCTCTCGCCGCGGTTCGTCTCCCAGGTCCGGGCCATGCTCGAGCGCGAGCAGTTCGACCTGCTCCACTTCCACGAGCCCTTCGTTCCCTTCCTGTCCCCGATCATCCTGCGCCTGTCGACGAGCGTGAACATCGCTACCTTCCACGCCTACGGCGGCTTCTCGCCGTCGTACGAGTTCGGGAGCAAGGTCATGAAGGGCGAGGCCGCCCGCCTTCACGGCCGGATCGCGGTCAGCGGCGCCGCCAAGCACTTCATCGACCGCTACTTCCCGGGCGAGTACAAGGTCATCCCGAACGGGGTCGATGTCGACCGCTTCCAGCGCGCCGTCCCGCTCGCGCGTTGGCAGGACGGGACGCGGAACCTGCTCTTCGTCGGCCGGTTCGAGCCGCGCAAGGGCCTGCTCGAGCTGCTCAAGGCGTACCGCATCCTGCGCAAGACCGGCTGCGAGTGCCGGCTGCTCGTCGTCGGGGCCGGGCCGCTCGGCAAGGAGGCCCGGCGCTACGTGGCGACGCGTCGGCTGCGCGGCGTCGAGTTCCTCGGCCGGGTGAGCGACGAGGAGAAGGCCCAGCTCTTCCGGACGGCCGACGTCTACGTCTCGCCGGCCACCGGCGGCGAGTCCTTCGGGATCGTCCTGCTCGAGGCGATGGCCGCCGGGACCGCGATCGTGGCCTCGGACATCCACGGCTACAAGGGCGTCGTGCGGCGTGGCCGCGAGGGCCTGCTCGTGCCACCGCGCGAGCCGAAGGAGCTGGCGGAGGCGATCGAGCGCCTGATCGCG
>DASSPG010000191.1:0-6365 GCA_035699725.1 Candidatus Limnocylindrales bacterium | reverse complement strand
CGTGGTACCCGCCCCGCGTCCGGCTGGTGGAGGTGAATCCGCCACGTCCGGGCCCCTCACGGGCAAGACCGTCGTGGTCAGCGGCACGATCGAAGGCTACAGCCGCGAGGAGGCCGAGCAGGCGGTGCGCGATGCCGGCGGGAAGGCGTCGGGCTCCGTCTCGAAGAAGACCGACTACCTGGTTGCCGGTCCCGGCGCGGGCTCCAAGGTCGCCAAGGCCGAGGCGCTCAGCGTCCCGATCCTCGACGCGGAGGCGTTCGCGAAGCTCCTGGCGGGGGACGCCGAGTGAACGACGCCGAGCAGCAGTTCGCGAATCGCCTGGCCGTGGACCTCGAACGCGTGCTGGGCGCGGGGATCGCGGTGGACGACATCGAGATCACCGCGCCCGAGGGCGAGTGCCGCGTCACCGCCACCATCCTCATTGACGGCCGGATGGAGACGCTCGAGCTCGTCGCGCCGAGCGTGCTGGATCTGTATCGCCCGCTCCTCGAGCGCGCCGCGGAGCTCCGCCTCGGCGCGGCGTTCTGGAGGCTCGTCGGTCCGGCCTGACGGGCGTGCCAACGGCTCTTGCCGCGGGGTCCACAATGGGTCCCGGAGGTGGACGAATGAGCGTCCCCATGGCCGGCGACCCGGAGTGCACCTGCAGCCACGCCCTCGAATGCAACCACGGCTGCCACGGGCGCCACTGCGATCCCACCGAGCACATCTGCTCGCTCGAGTACCTGCCCGACGAGGGCGGCCTCACCCCGTGGGGCTGCGCCGATTGCACTCCGGGCGAGGGCATCGACCACATGAGCGGCTGCGCCGCGACGACCCTGGCGAGGCGACCCACCGCGCCCGCCGTCGAGCCGTGGCCGCTGCTGCCGCACTGAGGACCTGAGCGCCCCGGGGCCCGGCCTGCGACCGGCTCCCCGCGCGCGGTCCGGCCGGGTGCGTCGGCTATCATCGGCCGCATGTCCGGCCTGTCCCGCAGCGACGTCGAGCACGTCGCCCACCTCGCGCGTCTCGGGCTGACCGAGGGTGAGCTGAGCCTCCTCGAAGGGCAGCTCAACCACATCCTCGACCAGTACGCGAAGCTCGCCGAGCTCGACACCGACGCGATCCCCCCGACGGCCCAGACGATCGAGCTGGAGAACATCCTCCGCGAGGACGTGGTCACGCCGTCCCTGAGCGTCGAGGACGCGCTGCGCAACGCTCCCGACGCGGCCGGCGGCTACATCGTCTCGCCGCCGCTGCTCGGCGAAGACTCCGGCCGGTGATCGACCTCACGCGTCTGCATGCCCACGAGATGGCCGCTGGCCTGCGTCGTGGCGAGATCACGTCGCGAGCCCTGACCGAGGCCCACCTCGACGCGGCCGAGGCCGGCAACCACGCGCTCAACGCCTGGCTCACGATCGACCGCGAGTCCGCGCTGGCCCAGGCCGACGCCGCAGATGCCCGGCTGGCCGCAGCCGCCGGCGATGGCTCCGACCTGCACCCGCTCCTGGGCGTTCCCGTCGCGCTCAAGGACCTCGTCTCGGTCAAGGGCGGCCAGTGCACCGCGGGCTCGCGGATCCTCGAGGGCTACATCGCGCCATTCGACGCCCACATCACCGAGCGGCTGCGTGCGGTCGGGGCGGTGATCCTCGGCAAGACGAACATGGACGAGTTCGCGATGGGCTCGTCGAACGAGCACAGCGCCTACGGCCCGGTCGCCAACCCGTGGGATCTCGAGACCGTTCCCGGCGGCAGCAGCGGCGGCTCGGCGGTCGCGGTCGCCGCCTTCCATGCCGCTCTCTCGATCGGGACCGATACCGGGGGCTCGATCCGCCAGCCGGCGGCCCTGACCGGGATCGTCGGGATGAAGCCGACGTACGGCCGGGTGTCGCGCTACGGGATCGTCGCGTTCGCCTCGTCGCTCGACCAGATCGGCCCGTTCGCCCGCGACGTTCGCGACGCCGCCGCGCTCCTCCATGCGGTCAGCGGCCGCGACGAGCGCGACTCGACGTCCGCGGCCGTACCCGTCCCGGACGCCTTGCTGCGGCTGCCCGCGAGCGACGACGAGGCGGCCGCAGGCCTGCGCGGCAAGCGCCTCGGGCTGCCGAAGGAGTACTTCGTGGCCGGCATGGACCCGGACTCGCGGCGCCGGATCGAGGAGTCCGTGGCGGCCCTCGAGGGCGCGGGCGCGATCGTCGAGGAGGTCAGCCTGCCCCACACCGACTACGGCCTCGCGACGTACTACATCGTCGCCCCGGCGGAGGCGTCGGCCAACCTCGCCCGCTACGACGGGGTCCGGTTCGGTCCACGCCTCGGCGACAGCGACGTCCTCGGCAACTACCTCGCGACGCGCGGTCGCGGGTTCGGGCCGGAGGTCAAGCGCCGGATCATGCTCGGGACGTACGCCCTCTCGACCGGCTACTACGACGCCTACTACATCAAGGCCCAGAAGGTCCGGACCCTGATCAAGCGCGACTTCGACACGCTCTTCGAGCAGGGCTTCGACGCCCTCGTCGCGCCGACCTCGCCCACGACCGCCTTCCGCTTCGGAGCCAAGATGGCCGACCCGGTCGCGATGTACCTGTCGGACGCGTGCACGCTTCCGGTGAACATGGCCGGCCTGCCCGGGATCTCGATCCCGTGCGGGCTGTCCGAGGGGATGCCGGTCGGGCTCCAGCTGATTGGCCCGGCCTGGTCCGAGCTCGAGCTGTTCCGGCTCTCGCGCGGGTTCGAGGCCCTCACCGCCGGCGCCGCGTGGCGCACCCAGGAACCCGCCCAGCTCTCCCTCACGAACGACCCGTCCCAGCCGACCCCGGCCGAGCGCGCCCGGTCCCTGGCCGTCTGATCCGCCGACCCGTCGCGCGGTCCGTCAGCCGCGCAGGAAGGTCGCCGTCTCGCGGACGCAGGCGTCCAGGTCGTCCAGCCACGGCGCGTGGCCGGCGGCCGGGAGCAGCTCCAGTGTCGCATTGGGCATCCGCCTGACGACCTCGCGCGCCGTGGACTCCCCGCCGAAGGGGTCGCGGCCGCCCCACACGAAGAGCGTCGGTGCGGTGACCCGCGCCAGCACGGCGTCGTCGAGACGGACCCCGGTGAGTCCCCGGATCGGCGAGATGAGCGCCCGTCCCATCGCCAGCTCGTTGCGCATCGTGTCGGTGTGGCGCAGCAGCGCGAGATAGGTCGAGACGTCGAGGCCCGTGATCCGACCGTCGTCGAGGCTCGGCCCGTGGCCGATCCTGCGGAACGTCATCCGGACCGTTCGCTCGGTGGCCGGCAGCGACGCCATGAGGCGCCCGAGCCCGGGCACGCTCGAGAGCCGCATGAACCAGGGCAGCCCGCTCGTTGGCGCGCCGGCCGGCCAGCTGAACTGGACCATCCGCTCGATCCGGTCTGGGACCGCCGCCGCGCCGCGCAGGGCAAGGTATCCGCCGAACGAGGTCGCCACCACGCTCGCCCGCTCGAGGCCGAGGGCGTCGAGGAGATCGGGCGTGAAGCCGTCGGCGAACCCCTCCAGCGTCCGCTCGTCGATGGCGGTCGGGGGCGCCGGGCTGAGGCCGGTGCCGGGCCGATCGACGACGATCCGCCGGAACCCGTCGAGGCCCGCCGCCAGCGGGGCCCAGCTCGATCCGCTCGTGTTCGCGCCGTGCAGGAACACGACCGGCGGCCCTTCACCGACAACCTGGACACGGACGGTCGCACGGGTCCGTTCCAGGGCGAGCATCCGCTCGGTAGGAGCCAGCCCGAGCGCGCTCCACAACCCTTGTTCTGCCACCCGGTAGCGCTGAGAATCCATCCGACGACCTCGCGCGTGGCCGGCGACGGTGCGATCGATTCGGGACCGTACCGACTGCCCGCAATCGTCGCAGGTCCCGCGTCGTCGAACCGGCCCACACGGCGAACCGTCCCGGAACCCCGGTTGCGTCCGCTTCGGCTCGTCATCACGACCGATCCCGCCTCCCGGCGCGTTGCGTGTTCGAACGGGTCGCGTCGCTCCTCGGACGGCCGCTGTCGGACGATCCGGCCTCGACGACGGTCGGATCACGAGCCTCGACGTCTCGGACCTGCCTCGTGGCCGAGCGAGCGCCCGAACGTCCACGGTCCTGCGTCCCGCCGAACGACGCGGACCTGGTCTCGTGACTCGGCGGGGCAGATCGACGGGCGCCCCGGACCGGGGACTGCCTGGGCGCCGAGGGTCCTGCCATCGACAGTCCGTCTGGCACTCGTCCGCGTCGGCTTCGGTCGCCACGATCTGGACAACGGAGGATTGCAATGCGACGTCGACCTTTGGCAGCGGCCGTTGCCGGCGCTGCCGCTTCGCTGGCGACACTGGCGGCCTATCGGGAGATCGTCCGGCCGTGGTACGAGCGCTGGGGGATCGAACCTGGCGACGAGACCAAGCTGCTCCCGGGCGACGAGCTGATCGCGGCACCGACCGCCGGGGAGACGCGCGGGATCACGATCAATGCGCCGGAGGCCGCAATCTGGCCGTTCCTGGTGCAGATGGGCTTCGGACGCGCCGGCTGGTACAGCTACGACCGCCTCGACATGCGTGGCCGCAGCGCCGGGACCTTGGAGCCGAGGTGGCAGTCGATCGCGGTCGGCGAGACGATGCCGACCTGGCCGGGCGGCGGGTTCGAGGTCGTCCAGGTCGATCCCGATCGGGCGCTGGTGCTGTATCTCGATGACACGATCGCCGCACGCCAGAAGGAAGAGGTGCGCGAAGTCGCAGACGGGGGCGCAGCAATCGAGCGAATGCCTCCGGGGCTCGCGGCGTCGGCCGCGATCATGCGCACGCAGCCGCAGCGCTTCCGCGTCAGCTGGGCCTTCATCCTGGAACCCGTCGACGGCGATCGGACCCGCCTGATCGAGCGGCTCCGGGTCGAGTACCCGGCGACTGCGGCCTGGAACCGGGTCACCGGCCCGTTCCTCGGGGCGGCAGCGTTCCTCATGACCCGCAAGCAGATGCTCGGTATCAAGTCGCGCGCCGAGCGACTCGTCAACGGTGATCCAGCCGCACCGGCCGAGCGACAGCTGCCGGTCGCGGTCGGACACCAGGAGCTCGTGCCCGTCTGAGGGCGGGCTCCCTGCGCGGCCTCGCGGTCGCACCGGTCGGCCGGTCGAGAACCGGCGCGACGGTCGCCGCGAGGCCGTCGCCCTGCGCGCTCGCAGAAGAGGAGCGCATCGGCGCGTCGCCTTCGGCGACGTGGATCACGTAGTCTCTCGGCGATGCCACCCCACGTCTCCGCGCAGAGTGCCGTCTCCCGCCCGCCGCACGTCGAGCAGCCTTCGCGTACCCGCCGACCGCTGGCCGAGCGCGCGCTGGCCGAGCGCGTGCGGGCCGTCCCTCCGTCCGGGATCCGGCGCTTCTTCGACATCCTGGCCACGATGGACGACGTGATCAGCCTCGGGGTGGGAGAGCCGGATTTCGACACGCCTGAGCGGATCGTGGCCGCCGGCGTGCGCTCGCTCCACAACGGGCGGACCCACTACACCTCCAACTACGGCACGGTCGAGCTCCGGCGGGCGCTGGCCACTCACCTCGAGGCCCGCTACGGCGTCGCCTACGACCCCGCGACCGAGCTGCTGATCACCGTCGGCGCGTCGGAGGCGGTCGATCTCGCCCTCCGTGCAACGTGCGACCCGGGCGACGAGGTGATCCTCCACGAGCCCTCGTACGTCGCCTACGTGCCCGCAGTGGTCTTCGCCGGCGGAACGGTCGTGCATGTCGCGACCCGCCTGGAGGACGACTTCGCCCTCGATCCCGCCGCCGTCGAGGCCGCGATCACGCCGCGGACGAAGGCGCTGTTCCTCGGCTACCCGTGCAACCCGACCGGCGCCGTGCTCCCGGACGACGTCCAGGACGAGCTCGCCGCGATCGCCGAACGCCACGACCTCCTCGTCTACAGCGACGAGATCTACGACCGCCTCGCCTACGGGACGTATCGCCACCGGACGTTCAGCGCGCTGCCCGGGATGAAGGACCGGACGATCCTCATGGGCGGCTTCAGCAAGGCCTACGCGATGACCGGCTGGCGGGTCGGCTACCTCGCGGCGCCGGCAGCGATCCTCGAGGGGATCGTCAAGGTCCACCAGTACGGGATCATGTCGGCACCGACGACCGCGCAGGATGCCGCGCTCGAGGCGATCGTGGGCGGCGAGGCGGACGTCGAGCGGATGCTGGCCGAGTACGACCGGCGTCGCCGGCTCGTCGTGGACGGGTTCAACGCGCTGGGCCTGCGGACGTTCGAGCCGCGCGGCGCGTTCTACGCCTTCCCCGAGGTCACGACCGCGACCGGGCTGTCGTCGGAGGACTTCGCCCGCGGCCTGCTCGAGGAGGAGCGCGTCGCGGTCGTCCCGGGCTCGGCGTTCGGGCCGAGCGGCGAAGGCCACGT
>DASSPG010000190.1:0-6181 GCA_035699725.1 Candidatus Limnocylindrales bacterium | reverse complement strand
CGGGGATGGAGAAGAAGAACCGCGAGCAACGGCGCAGCGAGAAGTTCGGACGCCACCGGTCCGATGACAAGACCACCTGGCCGACGAGCCAGCCCAACCCCGTCTTCGGCGGCGCCGCGGCGCCCGAGGAGGCGACGGCCGGCCGGCCCGATCAGGACGAGACGAAGATGACCGGCACGGGAACGGGCGGCGCCACGGAGAGCCCGGATCGCATGCCCGAGCACGAAGGCACCCACGGCGGCAACAGCGCCAAGGGCTGATCTCGGCCGGCAGGACGGCGGGCCGGCGCCCGCACCGTCAGATCAGGCGAGCCTGGTCGACCAGTAGCGTTCGGCTGCGCCGGCGGACCCGTCGAGCAGCGCGACCTTGCGGGCGTACGCGCGGACCTGGCGCGCCATCTCCGACGTCCCCTCGAACAGCCGATCGATCTGCGAGGCGTACAGGTTGATGCCCGTGATCTTGCGCTCGAGCTGGTCGCCGATGTCAGCGTATTCGGGGGCGAGGCCGACGCCGTCGGGTAGATCGGCGAACGCCGTCGGCGGCAGGTCATCGAGCTGTGAGAAGTCGTTCCACCAAGCGTACGGGAAGTCCTCGTAGAACGTGACGATCCCGGCGTACTCGGGCCCGGGCATCACCCAGCGCCGACTCTCGCCGAGGAGCCGGACGCCCACGTCGCGACAGAGCTGGTGGTCCACGTGGTTTCCGACGCCGAGCGGCAGGTACAGCTTCTGCGGCTCGAGCCGGGCGATCTCGCGGCGGAGGATCTCGTACGGGGCCGCATCGTCGTCGCGCGGCGCCGCGAGGAGCTCCTCGTCGCTGGCGTAGCCGCGAAAGACGGCATCGGGCAGGTCCAGGAACACGATCGACGCCTCGGCGAAGGCCGCGAACGCCTCGTCCTCGAGTCGCCGCTGCGCCATCAGCTCGCCGGCGGCCGCCGCATCCACGAGCTCGTCGGTCGCGACCGCGCCCTGCGTCGAGAGGGTGTCCATGACCGGCTGGCCGGCGAGCGATTCGCTCCGGATGCTCGCCCGGCGATACCACGACGATCGCTGCCAGAACCGTTTGGCGGCGGCGTCGGCGTCGGCCTGGGTCGCCTCGAGCCGGGCGTCAGTCGCCGCCCAGGCGGGGAGCAGCGCGGGATCGCCGTAGACCGGGAAGTCCGCGGCGATGTGGGATCGATTGAACGCCTCCGTCACGGGCCACATCGCCTTCGACCCGAACCCGAGTGCCTCGCGCTGGTAGGTCGTCAGGTCGCCAGAGCCCTGGTCGGCGCTGCCCGCACCCGAGAAGACAGTCAGGATCGTGACGTTCTGGCCCAGCTCCCGGAGGCTGGCGATCAGCCCGCCGCAGGAGAGGGCGACGTCGTCGGGATGCGGGGCGACGAAGACGTGGGTCATGGCCGGGCGAGTATATCGAGCGCCACCTCGGTCGCGTGCCGGCTCCCCGTCCCGTGCCGGCTCACCGCTCGTCCCTCGCGAACCCCGCCTTGCCGATCAGTGGCACGAACGCCACCCGACCCGCCCGCTCCTCCGTCCAGCGATCGCCGGACCGCACGACCACCACCAGCTCCTGGCGCCCTGGTTCTCCGACCGGGAGCACGAGCCGGCCTCCGTCGGCCGCCAGCTGGCGCCGCAGCGCGTCCGGGACCCGCGGCGCCGCCGCCGCGACGAGGATCCCCCGCCACGGAGCCCCATCCGGATCGCCGACGGACCCGTCCCCCACCCGGACCTCGACCCGATCACCGTAGCCGAGCCGCTCGAGCCGCTCACGGGCGGTCTCGGCCAGCTCCTCAAGGCGCTCGATCGTCACGACCTGGCACCCCAGCTCGGCGAGGATCGCCGCCTGGTAACCCGAGCCGGTCCCGATCTCGAGGACGCGATCGCCCGGCCGCACCGAGAGCAGCTCGGTCATCAAGGCGACGATGTACGGCTGGCTGATCGTCTGGCCGGCCTCGATCGGGAGCGCGTCATCGGCATACGCCGCGCGCCGGAGGTCCGGTCGCACGAAGGCCTCGCGCGGGACGGCTTGGATCGCGGCGAGGACGCGCTCGTCGGCCACTCCGCGCGATCGGAGCTGGGTCGACACCATCCGCTCGCGTTCGGCTGCGGAGGCGTCGTCGTCGGGCGGTCGAGGGTCCATCCGATGACCTGCCGCCCTCGCCTCAGGACGGAGCGGGTGAGCCCGGGGCGGGGGCGGACGGGACGGCCGATCCCGACGGGACCGGCGAAGCCGACGGAGCGACCGAGCTCGACGGTGCCGCCGACGGCGACGGCGCGAACGACGGCGTGGATGGCGCGCTCGGCGTCGGTGCCGGGGTCGGCTCGACGTACGGCGTGAACAGCCCGCCCGTGCCGAGGAGCATCGCGTTGAGGAACAGCAGTCCGAAGATCGCGACCGTCGCGAGGACGAAGATCGCCGAGGCCCGATCGGTCACCCGGATCGACGGGTCGAGGACCGGCTTCTCCACCGGCCTGGCCGCACGGGCGGCGCGTTCGGCGCGGCTGCGGGCGGCCTCGCTCGTGCCGGCAGCGACGACCGCGCCGGCGCCGGTGGCGGCGGCCGCCTCGTCGAGGGCGTCCGCATCGGCCTCGGCGGCGGTGAGCCCGTCGTCCTCGAGCTCGTCGACATCATCGGCGCCCGACTCGACCGGCTCGGCTTCGGCCGCAGCCACGTCGGCGTCGGTGAGGTGGGCGTCGGGCTCGGGTTCCGCCGCCGGCTCGGGCTCCGGCTCGGCCACCGGCTCAGGCTCGACCGCCGCTGCCGGCTCGAGCTCCGGCTCAGGCTCGACCGCCGCCGCCGGCTCGGGCTCGGGCTCGGGTTCGGGTTCGACCGCGGCCACCGGGATCGCCTGCGTCTCGTCGGCCGCCGCCGGCTCGTCCTCGGCGCCGAGCTCATCGGCCGCGAGGGCCATCGCCTCGGCTTCGGCTCGCGCCGCCTCGGTCTCGTCCGCCGCCGTTCTGCCCGCGTCGTCGTCGACGCCGGGCGTCGGGTTGGGCTCGGTCCCGTCGGACGCGGGGTCCCTCGGTTCGGTCATGCGGTCGTGTCACTCCTGTGGTGGGCGCTCGGCGACGCGGCCCGCGCGAGCCGCTGCGAGGACGCGCAGCGGCGGCGTCCGGTGCGGCCGCCAGTGTACCGAAGGTCAGGCGTCGCGCATTCCCGGCACGAGCAGGCCGGACAGCCCGGCGAGGATCGTGACGATCCCGCTGACCACCAGGACCGGCACGATCCCGATGACCTGGCCCAGGATCCCGCCGAGGGCCATCGCCAGGGTCATCGACCCGAAGACGAGCGCGAACCGGAACCCGACCACCCGCCCGATCAGCTCCTGCGGCGTCCGCTGCTGGAACAGTGTCTGGCTCGGGATCACGAAGACCATGTTGGCGATCCCCGCCCCGAACAGGATCCCGAGGCTCAGCGGGAAGCTGCCGCTCAGCGCGAACGCGATCAGGAACAGGCCCCAGAGCACATAGCCCGCGATCACCATCCGGCCCTTCGCGAGGCGCATCCCGACCAGCCCGATCACGAACCCGCCGAGCAGGTTGCCGACGCCGATCGACGTCTCCAGGAACGCATATGCGGCCTTCGGGTCGATGCCGGGCGCACGCAGGACGTCCTGCACGAAGACCGGCGTCAGGGCGATCAGGGACCCGAGCGCGAACTGGGCGAAGGCTGCCTGGATCGTGTTCGCGAACAGGACCGGCTCGGCGCGGAGGAAGCGGTAGCCCTCGAGCATCTCCGCCCGGACGCCGGCCGCCGGGTTCTCGGTCTCGGTTCCGACCGCGGCGACGTCACCCGACGCGTCGGCGCCGGGTCGACGGGTGCGCTGCACGGCCGGCACTGCGATCGAGGCGATCAGGATCGCCGAGGCGGCATACGTCGCTGCATCGATCCAGAACGCCAGCGCGATCGCCGGGCCAAGGAACGCGACGAAGATGCCGGCCAGCGGATAGCCGATCACGTCGGCAGCCGTTTCGCCGGCCCACAGCGCCGAGTTCGCGGTGAGGAGCTCGTCGTCACGGACGAGGCGGGGCAGGATCGCGACGCGGGCCGGCCGGAAGAAGATCGAGATCGAGGTGATCAGGAAGATCAGCGGGTAGATGAGGTAGATGTTCGTGACCGCGACGATCGGGATGATCAGCACCGCCGCCGCGCGCAGGACGTCGCTCACGATCATCACGTCGCGCTGGTTCCAGCGATCGACGTAGGCGCCGGCGAGCGGTGCCAGCAGGAGGTTCGGGATCGTCGCCGCGACGAACACGAAGGCAACCGCGACCGCGTTGTTCGTCAGCCCGAGGACCAGGTAGGCGAGGGCGATCTGATGGATCCGGTCTCCGAACATGCTGATCAGGTGGCCGACCCACAGAGCGGAGAAGGAGCCGTTCAGGGCGAGCCGGACGTAGGGATGACGGCGAACCTGCTCGCCGACGTCGACCCGCGGCCGGCCAGGAAGCGTGACCGTCTCGTCGAACGTCCGGAGGGCGTCGAGCGCGGGCACGGGCGCCAGGGCGACGCCCTCCCGGCCGCTGGGACCGGCCAGGCCCGTGCCGGCGCCTCCCAGGACGAGCGGGCGGTCGAGGGTCGCCGTCTCGGCGAGCCCGCTGGCGAGGCCCGTGCCCGGGCGGACCCGGTGGCGGCCCATCGCCTCGTCGATCCCGCGCGGCAGGCGGGTGGCGCCCGCCAGGCCCGTCAGCGGGCCCGCGCCCGGTGCGGCGTCAGCCTCGACGTCCCCGTCGCCGCTCCGGACGACGGTGGCGAAGAGGAAGAACGCCAAGCCCGCGGTCAGGAACACGTCGCCGATCGAGGCGACGTTCCGGACGAAGGGAAGGGGGATCGGGAGGATGTCGGCCAGCGGCCCGGCGTGGCGCAGGAAGTCCGCGTTGACCTCGGCGTCCAGCAGGACATGGAAGGGCGACGTCACGTCCGCGGCCGTGAACCCGGCCGCCTGGAGGCTGGGGATCCAGATCGGCATCCAGCCTGCGTTCGCCGCGATCGCGATCGTGTTCGAGAGGATGCCGACGAACGCGAGACGCATGCCCGGCTGGGCGCGGTTGACCCAGAGCGCCGCCAGGAGGAGCCCGAACGCGAGCCCGAAGAGCGGGAGGCGGAGCGTCTCGACGATCCCGACGCCGCGGACCAGGAACCACTCGGTCGCGAACCGGAGGATGACCGCGAACATGAGGATCGCCACCCAGCGAAGCCGGACCGCGGCCAGATTGGCGATCGAACCGCCGGCCAGGAGCCCGATGACGAGTCCGAGCGCGATCCCGCCGATCAGCACGGGCGGGGCTCGTCGACGGTGGAGGCGGTCAACGTCATCGTCGAACGATCATGCCCGGCTCGCGCGCCGCTTGTCGGGCGGACGGCGCGAGTCCCGCAACGCCGGAGGATCAGCCCTTCTCTGCCGGGGCGATCGTGGCGGACTGGGCGCGGATGGCCGCCGGCCCATTTCCCGAAGGTCCAGCCGCCGTGCCGGAGGCGCTGGCCTGGGTCATCCGGTTGGCGACGTTGGCGATCAGCGGGATCTGGCGCGGCTCCTCGCGCCGGCCGGGGTCGGACACGCCCTGGACCCACTGCGTCCTGACGAACGCGTCCACGACCACCGGATCGAACTGGATGCCGGCGAACTTGCGCAGCTCGCCGAGGGCCTGCTCCGCGGTCAGCGGAGTCATCCGATACGGGCGCTGGGCCGTCATCGCCTCGAACGCGTCGGCCACGTGGAGGATCCGTGCGAGCTTCGGGATCTCGTCGCCGAGCAGCCGGTCGGGATAGCCCGAACCGTTGTACCACTCGTGGTGATGGCGAATGATCGGAAGCTCCGGCGCGAGCTTCGTGACCGGCGAGATGATCTGGGCGCCGAGCACCGGGTGAGCATTCATGATCATGCGCTCGTCCCGCGTCAGGCGGTCGGTCTTCAGCAGGACGTTGTCCGGGACGCCGATCTTCCCCACGTCGTGGAGCAGGCCGCCCCACTCGAGCGCCTCGAGCTCCTGGGAGCTGACCCGCATCTCCTTGCCGATGTCGATCGCGATCAACTTGACGTTCTGGCTGTGCTTGCTGGTGAACGGATCACGCTTGTCCACCGCCTCCGCCAACGCCCCGATGGTCTGGGTGAACATGTCGCGCATCTCGACGAACCGGTGGTACGCAACCCGAGTCGTGTAGAGCGGAAGCGCAAAGAGCA
>DASSPG010000189.1:0-16485 GCA_035699725.1 Candidatus Limnocylindrales bacterium | reverse complement strand
GAGATCCCGGACCGGGACCGCGTTCTGGACCGAGATGGTGAACACCGACAGCGTCGGACCGACACCCGCCCCGGCCACGAACATCCAGGCCCAGATCAGCGGCAGCGGCGTGTCGAAGCGGAGGTTCGACATCAGCCAGAGCCCGGCGAGCATCGTGACCACCGCTCCGACGAGGATCGCCTTGTAGCGGCCCGTGCGGGCCACGAGGATGCCTGAGGCGATCGAGCTGACGATCAGCCCGGCGAGGAGCGGCAGCGCGTAGAGGCCGGAGTTGGTCGGCGAGGCGCCCTCCACGAACTGGAACCAGAGCGGCAGCCAGATGATCGCGGCGAAGAACCCGAAGGCGGCGAAGAACGTCGCGGCGATCGAGGTCGCGTAGGTCTGGTTGCGGAAGAGACGGAGCGGCACGATCGGCTCGGCCGCGCGCGACTCGACGAGCAGGAAGACGAGGCTGCCGAGCAGCCCGAGCAGGATGAACCCGCCGACGACCGGGTCGGTCCACTCCCCGCTGCCCTTGTTGGACAGGCCAAGAAGCAGGAACGAGATCGCGAACGTGAACACCGCGGCGCCGAGATAGTCGAGGTTGCGCGACGCGCCCTCGCGCCGGATGTTCGGCAGGAGCCGCCAGATGACGAACAGGGACACGAGCCCGATCGGGAGGTTGACGTAGAAGATCCACTGCCACCCGACCTGCTCGGTCAGGAAGCCGCCGAGGAGCGGACCGATGATCGACGAGACGCCGAACACGGCGCCGAACAGCCCCTGGTACTTGCCCCGCTCGGCGGGGGTGTAGAGATCGCCGATGACCGCGAGCGCGACCGGGAAGAGGGCCCCCGCGCCGATGCCCTGGATCCCGCGGAAGAGGATCAGCATCTCCATGTTCTGGGACAGCCCGGAGAGGGCGGAGCCGAGCAGGAACACCGACACGCCGAAGATCAGCATCGGCTTGCGCCCGAACAGGTCGGACAGCTTGCCGTAGAACGGGCCCGTGATCGTGGAGGTCAGCAGGTAGATCGTGATCGACCAGGCGTAGAGCTCGGCGCCGCCGAGCTTCGTGGCGATCGTGGGCAGCGCGACGCCGACGATCGTCTGGTCGAGCGCGCCGAGGAACAGGGCGAGCAGGATCGCGACGAGGATCTCGGTCTTGGCGCGCCGGTCCAGGTGCATGAGCGGCGGCGCGCCGTGATTCGCGCCTGCGGGGATGGCTTCCATGGGCTCGGCGGGTCCTCCGGTCAGTGGTGGCTGTGGGCGGTGAGGAGGTCGTCGCCGAACTCGGCCGCGATCGCGGTCCGGAGGTCGGCGAAGGCGGTGGTCAGGCGATCCAGCTGGACGGGATCGAGGCGGGCCAGGATCGAGCGCATCCGGTCCTGCTTGACGGCCTCCGTCTCGTCCATCGCGGCGATCCCGCCGGCGCCGATCCGGACGAGCACGACGCGCCGGTCGTCCGGGACCCGGACGCGCTCGACGAGACCGCGCTCCTCCATGCGATCGATGAGGCCCGTCGCGTTGCTGACCGAGACGCCGAGGAGCTCGGCGAGGTGGCTCATCGGCAGGTCGCCCTGGTGCTGGAGCAGCCAGAGGACCTGCATGTGCGTCATGCTGACCCCGGACCGGATGAGCCGACCGGTTCCCGCGCAGCGGAAGGCGGTCATCGTGTCGTGGAGGTCTGCGACGAAGCGATCGATCGCCACGGCGTGCGGGTCATTGGTTCGTGTCACATGAACAATCTAGATGTCCAGAATGATTGAGTCAACCCGGAACATCAAGCCGGACCGGAGGAACGCGGATGCGATTCGCGCTGATGATCGAGCCGCAGCAGGGACTGACCTACGACGAGCAGCTCGCGATCGTGCGTCGGGCGGAGGCGGCGGGGTTCGAGTCGTTCTTCCGATCCGACCACTACCAGAGCTTCCCCGGGCCGACCGGCCAGCCCACGACCGACGCCTGGGCCGTCCTGGCCGGCCTCGCCCGTGAGACGACGACGATCGGGCTCGGCACGCTCGTCTCGCCGGTCACGTTCCGCGCGGTCGGCAACCTCGCCAAGGTCGCCACGACGGTGGACGAGATGAGCGGTGGCCGGCTGGAGTTCGGGATCGGAGCGGGCTGGAACGACCTGGAGCACCGCCAGCTGGGACTGCCATTCCCCGACATCAAGGTCCGGGCCGACATGATGGAGGAACAGTTCGCGGCCCTCCACGGCCTGTGGGGCGAGGCTGACGGCTGGTCATACCACGGGTCGCACGTCACGATCGAGGACGCGTCGTTCCACCCCAAGCCGATCGACCGGCCGGGTCGGCCGAGGTTCGCATCGGGTGCGGTGCGCCCGCGGCTCCTGACCGGCGGCGAAGGCTCGCCGCGCTCGATGCGGATCGCGGCCCGTTACGCCGACGAGTTCAACCTGTCGTCGTCATCGCCGGACAAGGCGCGGTCCACATTCGCCGAGCTGCGCGCGGCGTGCGAGGCGATCGGGCGCGACCCGGCGACGATCGGCCGGTCGGTCATGGCCGGGGTGCTGATCGGGCGGGACGAGGATGAGCTTCGAGGGCGGCAGGCAGCGCTGCTGGCGGCGTTCGGCAACGAGGAGGGCGGCGACGCGTGGTTCGCGGCGCGCGAGCCGCGCTGGGTCCTCGGAACTCCCGACCGGGCGCGGGCGATGGTCGCCCGGTTCGCCGAGGCCGGGGCCGAGCGGATCATGCTCCAGGACTTCGTGCCGCGCGACCTCGAGATGATCGACCTGATGGCCGAGGTCCTCTTCCCCGCCTGACCGGCGGTTCGAGGTCGCGGACGCTCGCCGAACCGGCGGGCGAGGCCGGCGAGGGGCGCGGGCTCCTCAGCCTGCCGCTTCGGCGGCTGCGCGGTACGTGGGGTCGTCGCGCCGGATCAGGTCCGGGTTGGTGCCGCGGGCACGGGCGATCCGCTCGGTCAGGAGCTGGAGGGGCGTCGCCGTCCCGATGATCGACGCGAGCGGCGCCGGCAACGCCCTGACCTCGTCGACCCGCAGCCGGCCCGCTGGGGTCAGCGCCCCGTCGAGCTGGCCATGGACGTCGCGCCCGACGATCGCCGCCGCCTTGATCCCGACCACCTGGGCCGCGGCCAGGGCGTGGCGCGCCCGCGCGATCCGAGCGGCGCGGCCGTCGCGATCGGTCAGCAGCAGCACGAGGCCTGTCGTCTCGTCCATCGCCGGCAGGTGGCCGTGGAGGAACGTCTCGAGGTCGCGCATCGTCGTCGGGAGCCAGGCGGCCTCCTCGATCTTGAGCGCCAGCTCGCGCGCGGCGGGCCGGTCCGCCCCGGACCCGACGGTGACGATCGTCCGGCACTCCGCGAGGATCGCGGCGATCCCCTCGGCCGCGCTCTCGTCGGCCGCACCGGTCGCCAGCAGCTCGCGGACCAGGCCCGCGTCGGTCGACCGTCCGGCGAGCTCGTCGGCAATGGCCGCGCCTGCCAGGATGGGCGACAGGTAGCCGACCGTGTGGCACCAGCCGGCGTCCATCTCGACCGTCGCGACGACGAGCTCCGGGGAGCCGGCCGTGTCGGCGACCACCTGCCCGGCCGGTGACCCGGCGCTGCCGGTGATGAGGCCGACGCGCGCCCCGGCCGCCGCGGAGGCCTCGAGCGCCCGGATCGTCGCCGCGGAGCCGCCCTCGTGGGAGATGCCGATCACCAGGCCGCCGGTCGGCGGGTCGAGGGCCAGCTCGAACGCCTGTGCCGCCAGGATCGTGCCGGGACCGCTCGGCAGACCGCCGGATCGGAGGCCCTCGCGCAGGATGTCGACGAGCGCCTGGGCGGCGTGCTCGCTCGTGCCACAGCCGGTGAGGACGATCGATGACCCGCTGCTGGCCGCCTGGCCGATCACGCCCGCGAGCCGGCCCGCCGGACCCGCCGGGTCGGCAAGGCGATCCAGCAGGCGCTCGGCGAGGAACGGCTCGGCCGCGATCATGTCGGTCATGTGCCACGGCGGACCGTCCCGGACGGTGGGGGTCGGCAGCTCGTCCCAGGGATCGGGGGCGGCGGTGAGCGGGGCTCGCGGGTCAGCGGTCGTCATTGGCCGAGTATGGCGGGTGGGCCGCAGGGTCGGGCTGCGATCGGCGAGCGTCCCTGATCCGGCCGAGCCGGCGGAGCGGGCCGTAGCGGAACCACGCCCGGCCCACGAGCTCGGCGACCGGGACCGGGCCGTAGCGGCGCGAGTCGATCGGCCGGCCGGCGCCGGCGGCGAGCAGCTCGGCGTCGGGCGCATCGGACAGGAGCCATGCCTCGTCCGCCGCGAGGATCAGGTGACCCTCGTCGAGGTCCACCCGCTCGCCGGGTCCGGCGGCCACTCGCTTGATCGCGAGCACATCCGTGTCCGGCTCGCGGAAGACGACGATCGCGCCGCGGCGCGGCCAGCGCGCGACCGTCGGGTCGACGAGGAGCCAGTCGCCGGGCTCGATCGTCGGGGACATCGAGGCCTCCTGGACGACGACCCGCCACGGCCCGCGGAGCCGGGCGCGCAGGGAATCCGGCCGCAGCGTGGATCGCGATCGGCCCCGGACAGGCGGAAGCCCCGCCGGCGGGCGGGGCTCCGGATCGGGCAATGGATCGACCTCAGGCAGGACGGCCCGCCACCCGGGTCTTCTCGGCGCCGCCGGTGGCCTTCCAGGCGGCATCGATCTCGTCGATCATCTCGAGGAGCTTCTTCGCGTCGGCGAGGTCGGTCGACGCCTTGACCTTGCTGACCTGCTTGGTCGCGTTCCAGAAGAGCTCGTGGAGGTTCGGGACCTTCTCGAGGTGCTCCGGCTTGAAGTAGTCGTGCCAGAGGACGTCGAGGTGGTGCTTGGCGAGGTCGGCCCGCTCCTCCTTGATCCCGATCGCGCGGGCGGTGAACGTCGGGTCGGAGTTCGCACCCATCTTCTCGATGATCTTGTAGCAGGACTCGGCCTCGATCCGGGCCTGCTCGGGGTCGTAGACCCCGCAGGGCAGGTCACAGTGGGCGCGGACGATGGTCGACGGGGCGAGGAACGTGCGAATCCGGAACATGAGTCTCCTTCGCGGGCAGTCTGGAGGTCGCTGGGGATCACACGTGATGGTGCGGTCCGCCGCGCTGAATCGGAGTCTCGGAGCGCCCGGTCCGGCTGTCAAACGCCTGCCGGATTGAGGGTGCGAGGACGGACGGGACCATTCGCGCGTTGCCGCCGCCGCCGGGGTCGTCTAGCATCCCCGACAGGCGTTCTGGCAGCGGCACGCCGGCATCGCCGGCGGCCGTCCTGTGATGGCCGCCCTGTGGTCTGGCAGGTTCGATTCCTGCAGTGAGCTCGTCGCGACCGGGTCTGGCCCGTGAGGCGACCGGATCGACGGCCCTGCAGGCTTCGGGCCTCCGTCGTCGCTCCGGGACCCGTCGCGATGGGCAACGAACGCGCCGCCGAGCTGGGAGGACCGGGTGGAAGTCGTCGTCGTGCTGCTCCTCGTGATCGTGATTGCCGCGGTCGTGGTTCGCCCGTTCCTCTCGATCGTCACCGTCCACGACCACCAGCGCGGCCTGCGCTACCGTCGCGGCCGCCTGGTCGGGCTGGTCGATGCGGGCACACACGTCGCGCTGCGGCCGCTGACGGAGCTCCACGTCATCGACGGCCGGCCGACCTCGATCACCGTGCCGGGCCAGGAGATCCTGACGGCCGACGGGGTCGCGCTGCGGGTCAGCCTGACCGCCCGCTATGTCGTGGCCGATCCGGTCGCGGCCGTGACGAGCGACCAGAACTACATCTCGGCGCTGTACACCGCGCTTCATGCCGGCCTCCGCGAGGCGCTGGCGGGCCGGACCGCCGACGAGATCCTGGCCGCCCGGGCGGATCTCGGTCCGGCGGTCGGCGGTGCCGTGGCCAGCGAGGTCGCTCGGCTCGGGGTGGAGCTCCTCGGCGTGGACGTGCGCGACGTCATGGTCCCCTCGGAGCTGAAGCGGGCGTTCGCCGGGATCGTGGCGGCCCGCCGCGAAGGCGAGGCCGCCCTGGAGCGGGCGCGCGGCGAGACCGCCGCCCTGCGGGGACTGGCCAATGCCGGTCGCATGCTCGACGACAACCCGGGCCTCCTGCAGATCCGGATCCTCCAGCAGCTCGGTGCTTCGAGCGGCAACACGATCATGCTCGGGATGCCCGGCTCGGATGGCCGCGGGGCTCCCTCCGCGACCGCTGCCACGGGCGCCGGCCGCCGGCGTGGCACCGAGCGAGCGACCGCCGAGGACTGACGGGACCGCTATCATCGGCCGGTGACAGAACGCGTCCTGCCCCTCGCGGACGGCGCCTCCGCCTGTCCGTTCGTCGCCTTCGAGGACGATCGCGATGAGCGCGCCACCGTCCCCGATCACCGCCACCGGTGCTACGCCGAGCCGCAGCCGGCGCCGCGCGCGCTCGCCCACCAGGAGGCGTACTGCCTCTCGAGCGCCTTCCCGGTCTGCCCGATCTTCCAGGACTGGGCGCGACGCGAGGCCGCACGGGCGCGAGCGGACACCGCGCGGAGCGAGGCCGCGGTGAGCGCGGCGAGCGCGGCCGGTGCGGCGGCTGCGGCCGGGTCCGACGCACACGCCGATGCCGACGACGACGGACCGGCGGGTGCGCCCGACCGGCACGAGGATGACGTGATCCACCGCAATCCGCCGCGCAACTGGGCCGCGCCGCCCCCGTGGCTGGCATCCCGCGACCAACCGCACGACGAGGCCGAGCCGCCGCCCTTTCTGGGCCGACGGGTGACGGAGCCCGGGCAGGGCCTCGCGGGCAGCCCCGCCGACCGGTTCGCCGGGGGATCCACGGACCGCGACGACGATGATGACGACGACCATCGCCGCTGGTCCTCCTCGTCGGCCGGCGCGGCCGCGGCCTCGGTCGGGTCCTCGCGTCGGGCGCGCCCGCCGGTGGACGACGACGGGCCGGAGTTCGAGGAGGACGAGGAGCCGCGCCGACCCGTTCGCCGCCCGCGGGCGTACGACCAGCACCTCGGCGGAACGGCCGGACCGGACTGGGAGCGGCCTCGCCGCCAGGAGGCCTACCCGATGATCCGGTCGCGGGTCGGGATGCCGAACGTGTCGCGGATCGCCGGCCTGGCGATCCTCGTCGGCCTCCTCGCGGTCGGCCTGTTCTTCCTGCCGGGCATCCTCGGGATCGGGTCGCCGAGCAACCCGGGTGGTGCGGCGCGGCCGAGCGCATCCGCGGTTGCGGCCCCATCGGCGTCGATCGCGCCGACCCAACCGCCCGCGCCGACGCCCCGGATCTACACGATCAAGAAGGGCGACTCGCTCTCGAAGATCGCCGCCGCGAACGGGATCACGATCGAGGAGCTGATGGCCGCCAACCCATCGATCAAGGATCCGAACAGGATCGTGGAGGGGCAGGAGATCACGCTGCCCGCGCCATCGGAGGCGCCGCCGGACGAGATCGGGGAGTCCGCTGCCCCGTAGCGGGAGTCGCTCCGACGCATTCCGCGCTCCCGGACGACCGCGGGCGCCCGTCGACTATCGCGGGGCCAGGTTGATCGAGGTGATCTTGCCGGCCTCGACCCGGAACGTGGCGTCGAGGTGGAGCGATGGGGCTCCCGGCCGGACGACGAGGACATCGGCCTCGTAGGTGTTGCCCGTGTCGCGGACGTCGCCCGGGATCATCCGCAGCCCCGCGTCGCCGCGCAGGAACCAGCCGCCGACGCGCTCGACGCCGCGCAGGGTCTGGGCGCTGTCGCCGACGTGGATCCGCATCTCCGCGTTCTCGGCCATGAGCCCGACGGCCGCCTCGCGGTTGCCCGCGTTCAGCAGCTCGAAGAACGTATCCATCGTGTCGACGGCACCCACGGGCCGGAGTGTACCCGTCATCATTCTGGGATGCCGTCCGACCTCGCCCGGCACTGGGGCCTCGACCCGGCGGTCACCTTCCTGAATCACGGATCGTTCGGAGCCTGCCCGCGACCGGTCCTCGAGGCACAGCGGGCCTGGCGCGATCGGATGGAGGCCCAGCCGGTCCAGTTCTTCGCCCGCGACCTGCCCGGGCTCCTCGCCGCGGTTCGGCGCGACCTGGGGGCGTTCGTCGGCGCGGACCCGGACGACCTCGCGCTCCTCGTGAACGCCACGGCCGGCGTGAACGCGGTCCTCCGCTCCCTCGCGTTCGCTCCCGGCGACGAGCTGCTGACGACCGACCACGAGTACAACGCGACGATCAACGTCCTGCGCGGCGTGGCCGCCCGTCACGGCGCCCGCGTGGTCGTCGCGCGGGTGCCGTTCCCGGTCGCGTCGCCGGACGCGGTCCTCGACGCCATCCTGGCTGCGGCCACGGACCGCACGCGGATCGCCCTGGTCAGCCACGTCACGAGCCCGAGCGCACTCGTCTTCCCGATCGAGGCGGTCGTCGCCGCCCTGAGCGAGCGCGGCATCGAGACGCTCGTCGACGGAGCGCACGCGCCGGGCATGGTCCCGATCGACGTCGAACGGATCGGTGCGGCGTGGTACGCCGCGAACCTCCACAAGTGGACGTGCGCGCCGAAGGGCGCGGCATTCCTCCACGTCCGACGCGACCGCCAGCCGGGAATCCGGCCGCCGGTCATCTCGCACGGCGCGAACGAGCCGCCCGGGTCGCGCAGCCGCTTCCGGGCCGAGTTCGACTGGCAGGGCACGCTCGACCCGACCGCCTGGCTGGCCGTCGGCGATGCGCTGCGGTTCACCGGTGGACTGCTCGACGGCGGGTGGGCGCGCGTGATGGAGCGCAACCACGACCTTGCGCTGCGGACGCGGGAGATCGTGACCGCGGCACTCGGCCTGCCGGTGGACGCTCCCGCACCCGATGGGATGATCGGCTCGATGGTGGCGCTGCCGTTGCCGACGGCGGGCCCGTGGGCGGCGACGGGCGGCGGCTCCTCGCCGCTCGACACCGATCCGCTCCAGGCTCGTCTCGTGGAGGAGCACCAGGTGGAGGTCCCGGTCTATCCGTTCCCGGTCCTCGCCGCGGAATCGCCGGAGCCTGCCCGGCGCCTGATCCGGATCTCGAGCGCGCTCCACAACGGGCCGGACGACGTCGAGCGCCTCGTGGCCGCGCTGAACCTGATCGCGGCCGAGGGTTGACGCTCATGCGCGACACGTCGGCGGCAGGACAGCCGGCGGGAGACGCAATGTCCCCCGACCGGCGCTAGAAGCCGCCGCCGGAGCCGCCGCCTCCGCCGCCCGAGCCTCCGCCGCCGAACCCACCGCCACCACCGCCACCGCCACCCCCCGACGACGACGGCGAGTTCCCGATCGTCCCGAGCGTGGCCATCATCCCACCGAGGTCCGGGATCGCCCCGCTCGCCATGAGGCCGCCGCTGCCCGCCGCCGCGCCGGCGAACCCGGATCGATCCCCGCCGAACAACCCGGAGCCGCCACCGCCGGTGGCGTACCAGGCAGGCACCCACGCCGAGCCCGCCGCGATCCGGCCGTCCCGGGTGTCCTCGAGCGTCCGCTCGAGGACCTGCTCGATCTCCTCGTGGAGGCCGAGTGCCGTGCCCCAGACCACGACCTGGTCGGGCGTCTCGAGCCAGGGCAGGCCCGCCTCGGCGACGACCTGGTCCATCGAGCGGGCCTGCTCCATCGTCTTGCGCAGCGTCCGGCGGTAGGCCGCGAGCATCGCCCGGATCATCGCCCCGGGGAGGGACACCGCGGGCATCGAGCGCGACAGGATGCCGATGAGCATTCCGGCGATCAGAACCGCGATCCCGATCAACAGGAGGCCGCTGCTCGGCAGCGCCACGCCCGCACCGATCGCGACCACGCCGGCGAAGACCGCCAGCCCGGCTCGGACGAGCCAGCGGCCGACGACCGCGGACGGCTTCTCGCCGAACCAGCCGCGCTGGACGACCTCGGTCTCGAGCGCACGATCGAAGTCGCCGACCGACGCGCCGAGCTCGAGGAGGTCGTCGGGTTCGATGTAGCCGCCGGACTTGCGGGCCAGGGCGCTGACCCGGTCCTCGATCAGGCGCTCTGCCCGACCGAGCTTGCGGGCGTCGTTGCGGAGCTGCCGGGCGCGCGTCCGGGGATCCGGCTCCGGCAGCTCGGTCGCGATTCCGACCTTCTTCTGCAGCCCGAGCAGGTGCGACTCCTCCCGGAAGGCGATCGTGCCCCGGCTCGCGATGTCGAGGAGGGCGGTCGTCAGGGCCCGCCGGGACGACGAGCCGGCCAGGACGAACGCCGCGCCCGCCGGGGTGAGGGCTTCCGGCGGGCCGGCCATGTGGATCGACGGATCGTCGAGATAGACCGGGTCCCGACCGAAGCGGAGCCACGACCAGAGCGCCCAGGCGACCAGCAGGATGCCGACCAGCGGGGCGACGACCAGGCCGGCGAGAGCATTGATCTGGCGCGCCCGCTCGAGGGTGGCGGCATTCTCCGGGGTCGCCGCGGCGTCCACGCGCTCCATCGCGACGATGAGCGCGCCGTCGAAGTCGGCGGCGCGCAGGCGCGGCAGCATGTCGACCTCGAAGATCCGCTGCTTCGCCGCGTTGTCGAGGAACGTCGCGCGGAAGCCGGGCCCGCCGTACAGGATCACCTGGCCGCGGCGACGGTCCGGGTACATGTCGAACAGGATCACGAGCCCGTCGTCGAACCCCTTCCGGCCGACGCCCCACTGGTCCATCAGGGCGCGCGCGTCGGCGTCGGCGGCATCGGTCGAGCGGCCGTCCTCCACCAGCTGGGTGTAGACGGCGATCTCGGCGCCGGTCCGCTCCTCGATCGCGTCGATCTGGCGCTCGACGGCGGCGATCGTCTCGGGCGCGAAGATTCCGGCGTGGTCGTAGACGGCGACGCCGTCGACCGGATCCGGAAACGGGGGTCCGGCGTTCGTCTCGCCACCGGACGCGTCCACCCCGGCGTTCAATGCGGCGGTCGCGATCCGGCCGAGCCCGACGAGCAGGGCGCTGTCGTGGTCGCAGCGCGCGACGAGGGGCTCCAGGTCCCTGGCGACGATCGCGGCCGAATCGTCCGGCGACAGGATCTCCGCTTCGAACAGCGAGTCGCCGGACACCACCACGCGAGCGGTGCAGCCGTCCGCATCGATCCCGAAGGACACGAGCGCCCCGCCGCGCTCCGACCCGTCGCCCACCCCGAGCGCGATCCGGAGCTGGGCGGCGCGCCTGGCCGCTTCGTCGGCGGAACGCGGCCCGTCGACGGTCTCGGCGACGACGACCACGTCGGCTGCGCCGTTGTCGCGGATCACGGCGGCCAGGCTCTCGGCGGTGCGCTCGGCAGCGACATCGAAGACAGCGGCGAGATCGTAGACGGCCTGATCGGGGACCCGGACCGGGGTCTCGCCCGCGGCGCGGGCGGTCGCGGGACCGGCGACGGCGGCCGCGGCCAGCGCGACGACCGCCACGAGCCGTCCGAGGGGTCTCGCGTTCATGGTCGGAGGCTTCCGCGGCGACGGGCCAGCACGAGCCGGCCGTCCGCGGTGAGGACGACCTGCGGCGGGCGCGGCCGGCCGTTGTACGTCGAGGACAGGGATGCGCCGTACGCGCCGGCATCGCGGATCGCGACGAGGTCGCCCCGCCGGAGCGGTGGGAGGAGGTGGCCTCCGAGCTCGTCGGTGGACTCGCAGATCGGGCCGTGAACGTCCGTGAGGGCGTCGGCCGCTGTGGCGGCCTCGAGCGGGCGGCCCAGGGAGGTGAGCGCGACGATCGGATGGATCCCGCCGTACAGCGCCGGCCGGATGAGCTCCGTCATCCCGGTGTCGAGCACGACCTGACGCCCGCCTCGCTCGCGAACGTGGAGCACCCGCCCGACCAGCCAGCCTGCTCGCGCGACCACGAAGCGTCCCGGCTCGATCGCGAAGCGGTGCGGCCGCCGATCGGCAGGGATCGCCTCGAGGAGCGCCGGAAGCTCGCGGGCGAAGCGCTCCGGGCGGGGCCCGGGCTGACCGAGCGGCGGCACCCCGAACCCGCCGCCCACGTCGAGCGTGTCGACGTCCGCGAGCCCGCCGCGGAGCAGCCCGAGCAGGGCGAGGGCCTTGCGCACGCTGTCGCGCCAGGCGTCGACCGCGCCGAGCTGCGACCCGACGTGGATCTGGATCCCGCGCACTCGGACCGCGCGACCGTCGTCGGACGCCAGCCGCTCGACGACGGCCGACAGCTCCGTCTCGGTCATCCCGAACTTCGAGCCCCCGGCGCCCACCGCGAGTCCGGCCTGCGTCTCCGGCGCGACGTCGGGGTTCAGGCGGACCAGGACGTCGAGGGCCGGGGTCCCGCCCGTCCCCAGGCCCGCCCGCCGGGCCCGTGCGGCGAGCGCCTCGGCCTCGTCCGCCGACTCGATCGCCATCCACAGGAGCGGCCGCCCGTCGGCCGCCGCGCGGACCGCGGCCGCCAGGTCGGCATCGGTCTTGCCGACACCCTCGAGCGTGATCCGCTCGTTGGGGAGCCCGGCCGCCCGTGCCGCGGCCCACTCGCCGCGCGACACGACGTTCGCTCCCATCCCGCGCCGCGCGCCGGTCGCGAGGCGGATCACGGCGGTGGCGTCGTTCGCCTTGACCGAGTACTGGCGGATCCACGGATCCGGGAACGCGAGCCGGAGCTCGTCGATCGCGGCGGCGACCGTCGCCTCGTCCGTCAGGTACAGGGGTGTCCCGAATCGGCGCGCCGCGGCCCGCAGCTCGCCCGTGATCGCGGGCAGCCGATCCACGGGCTCGGCCGAGCCGCCGCTTCGCTGCGGACCGCCGGATCCGGCCGCGCCGTCCCTCGACGCGGCCGGATCGGCCGCTTCGGCCATCGCCTAGACGAGCTTCCGTGGCGAGAGCGCGATGCTCGCGATCGTCGAGACGACGCTGATGATCAGGGCGCCGACGATCGCTCCGACGATCGTGTCCGAGGTGATGTTCGGGGGGAAGTCGCCGACCTTGAAGCCGAGCTTGAGCTGAGCCGACGCCAGCGCGACCAGGAGCAGCATCGCGGCGTTGATCACGAACGCGACGAGGCCCATCGTCATGACCCCGATCGGCATCGAGAGGGCCTTCACGATCGGCTTGATGTAGCTGTTCACGAGCGCGAACAGGAGCGCAACGACGAGCAGCTTCCACCAGTCGTTGCCGAAGTCGAACGAGAGCAGGTTGCTCGGCAGGAGCCGCACGGCCGCATAGAGCGCGGCGGCGTTGATCAGGATCCGGACGATGAGCTCGACCACGTGGTCCCTCCGTTCACGGCTGCAGCCGGCCGATCCGATCCGGCAGGCCGATCATCGCAGATGGGGTCAGCGCGCGACAGGCTCAGCGGCGGATCGCCTCAGCGGGTCAGCGACGCAGCGGTCGATCGCCTCAGCGGGCGAGCGACGCCTCCAACCCGGCCCGGACGGCGGGCCACTCCTCGTCGATGACGCTGTAGTACGCCGAGTGGCGCATCCGCCCCTCGGGCATGACCATGTGGTTGCGGAAGATTCCCTCGAACCGGGCGCCGATGCCGATCAGGGCCGTGCGCGACGGCTCATTGCGCGAATCCGTCTTGAACTCCACCCGGCGGCAGCCGAGCGTGTCGAAGGCGTGGCTGAGCATCAGCAGCTTCGCCTCGCGATTGGCGCCGGTCCGCTGCCACGGTGGCGCGACCCACGTCCAGCCGATCTCGAGCCGGCGGTGTTCGAGCACGATGTTCAGGTAGCGGCTGCTGCCGATCGGCCGGCCGGTGCCCGCCTCGAGAATGACGAAGGGCAGCTCCGTGCCCGACTCCCGACTCGCGATCGCGGCCTCGACCCAGGCGCGGAGGCCGGCCTCGTCGGTGGGGCGGGCGAGGGTCCACCGCCAGAGCGCCGGGTCGAGGGCGACCTCAGCGAGGCGCGGCACGTGCTCCAGTTCCAGCGGGACGAGGTTGACGCGGCGTCCTTCGAGCGTGACGGGCTCGAGTCGTTCGGGTGTCGCCATGGCCATCGATGGTAATCGCACCCCGCGACCACCCGTCCCAGCACGAACTGGCCTTGGCGTCGAGCTCGGGGCTCTCGGGGCTCGCTGCTCGTCGCCGCGGACGCGGCCAACGGGAGGCGACCGGGGGCGACCCTCGTTGCGGCTAGACTCGGGCCATCAGACCGGAGGACCCCTTGACCGACTTCGCCGCGCGCGTCGCCGCCTTCTTCGACGCCTTCTTCGCGCTCGACCCGATCTCCGCGACCGGCGCCGGGATGCACGCCCACGACGGCCGCTGGCCGGATGTCACCGAACGGGGTCGGATCGAGCGGCTCGCCTTCGTGGACGGCTGGACCGCTCAGCTCGAGCGGTTCGCCGATGACATGCTGTCGACCGACGAGGCCGTCGATCGCGACGTGATCCTCGGCGTCCTCCAGGCGATCCGCTTCGACGCGGACGAGCTCCGCGAGGAGTCCTGGAGCGCGATGGCGTGGATCTACCTGGTCGGGGAGGGGTTCTTCGGACTGGTCTCGCGCGACTTCGCGCCCCTCGCGACGCGGCTCGCGTCGCTCGCCTCGCGGGCGGAGGCCCTCCCCGCGGTGCTCGACGGAGCCCGCGACGTGCTCGTCGGTCACGGCGGGCGGCCGGTGGCGCGCTTCCACGCAGAGAAGGCGCTCGAGCAGTGGCCCGGCCTGATCGGCCTCGTCGACGAGGCGATCGCGACCGCGGAGGGGGCGGCGACCGCCGGCGACGCCGACACGGCCGCCGTCCTGCCCCGGCTGCGGGCGGCGCGAGAGACCGCCGCGGCGGCGCTCGCGACGTTCGAGACCCACCTGCGCGACACGGTCCTGCCGCGAAGCGAGGGCGAGGGCCGGCTGGGACCGGAGCTGTTCGCGGCCAAGATGGTCCACACGATGAAGGACCCCGCGATGACGCCGGCGCGGATCCGCGAGCGGGCCGAGCGCGAATACGCGGCGGTCCGCGCCGAGATGGTCCGGATCGCGCGCGAGATCGCGCCTGACTGGCTGGCCGGCGCACCCGTCCCCGCGGACGACGACGCGGTGGTCCGCGCGGTCCTCGACGCCGTGGCCGCCGATCATCCCGAGCGCGGCGCCGCGCTCGACTTCTGCCGCGAGGAGCTCGCCCGGATCGAGGCATTCTGCCGCGAGCAGGACCTGATCGGCCTCGCGGAGGAGCCGCTCGAGATCGACTGGACGCCGATCTTCCTGCGCTCGTTCGCCGGCGCGATGCTCAGCTCGCCCGGTCCGCTCGACCGGGGCCAGAAGGCGATGTTCTTCATCACCCCGATCGCCGACGACGCGACCCCGGAGCAGTCCGAATCGGCGCTGCGCGAGGACAACACCCGGATGCTCCGGCTGCTCACGATCCACGAAGCGGTCCCGGGCCACTACCTCCAGGGCGTGTACGCGAACCGGAGCGGCTCGCTCGCCCGGTCGATCTTCTGGAGCGGCGTCTACGCCGAGGGCTGGGCGGTGTACGTGACCCAGGTCATGGCCGACGCAGGCTACGGCGCCGACGACCCGGCGCTGATGCTGACCCATTGGAAGTACTACCTGCGCTGCGTCGTCAACGCCCTGATCGACGTCGGCCTCCACACCGCCGGGATGACCGGGGACGAGGCCGTCCGGCTCATGGTCGAGGGCGCGTTCCAGGAGGAGGCGCAGGCACGGTCGAAATTCGACCGAGCGCGCCTGTCGTCGACGCAGCTCTCGACGTACTTCGTCGGGTCACTCGCCTTCTGGGACCTCGAGGACGAGGTGCGCCGGCGGGCGGCGGTGGCATCCGGCGATCCGCGTGGCGCGGCGGCCGTGCCCACTCCACGGGTCGTGGGCGACTACGGCGCGACGCCCGGATTCCGGTACCGGGAACACCTGGAGGCGTGCGTCTCGCACGGGGCGCCGCCGATGCCGCTGCTCCGACGGCTGATCCTGGGTGACGCCTTGCCCGTCACGGCGGGCGAACCGGCGGGCTAGGCGTCCCGCGACGCCAGGAGCGCGTCGAGGATCGCGCTCCACTCGGTGGCTGCGATCGAGTGGCCGCCCCCCGGCACCAGGTGGAACCGTGCTTCGGGGATCCGCGCCACGAGCGCGTCCGCATGCCCCCGCGAGCTGAGCCGATCGGCATCGCCCCACCAGACATCGACGGGCACGCGGACGTCGGCAAGCCGGAACCCCCACGGCCGGTAGGACGCGAGCCAGTCGGCCTCGAAGCCGGCGCTGCCCTGGCGGAACCCCTCCGCGAACATCGATTCGAGCGCGGCGCGGTAGGCCGGGACCGCTCGCATCCGCATGTCGGGTTCGTCGTCGTTGCCGGTCGCCGCGCCGAGCAACCGATCGGGGCTCTCGGCGAACCAGGCCAGGCGCGCCCGAAGGCTCGCGAGCGCGGAGGGGTCGCCCTCACGGATCGCCCGGATCCGCTCGCGCCCGGCCCCCGACTCCTCCTCGAGGAGCTCCGGCAGCTCGTCGGTCGGGGCGTCGCCGGCGATGACCGCCAGACCGCGGATCCGCTCTGGCGCCAGCGCCCCGACGGCGAGAGCGTACGGTCCGCCGCTCGACCAGCCCGCGACGGCGAAGCGCTCGAGGCCGAGGGCATCGGCGAGCGCGACGATGTCCGCGCCGCCGTC
>DASSPG010000188.1:0-50859 GCA_035699725.1 Candidatus Limnocylindrales bacterium | reverse complement strand
GACTGGAGCGTGGTGAACGCGACGATGTCGCCGATCGTCGGCGCGGTCGGGTCGCCCTGGATCGCGAGCCAGCCGGCCAGCCAGTACACGAACGCGGGCGTGATCGAGAAGATCGTGCCGATGATCATGAAGAACCAGCGGCCGACCATCGCCTGCCGGATCTGGAGCCCGGCGAGCCGCACGTTCAACCCCCGGAACCGATCCGTCGCCCGCGCCTGCTGGCCGAACGTCTTCGTCAGCAGCACGCCCGACACCGAGAGCGTCTCCTCGGTCGCCGCCGACATGTCCGCGAGCGCCTTCTGCGTCTCCGAGCTCACCTCGCGCCGGACCTTGCCCACGCGGTACGTGAGCCAGGCGAAGAACGGCAGCAGCCCGAGCGAGAGGAGGGTGAGCCGCCAGTCGATGATGAACATCGCGACGATCGTCGACAGCGCGACCGCGACGTTCGAGGTGATCGAGCTCGCGGTGTCGGTGACCACCGACTGGATGCCGCCGACGTCGTTCGCGAGCCGGCTCTGGATCTCGCCCGTCCGGGTGACGGTGAAGAACCGGAGCGGCATCCGCTGGAGGTGGTCGTAGAGCGCGTTGCGGAGATCGGCCATGACGTTCTGGCCGACCACGTTCGAGAGATAGCTCTGGTAGACGCCGATCAGCCCGGACACGATCGGGATCGCGATCATCAGCCCGACGAACAGGTTGAGCAGCCCGAAGTCGAGGCGCGGGATCGCCTCGTCGATGAGCAGCTTGAGCAGGATCGGGTTCACCAGCCCGAGCAGGCTCGTGGCAAGGATCGCGATCGTGACGATGGCGACCTGCCGGCGGTACGGACCGAAGAAGCGGACGATCCGCCGGATCGTCCGGCCGCGTCGCTCGGGCGGGACGGGCTCGAAGTCGTCGCCCGCCCCGAATGGGCCGCCCATCATCCGGCGGGCACCGCCGTGGCCGCCCGACGCCTGACGGCCCGCACCGCGGGGGAAGCCCATCAGCCGCCTCCCGCCGTGACCAGGCCTCGCGGCAGCTCGGCATGCATGCGCCGCGCGAGGGCGGTCGCGAACGGCGTCGCGAGGTGGTGCTCGTCCCGGTAGACGAGGAACCGGCCGATGACGACCGGGCACGGGTCGCTCGGGCACACCCAGGGAGTGGGATCGATGAACTCGGCGCCGGTGGCGAGCGCCACCGCGGCGTCCGCCGCCGTCCGGGCCGGGGCGAGCGCCTCGTCCGCGGGCGTCGCGCAGGCCAGGACGTCGTCGAGGTGCTCCGAGAGGCAGACCGGCGGGTCGACCCCGGCGCGCGGCGTGTCGCCGACGAGCACGACCGCCCCCGCGGAGGCCCGGAGCTGCGACAGCGTCCGCTCGAGGGCAGCGTCCCAGAGGTCCGGCCGCTCGCGAGCGGGCACGCGACCGCTGTCGAGAGCGAGCTGGTGCGTGCGCGCGTTCGCGACGACGACCAGGACAGGGCGTTCGGCCGTCACCCGCTCGAGCACGTGCGCCCGCCACGCGTCGCACTCGTCGTAGGCCCGCCCGAGCGACAGGTTGAACACCGTGACATCGGCCATCGCGCACGCGGACTTCGTGAGCGACACGAGGCGCCAGCCCTCGACCGTCGCGAGCCGCTCGAGCGTGGGGAACCACTGCGCCGCGTGCGAGTCGCCGAGGAGCACGACGGTCGCCGAGGACTCGGGGACCCCGTACTCGCACTCGCCCGACGCCGTCGTCGGCTGGTCGAGGTGGCAGCCGTCGGCATAGATCGGCGGCAGTGAGTCGCGCGCCGTCGCGAGCGGCGGCAGGAGGTCGTCCGGGACGGGACCGCCGGGCGTGGCCGGCATCGGGGTCGGAGCAGGCGAGCCGGGCGGGGTCGCCGTCGGAGGCTCGGCCGTGGGGCCGGCCGGCGGGTCGGCCGAGGGGGCCGGCGGGGCCGTCTCGGCCGGGGTGGATGCTGTCGGAACGACGCCGGCGAGCGGATCGGACGGCAGGACGCGCGGATCCCCGAGCGCCGCCCCCTCGGACGCCGCGGCGGAGGGCAGCGGCAGCAGCGCCACCCGGCCGGTCCCGATCGACAGCACCGCGACCGCAAGGGTCGTCGCGCCCGCCAGCGCGAGGTTGCGCCGGACGTTCATCCCCACCCAGCGGCCGTGGCGGATCGGATCCTCCACCCAGCGGTGGGTTGCCGCCGCTGCGACCACCGACAGCCCGGCGAGCGCGAGGCGCGCCACGAGCGGCAGCTCCCGGTCCAGCGCGGCGGCGGGAAGCACGATCAGCGGCCAGTGCCAGAGGTAGAGCGAATACGAGATCCGGCCGAGGTACCGCATCGGGGGGGTGGCGAGCAGCCGGGCCGGGAGCACGTCCGCCCGGACCGTCGCGCCGACGATCACGAGCGCGGCCCCCGCGGTCGGGAGCAGCGCGGCCACGCCGGGGAACGGCACGTCCCGCCCGAGCAGGACGCCCGCGGCGACCGTCATGGCCAGCCCGATCCACACGAGCGGCGCGGCGACCCGGCCGGGCAGCGATCCCAGGCGCAGCACGCCGAGCGCCACGAGCCCGCCGAGCGCGAGCTCCCACGCCCGCGCCGGGAGCGAGAAGAATGCCCATGGCTGCGCGATCCGGGTGAGCGCGATCGAGAGGACGAGCGACGCGATGCCGACGAGGGCGACGGTCGCGATGAGCCGGCGCCGCTCGAAGCCGCGATGGACGCCGGCCCGGGTGCCGCCCCAGGCCGCGACGGCGGCGAGCAGCGCGGGCCAGAACAGGTAGAACTGCTCCTCCACCCCCAGTGACCAGAAGTGGAGCAGCGGCGACGGCTCCAGCTCGGCCGCGAGGTAGTCGGTCGCCTGGACGGCGAACCGCAGGTTCGAGGCGTACACGGCGGCGGCCGCGGCGTCGCCGGCCACGTCCGGCACCCGGAGCGGCGGCAGGACGAGCGCTGACGCGATCACCGTCACGACCAGCACGAGCGCGGCGGCGGGCAGCAGGCGGCGCGCCCGGCGCGCGTAGAACGCGGCCAGCGACACGCGCCCGGTGGCCTCGAGCTCGCGGACGATCAGCCCGGTGATCAAGAAGCCCGACAGGACGAAGAAGACGTCGACGCCGACGTAGCCGCCGGCCACCCCGGGCACGCCGGCGTGGTACAGCAGCACGAGGCCGACCGCGATTGCCCGCAGTCCCTCGAGCTCGGGGCGGAACGTCGATGCGGGTGCCGGTCGCGGACCGGGATCGCCCCGCCCTGGTCCCCGCTCGATCGGCGCCGTCGTGACGTCCGGTCCGCCTACCACGCGGTCGCGGTCGCCGCCTCGGTGATGCCCTGCGCCTCGAGCCACCGCTCGGCGTCGATCGCCGCGCGGCAGCCGTCGGCCGCCGCGGTGACCGCCTGGCGGTAGCGGTGGTCGGCGACGTCGCCAGCGATGAACACCCCCTCGATCCGGCTGCGGGTGTGGTCGTGGGGGACGGCGTAGCCCTTTGCGTCGACCTCGATCCAGTCGCGGAAGACCTCGGTGTTCGGCCGGTGGCCGATGGCGATGAACAGGCCCTCCATCGGCATCTCGCGCTCGGACCCCGTCGCGGTGTCGCGCAGCCGGAGCCCGTCGACCTTCGCGTCGCCCAGGACCTCGGCCACCTCGGTGTTCGTGTGGACCTCGATCTTCGGGTGGGCGAGCACACGGTCGAGCATGATTTTCGAGGCGCGGAAGGCCTCCCGCCGGTGGAGCAGGTGAACCTTGCGGGCGAACTTCGTGAGGTAGTGGGCCTCCTCCATCGCGGAGTCGCCCCCGCCGACGACCGCGATCTCGCGATCCCGGAAGAAGAAGCCGTCGCAGGTGGCGCACGCGGACACGCCCCGGCCGCGGAGCCGCTGCTCGCTCTCGAGGTCGAGCCAGATCGCCGAGGCCCCGGTGGCGATGATGACCGAGTGCGCCCGGTACTCGATGCCGCGCGCCCAGAGGCGGAACGGCCGGCGGCTGAAGTCGACCCGCTCGACGTCGACGTCCACGACATCGGCGCCGAAGCGCTCGGCCTGTGACCGGAAGTTCTGCATCAGGACGGGCCCGTCGATGCCCTCGGGGAAGCCGGGGTAGTTCTCGACCTCGCTCGTGAGCATCAGCTGGCCGCCCGGCACGGAGCCGCCGAGCACGATCGGCGCGAGGTTCGCGCGGGCGGCGTAGATCGCGGCCGTCAGGCCCGCCGGCCCGGAGCCCACGATGATCAGCTTCGCCTCGGTGCGGGAGCCGCCGCTGGACAGGTCGATGGGACCGGCCGGGACGGGCGCGACGTCGGCCGGACCGGCGTCGGACAGGATGTTGATCCCGCCGAACGGCGCGAGGCCGGCACCGGTGGTGCCGTTCGTGCCGGCCGTGCCGTTCGGGTCGGCGGTGGCGCCGCCCGAGAAGTCGATCTTCAGGCCGCCGAAGGGGTTGCTGGCGGGCGCGTCGTCAGGCATGTCGGCATGTACTGTAGCACTTCGCGGAGGATACCCCCTGGGGGTATCCAGAAGCGGACGCGGCCGGGTTGGCGCGGCTCACAGCGCCCGCAGGTGCGGGATGACGTCCCGGCCGATCGTCTCGATCGGATCGATCCGCCAGACGTCGCGCAGACTGAAGATCACGTGCTCCGCGCCGGCGTCCCACAGCTCGCCGAACCGGTCCACCACCTGGGCCGGCGTGTCGCCCGGGGCGCCGCTGCCGTCGTCGGCGAGGCGGACCGTCTGGAGGGTGGAGCGCTCGATCTCGGCCGGGTCGCGTCCGACATCCTCGCAATGCCGCCGGAGGACCTCGTACTTGTGGTGGATCGCCTGCGGCCCGCCGAACACGTTGCACGCGTCGGCGTACGTCGCGACCAGGCGCAGCGTGCGCTGCTCGCCTCCGCCGCCGACGAGGATCGGGACCCGCGGGCGGCTGATCGACTGCGGCGAGTTCAGCAGCCGGGTCGCCGTGACGCGGCGGCCCTCGTAGTGCTCCTGGGATCCGCGCTCGCCGGACCACATGCCGTGGGCCATCCGGAGGACGTCCTCGAGAAGCTCGAAGCGTTCCCCGAGCGGTGGGAACCCGAACCCGAGGCTGCGGGACTCGTCCTCGTTCCACGCCGCCCCGATGCCGAGCCATGCCCGGCCGCCGCTCAGGACGTCGAGCGTCGTGGCGGCCTTGATCCACAGCCCGGGGCCCCGGTAGTGCACCCCGCCGACCATCAGCCCCAGGCGCGCCCGCTGCGTCTGCCCGGCCAGGTAGCCCAGGGTGGTCCAGCCCTCGAGCATCGGGTCCTCGGCCTTGCCGATGCCCCGGATCTGGAAGAAGTGGTCCATCACCCAGATCGAGTCGAAGCCGGCCTCGTCCGCGGTCCGCGCGATGCGGGCGAGCGTCGGGCCGATCGCCTCGGCGCCGCCCGGCCACGTGAACGAGGAGACCTGGAGCCCGAGCTTCATCGCTGCCGGAGCGTACCGGTGGCGGGCGGACCGAGGTTGCCGGTGCTAGCGGAACAGGTCCCAGTCGGCCGGGATGAGCGCCTCGCCGGCGATCGAGCCCTGACCCGCTGGCGGGTTCGCGCCGCGCACGAGGGCGACGGGGCGGCCACCGGCCTTGGACAGCACGAGCTCGGCTGCGGACGCGATCTCGTCGGCGACGGCGCGCACGGTCGAGCGCATCACGCGCCCGTCGGCGTCGGGCGTGCCACGGAGGTCCTCCAGCGGGCGCATGCCGGCGACCCCGAGGGCGACGTCCACGATGCCCCAGCGCCACGGCCGCCCGAACGAGTCCGACACGATGACGGCGACCTCGCTGCCGAAGCGCTGGCGGAGGCCGTCGCGGATGCGGTCGGCGGAGGCGTCGGGGTCCGCCGGCAGCAGGGTGACGAGATCCCCCGACCCGGGCCCGACGTTCGACGCGTCGACGCCGCCGTTCGCGCAAACGAAGCCGTGCGGCGTCTCCGTGATCAGCACGCCGCGCTCCATCCGCACGACGCGCCTGGCCTCGCGGAGGACGACCTCGATCTGGCGGGCATCGCGGTCCCAGCGCCCTGCGAAGGCGACGGCCTCCGGCCGGGGCTCGACGGTCCGGAGGTCCACGACCGCGCCTTCGGCCTTGGACACGATCTTCTGGGTCACCACGAGGACGTCACCGGCCTCGAACGGGAGCACGCCCGGCGCGCGGGCGACCGCATCAGCGATCAGGCCCGGCAGGTCGTCCCCGGCGCGGATCTCCGGGATGCCCTCGAGTGCGATGACCTGGAGCCGCCCGTTCGCGCCCGTGCGGCCGGCGCTGCCGTCCTCGCCCGTCACGCGACCCCGAGCGCCTCGGGCGTCTCGCTCTCGGCGAGCAGCAGATCGTCCGGCGTGTCGATGTCGAGCGACAGCGGACCGGCCACCTCGACGAATGCCACCCCGGCCGCTTCCGTCCTCGCCCGGTGCGCGGCGCGGCTGTCGGTGCCGAAGGCAAACCGGATCGCGCCCGGCGGATCGAGCAGCAGGGCGTTCGTCCCGCGGCCGTGGCGGTCCGGAGCGAGGACGACGACGGGCCGGCCCGCCCCATCGGCCGCGGCCGCCAGCGCGTCGATTGCCTGCGGGCTGACCCCTGGCAGATCACCCGGCAGCACGAGCAGCCGTCCGGTGGCGCGGGTCGCGCGGGCCGCCTCCTCGAGCGCGGCGTTCAGGCCGCTCGACCGCTGCGCGATCCCGCGCACGCCCCGCCGCTGCGCTCGGCGCAGGACGGTGGGATCGGGCGAGACGACGACGACCTCGCCCACGCTCCGGGCGGCCGTGGCCGCGGTGAGCGTCCGGTCCAGGAGCCGGAGCACGAGCGCGGCTCGCTCTTCCGCGTCGAGCACGCTGCCGAGCCTGGACTTCGCGCCCTCGAGCGCGCGGACGGGCACGACGACGGTCGTCCGGGCGGGCTCGTTCACACGGTGATGCTAGCCGTGGTCGCGGAGGACCGGAGCACGGGAGGAAGTCGGCAGCGCAGGCGGCACCAGGTGGGCGCCCCGGCCATCCATCACCGCAGCCGCTCGCCGGCGCGGACCGCCACGTCGATGCGGTCATCCGGTCGCGCGAGCGGGCAGGCCCAGCGCGGGTCGAACGCGCACGACGGGTGGTACGCGAAGTTGAGGTCGACGATCAGCGTGCCGGCGTCAGGGTCACCACCAAGATCAGCGCCCTTGGCGGTATCGAGCAGGTACCGCCCGGCGGCGTACGTCTCGTTGCCCGACGTCACGTCCCGGAACGGCACGAAGATCCCGCCGGTGTAGCCGCGCATCCAGTACACCGACAGCAGCGCCGGTCCGTCCGGCAGTGGTAGCACGAGCGCGCCGATCCGGTCGAACGCCAGCTCCTGGTCGCCGCTGTTCGGCAGCGCGATCGGCGCGAGCGGCGCGGTGGCCGCGAGCCGTCCCGTCGACCCGGGCGACGCGGCGGCCTCCGGCGCAGCCTGCACACCGAGCTCGAACCGGAGGGTCGGGTCGTACGGCCAGTGTCGGGCCCGGAACGCCTCGCGCTCGGCCACCGGCACCGGCGACTGCGGGTGCGTGCGGAAGAGCGACTCCCGCTCGGCCCGCCACGCGTTCCACGCCCGCTCCGGGTCCGCTCGCGCCTCGGTCCGGACGTGCCCGTACAGCTCGGACACGCGCCGCCGCCAGTCGGCGAGCCAGATTCGGTCAGCGGCGCGGGGTGACGGCATCGAGGACCTCGCGGGCGAGCCGCGCTCGCGACGCGTCGTCGGTCATGATCGTGTCGGTGACGACGGCCCGAAGACCGAGCGCCTCGACGGAACGGGCGAGCGCCGCGTCCACGCGATCGAGCACGAACACGTCCGCGAGCCCGACGTAGCCGCGCGCCACGCCAAGCGCGCTCGGCTCGTGGCCGAGCGAGGCGAGCATCCGGTCCGCGGGGCCCTTCAGCGCCCGCCCGCCGACGATGCCGCTCACCGCGACCACCGGGACGCCTCGGGCCTTCGCGGCCGCGAGCGCGCCGGTCATGCCCGGCACGGCGAGGATGGGCGCGATCGAGACGAGCGGGTTCGACGGCGCGACGACCACGATCTCCGCCGCGCCGATCGCCGCCCGGACGTCGTCCGTCGGGGTCGCCGCCTCGATGCCGGCGAACGCGATCTCGTGCACCTCCGGCGCCTGCCGCAGCCGGACGAAGTAGTCCTGGAAGTCGAGCCAGCCGTCGTCCGTGCGCACCCGCGTCCGCACCGGCGTCTCGGTCATCGGCAGGATCCGCGCCCGGACGCCCAGCGCGCGCTGGAGCTCCCGACACGCCTCGGTCAGCGACATCCCGCGGCGCAGGCGCTCATGCCGGGCCAGGTGGACGGCGATGTCCCCGTCGCCCAGGCGGAACCACGTCGCCTCGCCCAGCCGCTCGAGCGCGGCGAGGACCTGCCACGTCTCGTCGCGCAGGCCCCAGCCCTGTTCCTCGTTCTCGCGGCCGGCGAGCGTGTACATCACCGTGTCGTGATCGGGCATGACGAGCAGCCCGTGCCGTTCCACGTCGTCCGCGGTGTTGACGACGACCGTCAGCGCCTCGCCCACGGCGGCCTGGAGCCCTTCGGCGAGCTTCGCCCCGCCGACGCCGCCCGCGAGACAGAGGACCCGGGGTCGGCCGGTCACCCCAGGAGCTCGCGCACCTCGCCGATCCGGGCGAGCGTCTCCCGATCGTGCGGGGCGGGGAAGCGGACGATCACGTGGTGGAACCCGAGCTCGTCACGGAACGGCCGGATCGCGTCGGCGACCTGCGCCGGCGAGCCGAGCAGGTAGGGCAGGTTCTTCCCCGCGTCAGGCGTGCCGTTCGCGCGCATCCGCTCGGCCCAGGCGGCCTCGGCATCGGCGGCCCGGTCCCGGATGAGGATCGGGAAGCTCACCGTCCGCTCGATCTCGGCCGGGTCACGCCCGACGTCGGCGCAGTGCGCCTCGAGTGTCGCCACGTCCTGCCGCACCTTCGCCAGCTCGCCGTTCGTGTTCCAGGCGTCCGCGTAGCGGGCCGTCGTGCGCAGCGTCTTCTTCGGTCCGCTGCCGCCGATGAGGATCGGCAGCCGCGGCTGGATCGGCCTGGGCTCGACCAGCGCGTCATGCATCTGGTAGAAGCGGCCCTCGTGGTGGGCGATCCGCTCCCCGTCGAGCAGCCGGCGCATGAGCATCACCGCCTCGTCGAGCCGGTCGAGCCGCTCGCCGAACCCGGAGCCGAAGTCGATCCCGAACGCCTCGTGCTCCCGCTCGAACCACGCGCCGCCGATTCCCAGCACGGCGCGGCCGTCGCTGACGTGATCGAGTGTCGTGGCGAGCTTCGCAGTGAGCCCGGGGTTCCGCACCGTGTTCGCCCCGACCATCAGTCCGAGCCGGACCCGGGAGGTGACCGCCGCGAACGCCCCGAGCGTCGTCCAGCCCTCGAAGATCGGCTGCTCCCACGGTCCGAAGATCGCGAGCAGGTGATCCCACACCCATACGCCGTCCCAGCCCTCGCGCTCGGCGGTGAGCGCGGCATCGCACAGCTCGCGCCAGGACGTCTGCTGGACCCACAGCTGGGCCCCGAACCGGACGGGCATCGTCGCTCCTCGTGCGCCTGGGTCAGTCGAGATGCTCGTGCACCTCGCGAATCTCGAGCCGGAACGTGACCCGGGACTGCCCCGCGAACTGGAGCTGCCGTGCCGGGTCGGCGGGGTGATAGCGGCGGGCGAGCGCCTGGATGTCGCCCAGGGCGCGCTCCGGGTCGTCGTCGATCGACCGGACGACGGCGCGGATGCCGACCCAGCGCAGCGGGTTCGTCGCGTCGAAGATCGCGAGGGCGACGCGACCGTCGCGGCGGAGGTTGCGCGGCCAGCGGCGGTCGGTGCGGCTGTTGACCAGCAGGTCGTCGCCGTCGAGGTCGTACCAGATCAGCGCCTGGCGCGGCGCGCCGTCGGGGTCCACCGAGGCGAGCGCGAGGAAGTGGGGTGCCGTCAGGAACGCCCGGACGCGGGGCGAGAGGGGGGCGACGGCGGTGCCGTCATCGGAGCTGGGCATCGCGCCCGATGGTATCGACCGCGACGGCTCCGGTCCGCCGCCGGGATCGGCCGCCGGGTCGGCCGCAGGGCCGTCGTCAGGCGGATTCGGGCAGGACGTCCGGCAGCGGCGCCGGGCGCGTGCCCGGCAGGACGACCTCGACCCGCCGCGGCGCCCGGGGCTCCGGGGAGGGCTTGCCGAGCAGGTATCCCTGGCCGAGATCGACGCCGAGCGAGAGCAGCATCGCCAGGTCCCGGCGGGTCTCGATGCCCTCGGCGAGCAGCCGGGCGCGGATCCGGCGGCCGAAGGACACGAACGCCTCGATGAGCGCCTGCTTTGCGTCGTCGGCGGCGATCTTGTGCACGATCTCGCGGTCGATCTTGATGATCGACGGGCGGAGCGCCGCGATGAGCGAGAAGCTCGCGTAGCCGGCGCCGGCGTCGTCGACCGCGAAGCCGAAGCCGAGCCGGCGCAGCGCCTTCACCTGGCGCTGGAGCGGGAGGACGTCCGAAACCGCCTGCTGCTCCGTGCACTCGAGGGTGATCTGGCGGGGGCTCAGCCCGGCCGCGCGGACGGCCGCGGCGAGCTCCGTCGCCTCGAACTGCGGATCCAGGAGCGACGCCGGCGTGAGGTTGATCGCGATCCGCAGCGGCGGCTCGCCGGCGGCGATCCGCCGGGCCGAGAGCTCGCCCGCCCGGAGGAGCACGTGCTCGATGATGTACAGGTCGAGGTCGACCGAGCGACCGGTGTCGATCGCCGCCTGGACGAGCGAGCCGATGAGCGTCGGCATCCCGGGCAGGTCGGGGCGGAACAGGCACTCGTACTCGAGGAGCCGGCCCGTCGCGAGCTCGACGATCGGCTGGAACTCGACGGTGTGGCTGGCGCGGCCGAAGAAGTAGTCGAGCAGCTTCGTCTGGGCCACCTGCGCGGAGACGCCCATCCCGATGCGGTCGGCGATCCCCGACTGCTGGACGGCCTGGCTGAGCGCGAGCAGGTAGCGGTCGCGCTCGGGCGCGCTCGGATCGACGCTCACGAGGCCGTACTCGGGCTCCCGGGCGTCGCGCGAGGCCCGAAGCGCCGCGGCGTCCGTGAGCTCCGACGCGGGCCCGAGGATCACGATCCCGGAGTCCAGCTCCAGGGCGTGCGCATTCGGGAGCTCCCGCGCAAGACGGCGCGCAAAGCGCAGATCGCGGGACCAGAGCAGACGCTCGGGTTCCTGGCGGGTGGTCGGTCGAAGAAAGCGCACGGGCTCCGTTCGGGTGGGGCGCGCCGGGCTTCGGGTCCGGCGGCTGTGCTCATGATGGTGCGCGCAGGCCGTCGTTCCGACACGTCGAGGGTCCCGGCCCCGATGGGACCATTGGGCGAGTCCGGAGTCCCCCAGACGCCAGGTCGGAGGCTTGCCGGCCGACGCCGTCCCGGGCGCAGGCGAACCCCATCGACCGGAACTGACGCATCCGTGGAAGAATCCCGACGCGCCGGCGCAGCCGTCGCGGATGGGAGGTGAACGTGGCTGACAAGGCCGAGATCGGCGTGCTCGGCGGATCGGGCTTCTACTCGCTGCTCGAGGACGTCCGCGAAGTCAAGGTGGACACGCCCTACGGCGCTCCCTCGGACAGCCTGTTCCTGGCCGAGGTGGCCGGGCGCCGGGTGGCCTTCCTGCCCCGCCACGGTCGCCGCCACACGATCCCGCCGCACCGGATCAACTACCGGGCGAACGTGTGGGCCATGCGCGCCCTCGGCGTGCACGCGGTGATCTCGCCGTTCGCGGCGGGTTCGCTCCAGCGGCACGTGGAGCCGGGCCACTTCGTCGTGTGCGACCAGTTCGTCGACCGCACGAACGGACGGACCGACACCTTCTTCGACGGCCCGGTCGTGTCGCACGTGAGCGCCGCGGAGACGTATGACCCGACGCTCCGCCGGATCGCCGTCGAGGTGATCCGCGACCAGGGGATCCAGGTCCACGACGGCGGCACGGTCGTGGTCATCCAGGGCCCCCGCTTCTCGACCAAGGCGGAGTCACGCTGGTTCACCGACGCCGGGTGGGAGGTCATCAACATGACCCAGTACCCGGAGGCCTACCTGTGCCGGGAGCTGGGGATGGCGGTCGTGAGCATCGCGCTCGTCACCGACTTCGATGCCGGAGTCCTGGAGGGGACCGAGGCCGTCACGGCGCATGACGTCCTGGCCGTGTTCGAGCTGAACGCGGAGCGCATCCGCCGGGTCGTGCTCGACATGATCGCGCGGTTCCCGGCCGGGCTCGACGCCCTCGGAGCCCGCGACGCACTCGCGTACACCCGCGGGGACGGGCACGTGGCGTCGCCGGACGACATCCGGCTGTTCGAGACGGGGCTCTGACGGCAGCCGATCCCGCGGCCGGCTGGCGGGCCCGCGTCGGGGTGGTGGTCGCCCCGATCGGTGTCCCGTATGCGTGGTGGCGCGACGCCGTGGTCCGGGTGGACCGCGCGGGTTACTCGGGCGTCTGGACGTGGGACCACTTCGCCAGCCGGGGCACGGGACGCCCCTCGCTCGAGGCGTGGACATCGCTCGCGACGGTGGCGCCGCTCACGCGCACGGTGACGCTCGGCACGCTCGTGACGAACGTGATGAACCGCCATCCCGCGGTGCTCGCCCGCATCGCGGCAACGCTCCAGGACGCGAGCCGTGGCCGGGTGGTGGTCGGCCTCGGCATCGGCGGCGATGCGGCGGAGCACGCGGCGTTCGGGGTCGACCTTCCGCCCGCGGCCGAGCGCGTCAGGCGGCTGGAGGAGACGTGCGTCGTCCTCCGGGCGCTGTGGAGCGGCGAGCGCGTGGACCTGGCGGGCGAGTTCTGGCAGCTCCGGGGCGCGCTGGGGCTGCCCGCGCCCCGACCGGTCCCGCCGATCGTCGTCGCGGGGCAGACCCGCACCGGGGCGCGGATGGCGGCGCGCGCGGGCGATGCGTGGACGACGCGCCCGGACCTGCTCGAGGCGCTCCTGCCCGTGTATCGCGATGCGCGCGCCGTGCTGGGTCGTGGCCCCGGCCGGGTGATCGTCGGCTTCGAGGGGTCGCGCGCCGGGACGAGCTACGTCGCGGGCACGGCGTGGCAGCGCGATCCGGCGGCGGAGCTGGCGGCCTGGCGGGCGCGCGGCGCGGACGAGGTCGTCCTGACCGCACGGACGGACGCCGACATCGACGCGCTCGAGGCGATGGCCGCGGGCTGAGCCGCTGGAGCGTCACCCGGAGGAGCGGCACCCGGAGGAGCTTCCCCGGCGGTTCGTGGCACCATCCGCATCGTGACGTCCCCCTCCACCGCGCTCACCCACGGCTGCGTCCGGTGCGGCACCCCGATCCCGCTCGCGGACGCGATGTGCGAGGCGTGCAATCCGCTCGGGCTGCGCCAGCCGGCGGCGAGCCAGGCGCACGGCACCGTATTCGCCGGGATCTTCCTCGCGGTGATCGTCCTCGCCGTGCTGGCGCGGGCGACGGTCGCCGGCGTCGGGCCGTTCGAGGCGGCGATCACCGACGTCACTGCCGCTCCCGACGGGCTGGTGGTGACGATCGAGGTCACGAACGCGGGATCGGCAGGCTCGCCCACGATGTGCCGGATCGGCGACCCGAGCCTGCCGGGGATCGGCCCGGAGACGGCGTACGTCCAGAGCCCGCTCGTCGAGCCGGGCCGGACCCGGACGTTCCAGGCGACGGTGCGCTCGCTGGGGACGGAGCCGCGCGAGCTGAGCGTCTCGTGCGGCGACCGGTCGTGACGCTCGACGCACCGGCCGGCCCTCCCGTCACGGGTCCGTACGCCGGCAGCCGGTACGGTGCCGACCTCGCATTTGCGCGGGCGCTTGCATCGCAGGCCGGCGAGCTGATCATGGACCGCTACGAGCGGGTGCTGTCGATCAGCCACAAGAGCTCCAAGGACGTCGTGACGGAGGTCGACCACCTCTCGGAGGAGCTCATCCTCGGGGCGATCCGTGCCCGCTACCCCGACGACGGGATCCTGGCCGAGGAATCCGGAGAACACCATGTCATCCCGGGCGAGGACGCGTCGCTCGGGCGGGGCCGCACGTGGGTGATCGACCCGATCGACGGCACGATCAACTACGCGAACGGGATCCCGTTCTTCTGCGTCGCGATCGGCCTCGTGGAGGACGGGATGCCGGTCGCCGGTGTCGTCCACGACCCGGCCCGCGGCGAGACGTTCGGTGCGGTGGCCGACGGCCCGGCGACGCTCGACGACCGCCCGATCACCGCGTCCGCGAAGGACAAGCTGAGCGACTACGTCGTGTCGCTCGCCCTCGGCGGCAAGGGCGTGGCGACGCGCGCGCGAGCCACGCGCCGGGCGATCCGGGTGTCGCGCAACATGGGCAGCGCCGCGCTGTCGCTTGCGTACGTGGCCAACGGCCGGTTCGATGCAATGATCCAGTCGACCGGGCTCTCCGCGTGGGACGTGGCGGCCGCCGGGCTGATCGCGATCCGGGGCGGGGCGATGGTCACTGCGTCCGACGGCAGGCCATGGTTCGACATCACCCGCCCGAAGCGCGAGTTCGGCGTCATCGCGGCGCCGCCGACACACCACGAGGAGCTGCGCCGGCTCGTCAGCTGACGGCGGGATTCCGTCGCCCGGTCAGGTGGTCGCCAGCGGCGCCCAGCGATGCGGGCGAGCCCGGAGGCGGTCCAGCCCGAGCTCGTCGCACAGCGCCTCCCACTCGGCGCGCCGCGCCCCACGCCACTCGAGCTCGTCGACCGCCTGCTCGGGGATCGGCACGCCGTCGGCCGTCGTCCGCAGCGTCGCCAGGTCGCGATAGAGGAGGGCCTCGGCGAAGTGGTCGCGGAGCACCGCCGCGAGGCCGACGGCGTTGCGCAGGCCCGGCACGTCCCAGTCGGAGGCGAGCGCGGGGATCGCCTCGAGCCGGGCGTAGCGGCCGATGATCGCCGAAGCGCCCTTGTCGCCCCAGCCCGGCAGACCCGGGTAGCCGTCCGCCGCGTCGCCCACGAGCGCGAGGCGGTCCGGAACCCATTCGGGAGCGATGCCCCACTTCGCGCGGACCCCCGCCTCGTCGTACACGATGTCGCGCCGGCGGTCCCACAGGACGATGCGCCCGTCGCGGACGCACTGCGCCATGTCCTTGTCGGGGGAGCAGATGAGGATCCGCTCGACCCGGGGATCGGCCGCGAACCGCTCCGCCGCGGCCGCGATTGCGTCGTCGGCCTCGAATTCGACCATCGGCCACACGACGAGGCCGAGCGCCTCGAGCGCCCGCTCCGCGATCGGGAACTGGGCGAGCAGCTCGGGCGGCATGCCGGCGCTCGACTTGTAGCCCGGGTAGCGGTCGTTGCGGAAGGACTCGATCACCCGGTCCGTGGCGCAGCCGACGTGCGTCGCGCCCTGCTCGCGGAGCAGGTAGAGCATCTGCTCGACGAGGCCGCTCACCCCGTTGAGGACCTGCCCGCCGCGTCCGATGACCGCCGGCCGTGGGGCGTAGTGCGCGCGGAACAGCTCGTACGTGGCATCGACGAGATGGACCTGCACGGGGCGGTGGGTGACTCAGCGGGGGGCAGACGCGACCCGCGCGTCGGGCTCGGAGGGCCGTGCGGGCTCGGCGGCAGCGTCGCGCGCGAGATCCTGTTCGACGAGCGCCTTCAGGCGCGCGAGGTCGGCCTGGAAGATCGCTCGCAGGATCGGCGCCTGGAGGACCGCGCCGAGATCCGGGAGCAGCGGCGGGATGAGCGTCTCCTCCCAGCGGACGATCGTCGTCTCGCCGGTGGCGCCGGCTTCGAGCGTGATCATGCCGTCGCCCAGGAACCGGCCCTCGTGGCGGATCGCGTACCGGGTGGGCGGGGTGATGTCGGTGACGACGACTGGATCGGTGACCGAGATGCCAAGGATGCGCACCGTGGCCTCGGCCCGGCTCCCGACCCGCAGGGGGAGGGGATCGAGGAACGTCACCGCCCGCATCTCGTGCATCCACTCGGGCTGGCGAGGGACGTCGGCGACGACGGCCCAGGTGCGATCGATCGGGGCGTCGACGACGACGAGCATCCGGAGCGGTTCGAGCGGGGCGGACCCACGCCGTCGACGGAGGAAGGCGTCGCTGGCGACGGCGGCGGTCGCGCCCAGGGCGCCCACGGCCGCGAGCCGGAGCAGTGCCCGGAGCATCAGACCGGCTGCGTCGTCGCGAGGACGGCGCCCTCGTCACGGAGCGCCGCCAGCGCGGCCTCGCCGTCTCCCGGCTGGAGGTCGACCGCGGCCACGGCGTCGGTGAGCACGGTCGTCGCGAACCCCAGCCGGCGGGCGTCGAGCGCGGTCTCCTTCACGCAGTAGTCGGTCGCGAGGCCGGCCACGACGACGTCCGTGACACCGGCTTCGCGGAGCAGGGGCTCGAGGGCGGTCGGGACGGTCTCGCCGGTGACGGGGTCGCGCATCGTGAACCCGGAGTAGCCGTCCTCACCGTTCGCGCCCTTGCGGATCACGGTCGCGGTGTCAGGCACGCGGAGGGCGGGGTGCAGCTCGGCGCCCCACGTCCCGGCCACACAATGGACGGGCCAGATGCCGCCGTCGCGTTCGAAGTGCGGCGTGTGCTCGGGGTGCCAGTCCTGGGTGCAGACGATGCGTGCGCGGGCGCGAGTGGCCGCCTCGATCTCGGCGTTCACGCACTCGACGACCTGTTCGCCGCCCCGCACGTACAGGCTCCCGGCGGGGTCGGCGAAGTCGTTCTGGACGTCGACGACGATCAGGACGGTGGTCGGCCCGTAGCGGTGCATGGGACGAGGCTAGCGCGGGGGCGCTCGGGGTGCCGGGCACGACAGATGTGCCGGGCACGACGAAGGCGCCGGGTTGCCCCGGCGCCTTCCTGGTCGCGATGGTCGGGCCGTCAGGCGCTGGCCGGCTGTGCCTCCTGGGCATCCGCGGCCGCTTCGGGCGCCTCGTCGCCGATCAGCTCGGCGTCGAGCTCGACGTCCTCGTCGGCCGCCATGCTGCTCTCGGTCGGGCTGGTCGCCTCCCCCTCGACGTCGAGGAGGTAGCCGATGCCCTGGAACGTCCGGATCCGGCCCGGCTCGCCCGGCTTCGCGCCGAGCTTGCGCCGGACGCGCGACACCCAGACGCGCAGGTACTGGAGGTCGTCGCGGTACTCCGGGCCCCAGACCTTCGTCAGGAGCTCGGTGTGGAGCACGACCTTGCCGGCGTTCGCAGCAAGGTGCTGAAGGAGCAGCCACTCGGTGCGCGACAGCTGCACGAGCTCCCCGGCCCGGGTCACCATCCGCCGCTCGAGGTCGATCTCGACGTCGTCGAAGCGGATGACGCCCGCACCCGGCTGGGCGCCGCTGGAGCGTCGGATGACCGCACGCACGCGGGCCGCGAGCTCGTCGGGGTGGAACGGCTTGGCGATGTAGTCGTCGGCGCCGAGGTCGAGCCCCTTCGCCTTGTCGGCGGTGGAGCCCTTGGCCGTCAGCAGGATGACCGCCACCGGGCGGCGCTCGCGGAGCTGACGCATTACCTCGATGCCGTCGAGGTCCGGCATGACGATGTCGAGGAGGACGATGTCGGGCCGGATCTCCTCGGCCTTGGCCAGGGCGTCCTCGCCGCCGGTGGCGGTGACGACACGGAAGCCCTCCTCGCTCAGGGCGATCGAGACGAGCTTGGTGATCCGCGGCTCGTCATCCGCGACGAGCACCAGGGGCTGGGTACCCACACAACACCTCTCTTGGAGAAACGCGATACCTGATGGTGACGGGTCGGCGGGCGGGCCGCGAGCCCGCCGCTGAGCGGGGTCACGGCGGCGCGCCGTGGCTGGATGAACGGATCGTCAGGAGGCGGCGGGGGCGTCGGTCGGGGCCGGTGCTTCCTGGGTCTGGGCCGGCGTCGTCGAGCCGCCGGAGTCGGTTGGCGCACTCGATCCGGCGCCCGGGCCGAGGGCGAAGTACCAGACGGCCGCGAGCAGGACGAGGATCGCGATGATCCCGAGGATCGCGCCCATGCCGCTGCCGCTGCCGCGGTCGTCGACGACGACGGTGTCGTGATGGTCGTGAGTCATGATCGGGGGTTCTCCGTTGCGGTCCGGTTCACCGTGCCGCCGGGTGATCGGCGGCGGACGCTCCGCGTTCGAGCGACCCGTGGCCCGGACAATGACCCGGACCCCGTACCGCCGATCCGCCCGCGACATTGCAGAACCGTTGCACCGACATATCAAACCGGTCCGTCCTGCACGTCCGCCGGCGCGCCATGCGCTGATCCGGGTGTGATCCGCTACGCTCACCTCGATGAGCTTTGCGCACGACGACCTCCGGCAGCTGGCTGCCACCGAGGAGGTCGAGATCGAGACCCAGGCGCCGAATGGCGCCGCCCATCGCACGACCATCTGGGTCGTGGTGGACCGCGACGAGGTCTTCGTCCGCTCCTTCCGGGGCCCCACCGCCCGGTGGTATCGCGAAGCCCGCGCCAACCCGGCCGTGGCGATCCACGTCCAGGGCAGGCGTCTCTCGGCGACGGCAATCGCCGCCACCGATCCCGACTCGATCGAGCGCGTATCGGCCGCCCTCTGGGCGAAATACCCGAATGACCCGGCGACGAAGGCGATGGTCGCGCCGGCCGTCCTCGACACGACCCTTCGGCTCGAGCCCACCTGACCGCCGATCCGTCACCCGACCCGCCCGAGGCAGCGATGTACTTCGACGAATTCAAGCACCAGCTCCCCGATATCGACCCCGACGAGACGAGCGAGTGGCTCGAGTCCTTCGACCAGCTCGTCGAGCAGGAAGGGGAGAGCCGGGCCCGGTTCCTGGTGTACAAGCTCCTCAAACGGGCGCGCCAGCTCCACGTCGGGCTGCCGCCGCTGACCCAGACCCGCTACATCAACACGATCAGCCCGGAGCAGGAGCCGTTCTTCCCCGGCGACGAGTCGATCGAGCACCGGATCCGGCGGATCGTCCGCTGGAACGCGGTCGCGATGGTCCTCCGGGCGAACAACCGCTTCTCGGGGATCGGCGGCCACCTGGCGACGTACGCCTCGGCGGCCAGCCTGTACGAGGTCGGGTTCAACCACTTCTTCCGGGGCAAGGACGGCGACACGCCGGGCGACCAGATCTTCTACCAGGGCCATGCCGCGCCCGGGATGTATGCACGGGCCTTCCTGGAGGGACGCCTGAGCGAGGACCAGCTCGACCACTTCCGGCGCGAGTCGGTGCCGGGCCAGGGCCTGTCCTCCTACCCCCATCCCCGCCTGATGCCCGACTTCTGGGAGTTCCCGACGGTCTCGATGGGCCTCGGCCCGATCAGCGCGATCTACCAGGCCCGCTACAACCGCTACCTCCAGAACCGCGGCCTCCTCGACACGAGCAGGTCCCGGGTGTGGGCGTTCCTGGGCGACGGCGAGACCGACGAGCCCGAGTCGCTCGGCGCGCTCCATGTGGCCGCCCGCGAGGGCCTGGACAACCTGACCTTCGTCGTCAACTGCAACCTCCAGCGGCTCGACGGACCGGTCCGCGGCAACGGCAAGATCATCCAGGAGCTCGAGGCGGTCTTCCGCGGCTCGGGCTGGAACGTGATCAAGGTGGTCTGGGCCCGCGAGTGGGACCAGCTCCTCGCCCGCGACGTGGACGGCGTCCTCGTCGAGCAGATGAACAACACGCTCGACGGCGAATTCCAGAAGTACTCGGTCGCCGGCGGCGCCTACATCCGGGAGCACTTCTTCGGTCCCGACCCGCGCCTGCGCAAGCTCGTCGAGCACCTCTCGGACGACGACCTCGCCAAGCTGCGGCGCGGCGGCCACGACTACCGCAAGGTCTACGCGGCCTACAAGGCCGCCACGGAGTCGACCGGGGCGCCGACGGTGATCCTCGCCCACACGGTCAAGGGCTGGACCCTCGGCCCGGGGGTCGAGGCACGAAACATCACCCACCAGGCCAAGAAGCTGTCCGAAGCGGAGCTCCGGATCTTCCGCGACCGGCTCGAGCTGCCGATCCCCGATGCCAAGCTCAAGGACGCCCCGTACTACCACCCGGGCCCGGACTCGGAGGAGGTCCAGTACCTGCGCGAACGACGGGCGGCCCTCGGCGGCCCGATCCCGAAGCGGGTCGTGAAGGCGGCGCCGCTGCCGAAGCCGGCGCCCGCGATCGACCAGGAGTTCGCGTCGGGTTCCGACACCGCGGTCTCCACGACGATGGTCTTCACCCGGCTCCTGCGCAACCTGATCCGCGACAAGGAGCTCGGGTCGCGGATCGTCCCGATCATCCCGGACGAGGCCCGGACGTTCGGCATGGATCCGCTCTTCAAGGAGGTCGGGATCTACGCCCAGCTCGGGCAGCGCTACGACCCGGTCGACTCGGACCTCGTGCTCTCGTACCGGGAGGCGAAGGACGGCCAGGTGCTCGAGGAGGGGATCACCGAGGCGGGCTCGATGGCCTCGCTCCAGGCGGCGGCCACGTCGTACGCGAGCCACGGCTTCCCGGTCATCCCGTTCTACATCTTCTACTCGATGTTCGGCTTCCAGCGGACCGGCGACCAGATCTGGGCGCTGGCCGACGCCCGTGGCCGCGGCTTCATGATGGGCGCGACCGCCGGTCGGACGACGCTCACCGGCGAAGGCCTCCAGCACGACGACGGTCACTCCCACATCCTCGCCTCGACCGTCCCGAACGTCCGCGCCTACGACCCCGCGTTCGCGTACGAGCTGGCCGCGATCGTCCGCGACGGGATCGAGCGGATGTACCACCGCGGCGAGGACGTCTTCTACTACGTCAGCCTCTACAACGAGAACTACGCTCAGCCCAAGAAGGCCGACGGTGTCGACGAGGGGATCATCCGCGGGATGTACCGGTTCGCCGAGGCGCCCGACCTCGGGCCGAAGGCGCATCGCGCCCGGCTCGTCGGCTCGGGCTCGATCCTGCAGCAGGTGATCGCCGCTCGCGACCTGCTGGCCGAGAAGGCCGGGATCGCGGCCGAGATCTACTCGGCGCCCTCGTTCCCGCTCCTCCGCCGTGACGCCCTCGACGCGGAGCGCTGGAACCGCCTGAACCCGAAGGAGACCGCGCGGGTCCCGTACGTCTCGACCGTCCTCGGTCCGGACGGCGGCCCGATCGTGGCCGCGACCGACTGGATGAAGGCGCTCCCGGACATGGTCTCGCGCTGGCTGCCGCCCTACTACGTCTCGCTCGGGACGGACGGCTTCGGGCGGAGCGACACCCGCGAGGCGCTCCGGGCGCTGTTCGAGATCGACCCGCCGCACATCGCCGCGGCGGTCCTGTCCGAGCTCGGACGGTGCGGGGCGATGCCCCTCGACAAGGTCGCGAAGGCGATGGCGACGCTCGACATCGATCCGGCCAAGGTCGACCCGACCGCCCTCTGACGGCGGGTGCCCGGCGAGGCGAATCGAACCACCACCTCGTCACACGGCTGATATGCCGGTCCACCACGGCGATGCGCGGTCGCGTCGGGTCGCTCTCTACCGTCGATGGTGTTCAACGTCGACCGTCGGTCTCTCGCCGGTCGATCGCCCAGTCGACACAGGGAGCTTGACGCATGCCACACAACGATCTGCACGACCCGAACGATCCGAATCGCCGGCTCGACACCGACGTCGACGGCACCGCCGTCGAGAACGAGGAGCACGGCAACGAGGCCATGGGCGCCGGGGCCGGCGCGCTCGCCGGTGCGGGCGCAGGCATGGTGGTCGGTGGGCCTCCGGGAGCTCTCGTCGGTGGCGCGATCGGCGCCGTCGGTGGCGCGCTCGCGGGCGAGGCGACCGAGGGTGACGACGAGGCCGGCGCGGGCGCCGGTGGCCTGGCTGGTGGCCTGGCCGGTGCCGCCGTCGGTGGCGCCATCGCCGGACCTCCCGGTGCGGTCGTCGGTGGCGCCGTGGGCGCCGCCGGTGGCGCCGGCGCCGGCGACCAGGCCGAAGAGGAGACCGAGGAGAACGATCCTCGCGTCTAGCCTTCGCTGACACGCAGCCTGGCCGCGGCCCCGTCGTCGACGGAGCCGCGGCCTTTTCATCGCAACGAGGGACCCCTTGATCCGATCCCTGCGCATCGCCCAGGCCGCGCCACCCACTGAGCGCGTCCCGCCCGAGGGCTACGGCGGCACCGAGCGCGTCGTCTTCGAGCTCGTCACCGAGCTCGTCCGGCGTGGTCACGAGGTGACGACGTTCGCCTCCGGGGACTCCGCCGTGCCCGGGCGCCTCGTGGCGACCGTCCCGAGCGCCCTCCGCCCGGCCGGCCACGGCGGAGACATCAGCGGCTACATGCTCACCACGCTCCTCCGCGTCCTCGAGCGCGAGTCGGAGTTCGACATCATCCACTCGCATCTGGAGTGGTACTCGCTCGCCCTTCGGCGAGCGGCCCGGACGCCGGTCGTCTCCACGTTCCACGGCCGGCTTGACCTGCCCTGGTCACGGGACGCCTTCGCCGGCCGCCCGGATGGGCTGGCTGCGATCAGCCAGTCGCAGGCGTCGGTCCACCCGGAGGTCCCGTGGACGATCGTCCACAACGGGCTGACGCTCGATGCGGCGCCGTTCGAGCGCCGCCGCACGGACGCCCTCGTGTTCGTGGGACGGGTGACGCCCGAGAAGGGGATCGTCGAGGCGATCCAGATCGCCGAGCTTGCCGGGCGGCCGCTGAAGATCGCAGCCAAGATCGGCCCGACGCCGAAGGAGCAGGACTTCAACGAGCACGTCTTCCAGCCGGCCCTCAAGGCGGCCGGCCGCCGGGTCGAGTTCCTCGGCGAGCTGTCCGGCGCCGACCGGGACGACCTGTTCGCCTCGAGCCACGCGGTGCTGATGCCGGGCTCCTGGCCGGAGCCCTTCGGCCTGGTGGCGATCGAGGCGCTGGCGTGCGGCGCCCCGGTCCTCGCACGCCGGGTCGGCGGGCTCGACGAGATCATCCGCGACGGCGTCGACGGCTTCTTCGGCGACGACGTGACGGAGTTGGCGTTCCACGTGGATGCCGTGGCCGGCCTGGACCGCGCGGCGATCCGGGCGTCGGTCATCCATCGCTTCTCGGCCGCACGGATGGCCGACGGCTACGAGGCGCTGTACGCCCGCATGCTCGGCATGGCGGACCCGGGCAGTGGCGACGCCGGGAGCGATCGGATCGTCGAGATCCCGGCTCGGCGCCGCGAGCAGCGGGTACAGGACTCGACCACACGCGGCGAGGGAACGGAGGCCACGGCCCCCCAGGGCGAGGCGGCCCACGCCTGACCCGCGCGTTGTCGGGCGCCGAGTGCCTGACGCACGGCTGGACCTGGCGTGGCGACGAGCCGGATCATCTCGGGCGCCGGGCGACCGAACGGAAGGATGATGGGGCGGATCCGCCCCGCTCAGCCGCGCGTTCGGGCGTCCCGTGCCCCAATCGGGCCGTGAACCCGTCCTTCTTCGTCCGGTCGGTCGCCCGGCGACCGACCGGCTGCCGTCCCGTGCGGGCGGGCGATCAGGCCCGAGCGATGACCCGCCGCAGGAGCAGCCAGGCAGCGAGGATGTACCCGGCCGACAGGCCCGCCAGCAGCCAGACCTGCCACACGACCACGGTCCCGCCGCGGAACATGAAGTCGGTCAGCAGGCGGATGCCGTTCGCGACCGGCAGCGCATAGATCATCGAGCGGACCGGCTCCCGGAACTCCTCGATGGCGAGCACGAACCCGGAGAAGAAGACCGACGCCAGCAGGACCAGGAGCGAGAGCTGGACCGCCTGCGGCTCCGAGTCCGAGATCGCCGCGATGAGCAGGCCGAGGCCCAGCGAGGACGAGATCAGGAGGAGGACGACGAGCGCGACCCAGGCGGGCTCCGCGAGCATCGGCACGCCGAACCCGAACACCAGGACCGCGGTCGTCACGAGGGCCACGGCGCCGGCGAACAGGCCGTAGGCGATCAGCTTGCCCGTGACGAGCTCGGCCGTCGTGATCGGCGAGATCCGGAACAGCTCGAACAGCCCGCTGTTCTTCTCGCGGACCACGGACAGGGCGATCAGGGTGACCGCCATGTGCTGGAGGATCAGCGCGAGGACGGCCGGTCCGAAGAACTGGACGACGGTCGGCGACGACTGGGCCACGTTCTCGAGCACGGCCTCGGTCGGGGCCGCGATCACGTCCGGCGGGATCCGGGCGGCTTCTGCCGCTCCCTGTCCGACGGCATAGCCCTGGCCCTCGGTGGCCGCCCGTTCGATGATCTGGCGGTTGACGGCGGCCTCGAGCCCGCGCGTCAGGAAGATCGCGTAGCTCTTCTCGACCGGATCGGTCAGGTTCACCCGGACGTCGATCTCGGTCCGTCTGCCGGCCTTGAAGTTCTCCTGGATCTCGGGCGGGGCAACGACGACGACGTCGACGGTCTCGTTGTTCAGGCGCTCCATCGCGGAGCCGTCGTCGTTCGTCACCTCCACGATCCGGAGGCCTTCGCCGGCCACGCTCTGGTACGTCTCGACATCCGTCGGCAGGCCGAGCCCGTCGGGGACGACCACGACGGTGTCGAGCGGGCTGCGGAAGCCGCTGTACCCGACCCCGAAGAGGGCCATGATGAGGAAGGGGCCCAGGACGAGGCTGAGGAGGGCACCCGGCCGGCGGAGGATCGAGACCAGCTCCTTGCCGACGATCGCCAGGATCCGGGTGAGGGTCTTGAACGGGCTCATGCCGCGTCCGCCCGCTGCTCGTCGCCCGCTGCGGCCCCGGCCGCGCGTCCCGACCGCTCGTGGCGGGCGACGAGGATCGCGAAGATCTCGTCGAACGAGAGCCGGTGCTCGCGCGCGGACGCGACCTCGACCCCGGCGGCCTTGATCTTGTTGACCACGATCGGCAGCGCCGCTCCGGCGTCATCGACGACCACCCGGAGATGCCGCGGTCCGTCCTGGGTGACCTCGCCGACGCCCGGCGTGCCGATCAGGTCCGAGCCGTCGAACACGGCGGTCGTCTCGATGTCGAGGATGTCACCGTTGGTGGCGATCCGACGCAGCTCGTCCGGTGCCGCGAGGGCGATGATCTCGCCGCCGACGATCATCGCCACCGCATCGCACTCGTCCGCCTCGCTGACGTGCTGGGTCGTGACCAGGAGCGTCCGACCCGCGTCGCGCAGGCGGTGGAGCTCCTCCCAGATCGAGCCTCGGAGGAGCGGGTCGATGCCCGCCGTCGGCTCGTCGAGGATGATCAGCTCGGGCTCGTGGACCAGGGCACAGGCGAGCTCGAGACGACGCTGCATGCCGCCGCTCAGGCGACCGGCCTGGCGCCCACGGGCATCCCAGAGGTCCACGAGCTTGAGCACCTCGCGGACCCGGCGCCGGCGCTTGCGCCAGAGCATCCCGAACAGGCTCGCGACGAAGTCGATGTTCTCGCCGGCGGTGAGGTCCTCGTACAGGGCGAACGACTGGGGCATGTAGCCGATCCGCTCGCGCTCCCGGCGGCGGAACCGCTTCGGGTTGCGGCCCAGCACGGCGACCTCCCCGGTCGTCGGCGCGAGGGCGCCCGTCATCATCCGGATCGTCGTCGTCTTGCCGGCCCCCGACGGGCCGATGATCCCGAGGATCGTGCCGCGCGGGACGGTCAGGTCGATTCCGCGCAGGACCTCGCGATCCTCGAACCGGCGCGACACGCCGCGCATCGCGACGACGAGGTCCGGATCGTCGAGGCGGATCCCGGCGCCATCGTCGGGGCTGCTCGAGGTCACCTCCTCGGGAGCCGGGCTCCCGAGCGGGCGTCCTTCGGGCTCGGGGCGGTCCACCGCCGGTCGGCCGCTTGCCCGTGGGTCGGCGGCCCCGGCCTCGCGTGGCTCGTCGGGGTTCGGCTCGATCGGTCGGGGATCGGGAGCCATGCGTCCTCCTGGGGGTCTGGGCGTGGGGCCCGGATCCGTGCGGAATCGGACCCGGCCTGCGACACGATCGCGTGCCAGGCGGAGTGTGGCGAGCGCGCCATCCCGCGGGCGTGCGCGCCGCCGCCGCGCGCGCTACGAACGCATGACGACCCGCGCCTGCAAGGTGGCTGGCATCACGACGCCGCCGGGAACGCACGCGCCGGAGACGGTCGATCTCCGACGCTCCGTCGATGACCTGCGCTGTCCGCGACCGATGACCGACGACCCGACGGTCCTCGCCGGCCTCCGCCACTGCACCGACGCCCGGCCCGGGATCACGCGGCGCCGGTCCGGTCGCGGCTTCTCCTACCGCGGTCCGGATGACGAGCTCATCCGCGACGAGGAGACGCTCGCCCGGATCCGGGCCATCGCCATCCCGCCCGCCTGGACCGACGTCTGGATCTGCCCCCACCCGAACGGTCATCTCCAGGCGGTCGGTCGCGACGCCCGCGGCCGCAAGCAGTACCGCTACCACGCCCGCTACCGCGCCCGTCGCGACGACGCCAAGTTCGAGCGCCTGATCGCGTTCGCGCGGGCGCTGCCCGCCATCCGCGAGCAGGTCGAGCGCGACCTGGCCCGTCCCGGGTTGCCACGCCCGAAGGTGCTCGCGGCGGTCGTCCGTCTGCTCGAGCTCACCCTGATCCGGGTCGGCAACGACGAGTACGCCCGCCTGAACAGGTCGTTCGGCCTGACGACCCTGCGCGACCGCCACGCCACCGTGGAGGGGAGCACCGTCACGTTCCGGTTCCGCGGCAAGTCCGGCCTCGTCCACGAGGTGGGCCTCCGTGATCGGCGGCTGGCAGGCGTCGTGCGGCGCTGCCGCGACCTGCCCGGCCAGGAACTGTTCCAGTACGTCGACGACGAGGGAGAGACGCGCGACGTGGCCTCGGACGACGTCAACGGCTACCTCGGGGCGATCGCGGACGGGATCACGGCCAAGGACTTCCGGACGTGGGCCGGGACGGTGCTGGCCTGGCGCGCGCTTCGATCGCTCGGCAAGGGCGCGACGGATCGCGAGAAGCAGCGCAACGTGAGCGCCGCGATCCAGGCGACCGCCGACGGCCTCGGCAACACCGCCGCCATCGCCCGGAGCGCGTACGTCCACCCGGCGGTCGTCGACGCCTACCTCGACGGCCGGATCGCGTCGGCCCTGGTACAGGCGGCCGAGGACACCGACGAGCCGCCCGGCCGGACCGACCCGGACGAGGAGCGGGCCGTCGTGGCGCTCCTGCGGGCGCGACTGCGCGAGGACGCGGAGCGCAGCCGAGGCCCCAGGCGGCAGCGCCGCGCCGCGAAGAGCCGCACCGGCGCGGGGAGCGGCACCGGCACGAGGAGCCGCACAAGCGCGAGGAGCGGCGACGGCGCGCGGAGGCGGCGGCGATGACGTTCCTGGCGGGGATCTTCGGCGTCCTCGGGCGGTTCGCCGGCAAGCTCCTCACGACGACGCTCGGCTGGGCCTCGACCCTCCTGTTCGGGCGGGTGCCGCAGAGCCGCCAGATCGTGCTCGCGCTCGTCACCTTCGGCTCGGTCATCTGGGCCGCGCTCGTGATCGGCGTGATCCTTCCCGACCTCGGGGCGTTCCTCGTGGCCGCCGTCCCCGCCCCGGAGGCGATCGATCGCGGCTGGCTGCGCCTGGCGATGCTGGTCGGGGCGCTGATCGTGCCGGCGATCGTCGGGATCGCCACGATCTTCGTCGTCGATCCGGCGAGCCGTCCACGGGGCGCCGCGATCGTGGGCCAGGTCGTCCGCGGCTACCCCTTGAGCGCCGCGCTCGCGGCGACGCTGGTCATCCTCGCCGGCGTCGCGATCGTGCGGTTCGTCCACCACCTGGCGATCCGATGGGTCGACGCCCACGTCCCGATCGTCGTCCATCCCGGTGGCTACGACCAGGTCGTGGCCGATCTCGAGCGGGCCCTCGACGACGCCGGGCTCGCGGTGGACCGCAAGCCGGCGCCGCTGCCCCTCGCGCTGCCCGGGCGGATGCTCGCCAGGGTCGCCGGGCCCGGGATCGGGTCGCTCGTCCCGAACCGGCCGGTCGAGCTCGTCGGGCCGGACCTCGAGGTCGGGATCTACCTGTCGGACATCGCCATCGCGGGCAGGACGGCGGTCGTGGCCCGTGCCCGTTCGGCCATCGCGACCCGCCTGACCGCGACCGCGGCGTCGATGACCACGTCCGCGGAGGCGCAGGCCGTCGAGGCGCGGATCGAGGCCCTGAGCCGGCCGAGCGTCGCCGGCGGCACGCCGGGAGGCGCCCAGGGGGCCGGGGGCGAGGCGGAGCTCGCCCCGCTCGGCGAGCGCCTGGCCGCGATCGATCGCGACCTGGCGACCCTCGAGGTGTCGCACGAGGAGTGGGAGGTGCTGTACCGCCAGCGGCTCCAGGTCGAGCGCGACCTGCTGGCCGGGCGCGCGCCCGGCAGCGTCCTGCCGACCGAGGCCGGCTCGCCGCTGGGGGATCGGGTTGCCGCCGAGGGCGAGCGCGTCGCCGCGGGATCGGGTCGCGGCGCGATCGTCGGATCCGTGGCCGCGGTCGCGGGATTCGCGTTGATCGCGGTGGACGTGGCGCTGGCGCTCCTGGACCGGAACCGCCGCGCCCGCTGACTCCCAGCCGCCCCGTCTCGGTGGCGGGTGGCGGGTGGCGGGTGGTCGGGTCGCGGAGGCTAGCGCTCGCCTTCGATCCGGAGGCTGAAGCCCATCTCGACGCCGCGCTGCCGGTCGCTCCGATTGCGCGCCCACGTCCGGCCACCCATCGCCTCGACCAGGTGGCGGCACACGAACGGCCCGATCCCGGAGCCCGCCAGCCGGCCGACGGCCGATGGATCGGGCAGCTCGAACGCACGGGTGAGCTCGTGGTCGGAGAGGGTCGGCCCTCGATCGATGACGGCGACGCTTACCTCGCCGGCCGAGCGGTCGACCCTGGTCTCGACGATCAGGGCAAGCTCGACGCCGGGGCCCGCGTAGCGTGCGGAGGCGAGGATCAGGTTCCGGCAGGCCTGCTCGACGTACGTGGCATCACCGTGGACGTACGGTGGGTGGGCGACGCCGCGGCGGACGATCGGGGCGTCGGGGAGACGAGCCGCGGCCATCCGCAGGGTGGCATCGATCGCCCGGCCGATCGCGACCGGCTCGTCGAGTGGATCGAGGACCTGGCGCTCGAGGCGGGCGAGGACCAGGAGGTCCTCCACCAGGTCGTAGAGGCGGGCCGCCTCGGCACTGATGTCGCGGGCGAGGATCTGGGTGGCCGGCGGCGACAGCGTGGGCCGCCGGGCCAGAACGGAGGAGCCGGCATAGATCGTCGTGATCGGCGTCCGGAGCTCGTGCGAGAGGACGGCCAGGAACGCCTCGCGCTCCGGCCGGAGGTCCTTCGAATCGGTGACGTCGCGCAGGACGAAGACCGTGGATCCGCGCTCGGCGTGATCGGCGCGGGCGCCTCCCGGCGACGTCGCGTCGAGCGGGACCATCCGGAGCGCGAACCAGCGGTTCGGCTGGTCGCGGGGACGTACGGTCCGCAGGCGCGGGCCATCGCCGGCCGGATGGTGCGACGGGCGGGTCTCGTCCCGGGCGGGTGAGACCTCCTCGAAGCGTGAGAGCAGATCATCCCGATCATGCACCGGCTCGGCCTGGAAGAGCCGGTCCGCCGCCGGGTTCGTCAGGCTGAGGCGCCCGTCGGCGTCGGTCACGAACACCGCCTCGGGCAGTGCCTCGATGACCGCGGACACTCGTCCCAGGTCCGATCCGGCACGAGCCCGCTCCGGTGTGGCGTGGGCGCTGGTCGCTCGGTGTTCGTACATCAGGACCTCAGGATCGCCGTCGCGGTTCGACGGGTGGGCGCGCCATGTGGGCGGACGTCTTGCGGCTCCATCGCAGGCCGGCCGGGCTCCCTGCGCCCACCGGATCCGCCCCCGGACAGACCGACGCCCCGCCGGTGGGACCGGCGGGGCGTCGGGGCGTGCAGAAGGGCGTGCCTACAGCGGGCGGTCCTCGGGGGTGCCGTCCGTGTGGCGTCGGATGTCGTCACCGGCGTTGCCGAGGGTGTCGCGGATGTCGTCGCCGACGTTCGCGACCTTGTCGGAGAGGCTCTCCTCGCCGTCGGCCTTGCGCCAGGTCTCCTTGGCCTCGTTGTCGACGCTGCGCGCGCCTTCCTTGAGGTCAGCCTTGGTGTCTTCGAAGCCCATGAGTGTGTCCTCCGGGTGAGGGATCGGTGGTCCGATCCGTGCCTCGAACGTACCCGTGGCGGCATTGCGCGAACCTCGGCGGGTGGCGACCTGGGTGACAGCGCGCTTGCAGTCGACCGGCTGTCACGCGCCTGCAATCGACCCCGCCGGCGCTCGCTGCTGGCTGCGTCCCCGGAGCGCCTACGGTTCGGACCACACCACGCACATCAGGGAGGTTCCACCATGGCCACCACCAGTTCCACGACCAGCTCGTCGCGCGCGAAGGACGACGAGGGCGATCTCGCCGCGACCGCGCGAGGGATCGCCAGCGACGTTGCGGACCGCGCCGTCGCAGCCGCCCAGCGGCTCCCGGAGGCCGCGTCGGCGACCGGGCTCCAGATCGAGAAGGCCAACGCCGTGATCCGGCGCGAGTCGGACGAGGTGCTCGCGGTCGGGACGTCGCTCTCGCTCGGGATGGCGATGGGCCTGCTCCTCGGGGGCGCCAACCGGATCCTCGTGATCCTCGCCCTGATCCCGGCAACGGCGATGGGGCTGACGCTGTTCGATCGGTTCAACGGCCGGACGACGCGCCCCAGCTGACCCTCGCGGACCCAAGGTCCGCCGAGCAGAATCCAGACGCCGGTCGGCTCAGCCGACCGGCGTTTCCAGTTGCCCGCGCGCGGCCTCCGCCGTCAGGACCTGGTCCCGGACGTGCGGAACGCCCGGAGGAGGGGGCTCCGGGCGTCCGCGGGATCGGGGTGAAGGCGCCCCGTCACAAGCGCCTGCACGAGGGAATATCCATCTTGGGGCTCGTCGGTCTGGCCGCCGAGCGTGAGGCGAATCTATCGACTGAGCGGTCCCGGAGGCCTCACAACCGCACCGCGGGACCTTGCATCCACGTAACGGAAGCGCCTGCGGAACTCGCTCCGCCGCGCGGCAGACGAGGGGGAGGGGAAACGATCTGCGGGCTCCCGGACCCCCAGTGGTCGGAAGCCCGCAGACCCCAGTCTCGGTCGCCGGCGGTACCGGGCGCGCTCCACATCCGGGTCGGGAGGTTGCAGCCGCCTCTTGCGCGCCTTGCAACGAACCGCCTCGGGATCAGGACATCGCGTCCGCGGCGAGGATCTCGAGCACCGCATCGCGCAGGTCGCGAGCGGTCTGGTCGCAGCGCGTCGGGCGGGGAGCGTCCGGACGCGGCCCGATCAGGATCGTTCGCAGGCCCGCCTGGCGGTCACCGCAGGTGGCGGGGTCGGCGGTCACGAACCATGCCCCTCGCGCATGGCCCACGGGCAGGTCGTCGGCGCGGCCGGACCACGGGCCGGCGCCGAGGGCCGGGTGGTCAGGGCCGCCGAGGAGGACCAGCTCGTGACCGGCGTCGACCAGATGGGCGAGACGATCGGTCGCGTCCGCGTCACGGACCGCCGACGCGTGGAAGAAGATCGTGGTCATGCCCCGACCGTAGCGGGGGTCACCACGCGCCCGGTCGCGGGCCGGTGGTGCGGCCGTTGCAGGGGACTGGCAATCGACCGCAGGCTTCGCGCCACCATGACGGCCCGCCGCCTGCCCGGGCCTGAAGCGCCCGGACACACAGCGACGCCGGCGGCACGGGGCCCCCGGCGTCGTCGAGCGGAGCGTGATGGACGGGTCAGCTGTTGGTCTGCTCCACGGTGCCGCGCCAGGCTCCGGTCTGGCTGCCCCGGGCCTCGATGAACTCCTTGAAGCGATCCATGTCGCCCTCGACCCGATGCTGGACGATGCCCAGCGCGGCGCCGACGTTCTCGATCGGCCCCTCCGGATCGATGGTCAGCTGGAGGGTGACCCGGCTCTTGCCCTCGGCGAGCCGGTGGAACGTCACGACCCCCGCGTTATGGGCCCCTTCGGTCGCCGTCCAGGCGATCCGCTGGTCGGGCTCCTGCTGGGTGATCTTGGCTTCCCAGCGCTTCTCCTTGCCCGCAATGTCGGCGACCCACTCGAGCGTCGTGTCATCGAGCTGACGGACGGACTTGACGCCTTCCATGAACTTCGGGAAGGTCTCGAACTGGGTCCACTGGTCGTAGGCGGTCTTGACGGGGACGTCGATGTCCACGGCGGCCTGGATGTCGGTCATGGCTGGTTCTCCTGGAAGCGGGTGGGGGTCCTGTCGAGAATCGGAACGCCCACCTGGGAGGGTGGGCGTCCGGTTGGGCTGGTGCGGAGCCCTGCTCCGCGGGGAAGCCGTGGTCAGATCGCGCCGCGACCCGTCCGGTTGCGACCGGTGACCATGTTGACCACGACCACGGTGATGATCGCGCCGATCGTCGCGACGACGATCGAGCTCAGGTCGAACGGGCCGTCGATCGGGCGGCTGTTGAAGAGCACGCCGGCCAGGAAACCGCCGACGAGCGCGCCGACGATCCCGAGGACGATGTGGCCGATGACGCCGAGACCCTCGTCACCCTTGACGAGGAAGCCGGCCAGGTAGCCGGCGATCGCGCCGAGCACGATCCAGGCGATGATGTTCATGAGGTTGGACCTCCATCCCTTGGTGATGCCCCGAAACTCGGGAACGAGATGGATGATCGATGGTCGGGCCGCGCGGATCGGCAACGGTCAGAGCCTTCCTCATTGCAACGGCCTGACAGCCGTTCTTGGCCGCCGGGTGGCGCGCGGCCCCGGACAGCCAGATGCGGCGCCGGGCGACCTCATCGTCTCGCCTGGCGCCGCATCCTCACGGCTCGCGACCCGGATTCTGGGTCCGCGCGATCCCCGATCACCGCGTCAATGAAGGGTCTCCTCCCGACGGCGTCGGAGCCGGCCGCCATGATCTCCGGGACCGGCTTGCAGCGAGCCGCTGCGGATCGGCCGGTGCATCACAGGCGCATTGCACGGCGGGGCATGAGAAAGCGCCCCGGATCCGAGGATCCGGGGCGCTCGTCGGGTCCGGGTCAGCTGGCGCTCGGCTCCGCCGACATCAGGTCCGACGCGGCCGGCGCGTCGCTCGAGGCGGGGGCGGTCGAGAGCGGGGTGCTCGGGCTCGTGGTGCCGGCCGGCGTGTTGCACGCCAGGACCGCGCCACCGAGCGAAGCGGCGAGGGTGAGGGCAAGCAGAATTCGCTTGAACATGGGTTGGGAGTCCTCCGTTGAGAGACGGGTGCCGACGGTTCCGGGCACCGCGTATGGCCTGGGACGGCCACGGAGAGCCACGCTACCGACGGTCACCGAACGGAGGCTCGACGTCTGGGCCGCGTGGCGTTGCAGGCACCTCGCAGCACCAGTCCGGCCGGTCGCGGGGCTCCGAACGACGTGCAATGACCGTGATACGGCGCGGCTGATGCGCCAGCCGCGCCTGTGAGCGAACGCCTGCGAGGCTTCCGCCAGGCCGTCGGTCCAGCCAGTGCGGGCCGCCGAGCCGGACCAGATCACTGACGCAGATACCTCACCGGCTCGGCCACAGGCGCCGCACCCGGACCACCCAGACAGGAGCACCATCGATGATGCGGGAGACCGCCGTTCCGGTGATGGAGCCGGCAGCCGAGGACCGCTCGATGCGGTTCGTGGAGTACACCATGGCGATCGTCGCGGCCGTCGTCGCGGGAGTCCTCGCCTTCATCCGGTGACGATCCGCGCCGTCCTGTACGACGCGAAGGGGCAGGACCTCGACATCGACCTCGGCGATGGCCGGCCCGTCAAGATCGCCAACCACCGACTCCTCTGGATCGATGTCGACGCCCGCGACCCCGATGAGCTCGGGAAGGCGGCCGCCGCCGTCGGGCTCGGGCCGCAGGGGCTTCGCCGTCTGTCCCGGGTGGACCGCCGGGCCCGCATCCTGCGCCTCCCCGACCGCGTCGTCCTGACCCTCGGCACGGTCGAGCCCGACGACCCGGAAGCGCGCCGCCACGAGCTCGATGTCGTCGTCGGGCCGAACCACGTCGTCACCGTCCACGACGGACCGCTTTCGCCACTCGACGCGTTCCGCACGGACATCGAGCAGGAGCCCGAGCTCGGCGCGCTCGACGCCGCCGCCTTCACGGCCGGCCTGATCGACGCCGTCATCGCCGCCTACTTCCGCCAGATCGAGGCGGTCGAGCGTGACATCGACGCCCTCGACGAGCTTGCGATCCAGGTCCGCAGTGACGAGCGGTTCCTCCAGTCCGTCCTCGTCCTCCGGCGCCGGATCGCGCGCCTCCGACGGGCGCTCGCGCCGAACCGGGAGGCGCTCCTCCCGCTGGAGCGGCCGGATTTCGAGCTGCGGGCGGATCTCGGGCCGGTCTGGCCCGGGACGATCCAGCGCCTCGAACGCGCGATCGACGCGGTCGAGAACGCCCGGGAGCTCCTCGTCGGCAGCTTCGACCTGTACCTCGGCCGGTCGTCGCAGCGAACCAACGACGTGATGAAGGTACTCACCCTCGTGTCCGCGATCGCCCTGCCCGGGATCGTCCTGGCCGGGGTCATGGGCATGAACTTCGAGTTGCCGTTCTTCGAGGAGCCCGGCAACTTCTGGATCGTGGCCGGGGCGATGCTGATCATGGCCGGCATCATCCTCGGCGCCGCCCGCTGGCGGCGCTGGATCTGAACGCCGGTCAGGCGTCCTCGTCCATCACCCGCAGGGCGAACCCGAACTCGGCCCCGCCCTCCGGACGGTTCGCCGCCCAGATCCGGCCGCCCATCGCCCGGATCAGCCGGGCGCAGACGAACAGGCCAATGCCCGCGCCGGCGGCCTGGCGGGCCGTCTGGGCCGATCGGAAGAACAGCTCGAAGAGGCGATCCTGCTCATCGGGCGGAAAGCCCGGCCCGTCGTCCAGGATCCGGACCTGGACCTCGTCACGGGCCGCCTGGACGCGGGCCCGGACGGTGGTGCCCGGCCCGCCGTACTTGGCGGCGTTCGACAGCAGGTTCCGGACCACCTGCTCGACGTAGGTCGGGTCGGCGATCACGGTCGGCAGCCCGCCCTCGATCTCGACCTCGAAGGTGACGCCCGGCCAGCGGGCGTCCTCGGACGCGACGACGGACGGCAACAGGCGCTGGAGCAGGACGGGTTCGGCTCCGACATCGCCGCGCTCCTCCCCGAACCTCGTCATCGCGACGACGTCCTCCACGAGCCGGTGGAGGCGCTCCGACTCGACGACGATGTCCGCGAAGATCTCGCTCCGCGTGGCTTCGGCCAGCTCGCCCGGTCGGGCGAGGACCTTCGCGCCGGCGTAGATCGTCGTCACGGGCGTCCGGAGCTCGTGCGACAGCACCCCGATGAACGTGTCACGGACGGCCTGTGCCTGGCGCTGCTCGGTGACGTCGCGGAGCAGCACGATCGTCTCGCCTTCGTGGTCGTCGGCGGCACCGCGACCGCTCGCGACCGGCCACGTGCTCAGCTCCACCCAGCGGTCCTCGTCGCCGCGGACCTTGAGCTCGACCGGGCCGCCGCGGACACCGAGCGCCGGGGCCGTCCCCTCGGGATCCTCGAGCAGGTCCAGGACTTCACGGTAGGTGCGCTTCTCGACGTCGGGGAAGACATCCTCCGCTGCCGGGTTGGCCAGGATGATCCGGCCTTCTCGATCGCAGACCACGACGCCGTCGCCCATTGCCCGGATCACGGCGTTCAGCTCCGCGGCCCGGGCGTGCTCGGCGGCGGCCAGGCCGCGCAGCGTCTCCTCCGCCCGGATCCGGTCGCTGATGTCGCGGGCGATCGCGAGGATCCGGACCGGTCCCGCGTCCGACGCCACGTGCTCCAGGCGGACCTCGACCGGGAGCGTGCCGCCCGATGCACGGCGGAGGCCGATCGTCTCCGTCCGCGCCACGTCCCGTCCCTCGGCCATGGTCGCCAGCGCCGCCTCGACGGCGGCGATCCCCGGCGACTCGACGTGCTCGACGATCGAGGATCCGATGAGATCCTCGACGGGCCGTTCGAGCTGGGTGGCCGCGCCACGGTTCGCGTAGACGATCCGGCCGCGCTCGGGGTCGAGCATGAGGACGGCATCGCCTGTGGCATCGAGCAGGCGCTTGAACCGGACCCCCTCGCGGAACAGGCGGGCGTTCTCGATCGAGGCGGCCGCGCGCGCGGCGAGGTTCTCCGCGAACGCGATGTCCTCCTCGCGGAACCGACGGCCCGATTCCCCGTTGACGAGCGTGAGGACGCCGATCGTCCGGCCGGCCGCGATCAGCGGGACCGCGACGTACGACCGCAGCTCGAGCGACCGGATCAGCTCGAGGTGGCGTTCGTCGCGCGCGGCCGCCGCGATCAGCTCGGCCGGGATGTCGGCCATCCATTCGGACCGACCCGAGCGCATGATCGCGGCGGTCCCGGTCGCCGCGTCCGGATCGGGCGGGTACGCCTCCTGGAGGTAGGCGGCGAGGGCCACCTTGTCCGGGTCGCGATGGGCCACCGCGGTCCGGACCGGCACCCCGTCCTCGCCCTCGAGATGGATCGCGCACCAGTCGGCGAACTCCGGCACGGTCAGGTCCGCCACGCTCTGGACAGTTCGCTCGTAGTCGAGCGACGAGGTGAGGATCTCCGACGCGCGGACGAGGAACCGTTCGCGCTCCTGGGCCAGGATCTGCTGCGTCAGGTCCGCGAACGTCAGGATCGCCGCGTCGATCGAGCCGCCGGGCCCGATGATGGGCGCCGAGCTGAGGCCGAATGATCGGCGCGTCCCGTCCTCGTAGTGGACCTCGATGACGTCGTTCTCGACGGTCTCGCCGCGCAGTGCCCGTCGGAGCGGCCACGAGTCCGGCGCGACCTCCTGCCCATCGCGGCGGAAGCCGCGGACCCGCCCGTACGGCGGCGTGTCGCCCAGTTCGATCGGGAACGGCGCGATCCGGCGGGCCGTGTCGTTGGCGAACAGGTAGCGCCCGTCGGGCGGGGCCGCCAGGATCACGCCGAGCGGCATCTGGCGGAGCACGGATTCGAGCCTGGCGCGCTCCGTCTCGTTTGCGAGAAGCAGCTGTTGCCCGACCGCGCTGAGCCGGAGGCGGACCAGGGCGCCGCCGGCGAGGTCGGCGTACGAGCGGAGGAGGCGCTGATCGTCGGCGGACAGGGTCCGTCGGTCCTCGAACCGGACCGCGAGCCCGCCGAGGGTCTGGTCGCCCGCGATGAGCGGGACGGCGGCGACCGCGCCGCCGTCGGCGTCCGCCGTCTGCGCGCCGCGCGTCGCCGGATCATCGGGCCAGACCGGGCGCGCCTCGCGGACCGCGACCGCGAGCGGCTCGTCGGCGGCGACCGCCGAGCCGACGTCGGTCGTGTCGGCATCCGACGCCGGGAACGCGACGGTCAGCGTCGTCGTCGACTCGTCCACCAGCCCGATCACGACCGACCGCGCGTCGAGCGCATGCCGCGCCTCGTCCGCGACGATGGAGACGACCTCGTCCGCGGTCGCGCTCTCGGCCAGGATCCGGGTCACCTGCTGGAGGCGCTCCATCCGCTCGGCGAGGGCCTCGGCGGCGTGGCGCGCCTGCTGCTCGGCCGCGTAGGACGCGGCGTTCGCGATCGACAGCCCGACCCGGCTGGCCAGCTCCGACGATGCGGCGATCGTGGCCGGCTCGATCGTCCGGTCGCCGACGGTCACGAAGGACATCGAGCCGATGACCTCGCCGCGGGCGAACAGCGGCTGGACCACGGCGCTCCGGATTCCCGTCGCGACGAGGAGGCGGCGGAGGTCCGGGTCGGGCTCCGCGCCGTCGCGCCAGTACGCCTCGATGTCGGGGACGACGAGGGGAGTGCCCGAACGGGCGACCCGCCGGCTGGCCCTCGTCTCGGCGTGGGTCGATGGATGGTCGCGGAGTGGCTCGACGAGGGCCGCGAGCTCGGGATCGCGGGCCGCGACGGCGGTCCGGCGGAGGCGTCCGTCGGGCTGGATGAGGTCGACGACGCTCCAGTCGGCGAGGAGCGGCAGGCCCGCCTCGGCGGCGGCCTGCGCGGTCGCGTCCACGTCCTGTGCCTCGTCGAGTCGCAGGACCGCGTCGGCCAGCATCCGTGCGAGGACCTCGGCCCGGCTGCGCTCCTCGGCAAGCTCGCGGGTGCGCCGCTCGCTGGCCCGGATCCGCGCCTCCATCTCGATCCGCGGGGTGACGTCATGGAACGTGTTGACCGCGACCCGCCGTCCGTCGGCCAGGGTCGCGCCCCGGGCGCGCAGCATGGACCAGCGCTCCGCCTGGTCGGGAAGCAGGCGGAATCCGACCAGCACGGGCTCCGGCGTCCGTCCGGCGATCACCTGGCGGCCCGGCAGGCGACTCGGGTCGAACGGCCTGCCACCCTCGTCGATCAGCTCGAACCGGCTGACGATCTCTCCGGGCGACGCACGGAGCATGGCCGCGGGCGAGGCGAACCCCGCCAGCGCAGCGGCATCCTCGTTGACGAACAGGAGCCGGCCCGATTCGTCCTGGACCGTGACGCCGGCGGCGATCCCCTCCAGGACGGCCCGGAGGTCGGCCGGGAGCTCCATCGGTCCGCCGCCCGAGGCGTCCGCCCGCGGGGCGTCGATGATCGGGGCGTGGACGGCCGTCGCCGCCCCGTCTGCTCCCAGCGCCCCATCGATTGACCCGCGATCCTGATGGCCCAATTGACCCCTCGTCGCCGTCCCTCGCGACCGCGCGCGCGGTCCCGTTGCAGTAGCGCAAAGCAGGGATGACACCTCAACGGCTCGAACGCGCCTCGAGGTTGCAGGTGTGTTGCATTCGGGCCGCGACCGGGCCGTTGGACGGTCAGCCCGGCAGGTCTGCCACCGTGGGCTCGGACCGATCGCCGACGGCGAGCGCGGGCGCGCTCGGCACGTCGGGTGCGTCCGGCGCGTTCGACTCGTCGTCGGTCGTCTCGAGGGAGGTCGGATCCTGTGCGACCGGCACCTCGCGGCTCTGGAGGCCCTCGATCAGGACCTCGCCCGCCGCCGCGATCGGGACGGCCAGGAGCGCGCCGACGAAGCCGCCCGCCGCCGCGCCGATCAGGACGCTCAGGATCACGAGGAAGGGAGAGATGCCGGTCGTGTTGCGCATCACGATCGGGACGAGGACATTGCCCTCGAGGAGCTGGATCACGAGGTACACCCCCGCCACGATCACGGCCAGTTCCGGGGAGACGGTCGCGGCGACCAGGATGGCGGGGATCGCGCCGAGAAGCGGCCCGACGATCGGGATCGCCTCGGCGATGGCCGCGATCAGCCCGAGGAGCAGCGCCCCGGGGACCCCGAGCAAGGTGTACGCGATGGCGGTTCCGACGCCGATCGAGCCCATCAGGATCAGCTGGCCACGAACCCACATCCCGAGACGAGTCTCGGCCTGGTTCCAGACATCGCGGGCCCGCTTGCGCCGATCGGTCGGCACGAAGGCGAGCACGTAGCGCTGGAGCCGGGCGTGCTCGGTCAACCAGAAGTACACGACCGTCAGCAGGGTGAGGACCGAGGTCAGCGCCTCGGCCACGGTCAGCCCGACCTGGACGACCTGGCCCGGGGCGGGCGGGACCTCGACCGGGGTGATCGCGCGCGCGCCGGCGTCGATCAGGGCGGTGATGCTCCGGGACAGCCCGGTCGGCCGGAGATCGGCGGCCCACTCGCGGGCCCGATCGAAGAAGGGCGGCAACGACTTGAGCGTCGTCTCGAGCTGGCCGAGCGCCGCGGGGACGACGATCAGGGCCATCGCGACGACCGCCGCCAGGAACAGGCCGTACACGAGCAGGATCGTCGGCCCGCGGCCGATCGGCAGGTGGCCACGGAGCCAGGCGATGAACGGCTGGAGCCCCGCCCCGAGGATGACCGCGACGAAGACGAGGACGAGGACGTTGATCGCGGCCAGGCCCACCAGCAGGACCGCAGCGATCAGCGCGACCCCGACCGCAAGGCCGGCGCCGCGCGCGACCGACCGCCCGAACCCATCGTCGAGGAACATCCGGATCAGGGGAGTGGAGCTGGCGAGGGCGTCGGCTGGGGCTTGCCGCCGCCGCCGTTGCCCCCGTCACCGCCGCCGTTGCCGGGGTCCTTGGGCGGCTTCTCCTCGGGCGGCTTCGGCTTCGGGGCGCACGGGCCGACGAGCGGTCCGCCCCAGCCGGTCCGGTTCCAGAAGTACGCGGTCCGCGATTCGTAGCGGCCTTCGATCCCGACGCCGCGCCGGGCCCGGGCGAGCCAGTCGGCCACGGCCAGGTCCCAGGCGCGCGGCCCGAGCTCGGCCTTGAGTGGGTCGACCCGCCAGCCGCCGCAGGACCGGCTGTAGAGGAGGCCCGGCGGATCGATCGCGCGGGACGAACCGGGCTGGGTCCCGGCGATGAACCACTCGTTCACGCGCTCGCGGGTCCACGGTCCGGGTCGGCCGCCGCTCCAGCCGTCGATCGTCGCCTTCACGACGCCCTTCGGGGCGATGAACCTGGCGACCGGCATCTTGGCGGTCAGGTCTCGGACGAACGCCCGCCAGAGCGGCGCGGCGGCCGTCAGCGAGGTGGCGGGCTTGGCCGACTTGGGGTTCGAGTGGTCGCTGTTGCCCATCCAGATGCCGACGGCATACGCGGGCGCGTCGGGCTTCCTCGGCGGGGCGAGATAGCCGTACGTCGCGAGGTCGCGCGCGTCGTTCGCCGTGCCGGTCTTCACCGCGGCGGGACGATGCTCGCCCTTCGGGCCGTTGCGAAGCTCCAGGGCGGCCGACCAAATCGGGTTCTGGCGCGGGTCCGTGTTGCCCTGGAGGATGTCCGTCACGAGGTACGCCGCCTGGCGGCTGACGGCCGCGCTGCCCTTCGGCTTGGGCGCCTCGTAGACGACGGCGCCCGACGCATCACGGACCTCGAGGATCATCCGGGGCGGGACCCGGACGCCGCCGTTGGCGAGGGCGCCGTAGGCCGAGGTCAGGTCGATCGGCCGGAGCTCGACGGTGCCGAGGGCGCCCGCCAGCCCGGCCTGCAGGAACGCCTTCGAGCCACCCGTGAAGCGGATCCCGAACTTCTCGGCGCGGGCGGCGACGGCCTCGCTGCCGACCCGCTGGAGAGCCCGGATCGCCGGCACGTTGAGGGAATACTGGAGCGCCTTCCGGACGAGAACGGGACCGCGATCGAGCTGGTCGGCGTCGCGCGGCGCCCAGCCCCGTCCGAACTCCGTGGTGATGTCGAGCAGGAGGCTGCCCGGGGTCAGCTTCTTCGCGTCGAAGGCGCTGGCGTACAGGATCGGCTTGAAGGCCGAGCCCGGCTGGCGGGCGCCGTCGCCCGCGGCGTCGTACTTCGGCTCGAACTTGCGGCTCGCGAGCTTGTCCTGGTAGTAGCCGGCGCTGCCGGCGTAGGCGATCACGTCGCCGGTCCGGTAGTCGATCGCCACGAGCGACGCGTTGTGGAGGTCCTTGCCGCGCAGGGCGTTGATCCAGCGCCGGTCGGCCGACCCGATCTTGAGGCTCTTGAGCAGCTTGGCCGAGGCGCTCGACTTGAGGTTCGGCGCGATCGCGGCCGCGGCCAGCCACTTCTCGGCGAGCGACTCCGCTCTCCAGTCGAGCGTCGTGATCACGGTGTACCCGCCCGTCTCGATCGAGACCTCGGGTCCGAGGATCGCCTGGAGCTGACGCCGGACCTGCCAGGTGAAGTGGGGCGCCTTGTACGACAGCGGGACGTCGCCGTGGAGGACGACCGGCTCGGCGAGGGCGGCGTCGAGCTCGGCCTTGCTGAGTTCGGTCCAGCGCGATGTCGAGAGGTTGCGCAGGATGTAGTCGCGGCGGGCGACCGGCGGGGTGTGGAGGGGCACCACCAGTCGACCCTCGGCGTCGCGCACGGCGTAGCGGTACGGGTCGAAGTTCGACGGCGACTTCGGCAGCCCCGACAGGAGCGCCGCCTGGGCGATCGTGAGCTTCGAGAGGTCGGTCACGCCGAAGTAGATCCGGGCGGCGGCCGCGATTCCGTAGGCGTCGTGGCCATAGAAGATCTCGTTGAGATATGCCGTGATGATCTTCTGCTTGCCTTCCTCGCCGGGGAACGCAGCGGTCAGGCGGGAGGACTGGATCAGCTCCTTCGCCTTGCGCAGGTAGCGATCCGAACCGGGCGCGACGACCTCGGCTGGAAGGAGCCGGGCGCGGACCAGCTGCTGGGTGATCGTCGATGCGCCGCGCTCGCTCGTCCCCGCCGCGTTGTCGGCGACGGCCGACAGGATCGCCGCCGGGTCGAACCCGCTGTTGTCCCAGAACGTCCGGTCCTCGGCGGTCGTCGTCGCGTCGAGGACGAGCTTGGGCACCTCGTCGTAGGTCACCACCCGGCGCTGCTCGCGCTGGAACCGCCCGAGCTGGATCTTGCCCGTCCGGTCATAGACGACCGTCGGCTGCGAGAACGTCAGCGCTCCGAGGCCCGACGGGTCGGGCAGGCCCTGGGAGAGGGCCGTGACCGCCGCCACGGTGCCGAGCGCCGCAGCTCCCACGAGGAGCAGCGACCCCACGAGGAACGTGCTGATCGCAGCGACGATGATCGTGGTCGCCCGACCCCGGCGGGGCGGACCGGACCGGCCGTGCCGTCGCCCGGTGGCGGCCCGGCGGTGCGCGATGCTGTGGGCCGCGAGCCGCCGCCCGATCAGGCGGCGGCTGGCCACGCCACGCCGGATCGCCGGCGTGGTGGGCACGGGAGAACGGCCTGGGTCACGCTCGTACACGGTCGGGATCGTGGCGTCCGGGCTGTCACGGGGCAACGGGCGCCCCTGCCACCGGCGTTGCAGAACCGTGACGGGTCCGTCCGGCCAGCATGACTCAGGCCGCCCTGTATCTCCAATGCAAGGGCGCTTGACTCTTTTGGGCAGGGGCGGCTACATTCCTCCGTGCGGCCCGCGCCGGCCGGCAACCCCACCTTCACGGGAGACAGCGACACGTGGACCTCGGTTCCTACACCAGTGGCCTCCTGACGGGCCTGCGCGAGGGCGTCGAAGCGGCCCTCATCGTCAGCATCGTCCTTGCCTACCTCGCCCGGACCGGGCGACGGGACCAGTTCGGGCGGGTCTGGGCCGGGACCGGCCTGGCCGTCGGCCTGAGCGTCGTCCTGGGGCTCGTGCTGTTCAACACCGTCGGTGCCTTCGAGGAGCCGTGGGAGCAGATCTTCGAGGGCACGATGATGCTGGCCGCCGCCGCCGTCGTGACCTGGATGCTGTTCTGGATGCGCCGCCAGGCGGCCTCGGTCAAGGGCGAGCTCCAGGCCGCGGTCGATCGGGCGGTGGCCTCGGGGGCGAGCTGGGGCCTTGCCATCCTGGCCTTCACCGCGGTGATCCGCGAGGGCCTCGAGACGTCGCTGTTCCTCGTCGGCCAGGCGACCTCAGCTCGGGCCGACGCGGTGTGGGTCCTGCTCGGAGCGCTGACCGGCCTCGTCGTGGCCGCGGGGATCGGCTTCGGCATCTACCGGGGCAGCCGCCGCCTGAATCTCGGCTCGTTCTTCCGCTGGACCGGGATCGCGCTGATCTTCATCGCCGCGGGCCTCCTCAGCCACGGGATCCACGAGTTCATCGAGATCGGCGCGCTCGGCAGCGGACCCTGGACCGCGACCGCGTACGACATCAGCGCGACCCTGTCGCACAAGGAGGGCGTCGGCGCCTTCCTGCGGGCGATCCTCGGCTACTCGGCCAGCCCGGAGATCCTGACGCTCGCGGTCCACGTGGCGTACGTCGTGTCCGTCCTGGCGCTGTACCTTCGTCCGGTCCAGCGCCCGACGCAGCCGCCGGCCGCTGCGGTCACCGCCCGCTCGTGACGTCGGCGGGGGGCACGCGCGAGGCCGGCTCCGGGTCCGGGATGAGCGACCAGGTTCGCCGGACCAGCCGCGCGCGACCGCGATCGCGGACGGCGGCTGGCCCGGCGGCCCGCCGCGGCTCCTGGCCGAGCTCGCGATGACGGCGACGACCGACGCATCGACGTCGATCGTGGGCGGATCGAGCGAGCTCGAGGTCAGGGTCGTCGTCGCCGTCGCGATCGACTGACGGCTGCGGTCAGCGCCGGGTGGCGACCACCCGCAGCACGCGTCCACCTGAGAGGTTGGTCGCGTACAGCTCGCCGGCCTCGTCCTCGCCGAAGGAGCTGATCCCGGGCCCGCCCTCACCCACCACCGTCGGCTCGCGGAACGCGTCGGTCGAAGGGTCGATCGCCCAGATCCGACCGGTGCAGTAGTCCGCGAACACGTATCCGCCCCCGAGGGCCGGCTGTGCCGCGCCACGGTAGACATGGCCCCCGATCACGGTGCAGCCCTGGTCGTGGCCGTACTCGGTGACGGGACGCGTCCAGGCCGCGTCGTCGCAGCCGGCCCGATAGCAGTGGTTGCCCTCCATCCGGTTCCAGCCGAAGTTCGTGCCGCCCGGAGCGCCCGCGCGCTGGACGTCGATCTCCTCCCACTCGCCCTGCCCGACGTCCCCGATCCAGAGGTCGCCCGTCGCCCGGTCGAGACTCATCCGCCACGGGTTGCGCATGCCGCTGAGCCAGATCTCGGGCGCCCGGTTGTCTCCACCGTCGGCATAGGGGTTGTCCGCGGGGATCGCGTACGGACGATCGCCGCTCGTCCCGTTCACATCGATCCGGAGGATCTTGCCGAGGAGCGCCCGCAGATCCTGCCCGTTCCCCTGCGGATCGCCGCCGCCGCCGCCGTCACCGAGCGCGATCAGGAGCATCCCGTCCGCGTCGAAGACGAGCGCGCCGCCGTTGTGGTTGGCATGGGGCTGGTTGACGAACAGCAGGCGCCGCTCGCTCGCGGGGTCGGCTCGGTCCGGCGTCGCCGCATCGACGGTGAACGACGAGACCCGGGTGTCGCCCTGCTCGTCGGTGTAGTTGACGAACAGGCGTGGATCGGTCGGGAAGTCCGGGTGGAAGGCGAGGCCGAGCAGGCCGCGTTCGCCGCCGCTCGAGATGCGGTCGGCGATATCGAGGAACGGCGCCGCCACGGGCGCCCCGTCGCGGACGATCCGGACCTGACCGCCCTGCTGGACGACGAACAGGCGGCCGCTGCCGTCGCCGGCGTGGGTCACGGCCAGGGGATCCTCGAGGCCGTCGACGACGGGCTCCAGCGTGACAGCGACCGTGGCCGGGTCGAACGCGCCCGACGGTGCCGCGGTCGCCGGGGAGGGCGACCCGGCGGCGGCCGAACCGCTGGCCGCGGGCGTGGAGGCGGAGCCGTTGCCCCCGGTCGCGCCGGCCCCCGGTCCGGCGGATCCCGGGCTCGGCGAGCCGCCGGAGGAGCCGCAGGCCGCCGCCGCGATGAGGACGGCGATGGCGAGGGAGGCGGCGTGGATCCGTTGATCGGTCATCGATCCATCCTACGGTCGAACCCCGTTCATGGTTCCCGGCGCTGCTAGGCTCCGGACGTGGACGCCTTCGAGATCGCCGAGCTGATCGAGCGCCGGACCGCGAGCGGCCGGCCCTACCTGGAGTTCCTGACGGTGCCCGACCTGAGCCTCGGGCTGTACGTCCTGGCTGCCGGCCAGGCGGACCTCCAGCAGCCCCACTCCGAGGACGAGGCGTACTACGTCGTGTCGGGCCGGGGCCGGGTGACGGTCGGGGATGAGGTCCGCGACGTCGTGCCGGGGTCCGTGGTGTTCGTCGCCGCGCATGTGCCGCACCGCTTCCACGACATCACCGAGGACCTGACGCTGTTCGTGGTCTTCGGTCCGGCCGAGGGCTCGCGCGCCGCCGGCTGACCACGGCGCGGCTCCGGCTCGACGTGCCAGGACGCGCCTGGTTCCGATTTCGCCTACCAGTCGTGGCTGGACTCGTACGGCGGAAATCCGGGCGTCCGGACCCCGAGCCAGTCGTTGGGCCGTCCCAATTCACGCTCAGAGGGGCAGGCCGACCTCGAGCCACCCGGGACAAAGACGCCGTAGCAGTCCCTGAGCGACTGGTTGGCGAAGTCGCCCGGGAGGGCGTGCAGCGACGCAATCGTGATCAGCCTCCGAATCCGGCCGCGTCGCCGAGGGTCGCCAGCTCCACGGCCAGCTCTGCGCCTCGCCCGACCTCGTCATGGCGAAAATAGACGTAGGCGTCGAGCCCGTCGGTGAGGAACGGCTCGAGCCGGTCCAGCCAGCGGCGCAGCTCATCGGGCGCGTAGTCGGGGCGACGCAGCCGGAGGTAGAGGAATGGACCGCTCCGTCGGATCGCCGGCGGCTCGGGATCGTCCTCGTGGTCCGTGGTGACCAGTGCCGCGCCCGCGACGCGGAGCGCCCCGAACACCTCGTCGACGTGCCAGCTCGCGTCGTGCAGCTCCAGTGCGAGTGGCACGTCCGAGGGCCACGCGCCGAGCAGGCCGGCCAGGCGCGCGTCGTCGCGGGCGACGCCGTCCGGCACGCGGAACAGCACCGTCCCCAGCCGATCACCGAACCGGCGCAATGGCCGGGTCAGCCACGCGACGCTCTCGGCGGGATCCGGCTGGAGCGCCCGGAATGACGATCCGCGCTGGGCCTTCACCGCGAACCGGAAGTCCGGCGGCGTGGCGGCCAGCCAGGCGTCGACCGCGGCCGGGCTCGGCTGGCGGTAGAAGGTGTTGTTCAGCTCGACAGTCGCGAGCCGCTCGCCGTAGTGGCGGAGGAGCGCCGGGCCCTTGAGCCCCACGGGATAGAACCGCGGCGCCCACGCCGGGTACGCGAAGCCGCTCGTGCCGGTCCGCAGCCGACCCGCCATGGAGCCTGTCGGACTGCTCAGGCCTCGGCCGGCGGACAGCCTTCGTGGGACGTCCGGGCGCCGCCCATCGCGAGCGGATCGGCCACCCGGGCAAGGCTGGTCTCGAGACCCGCGATGGCCGCGGGGTCGAGGCGGTCGAGGAAGTAGCGCCGCACGCCGTCGAGATGCGTGCCGGCGGCGGTCCGGAGCCGCTCCAGGCCGGCCGGCGTGAGGACCGCCTCCTGGCCACGGGCGTCGCTGGCGCAGGCGACCCGTTCCACCGATCCGTCCGCCTCGAGCCGGTCGACGAGCCGGGTGATCCCGCTTCGCGACAGGATGACGCGCTCGGCCAGGACGTTCATCCGGACCCGCCGACCGGGGGCGTGGGCGATCTGGAGCAGCGCGTCGTACTCGGCGAGCGACAGGCCGTGGGCAGCCTGGAGCTCCTCGTCGAGCCGCCGCGTGATCCGGGCGTGCGCGGTCAGGAAGCTCCGCCACGCGCCGATGCCGGGCTCGTCGGCGACGACGGCGGCGGACGCCGGCGCGGCCGTGGGGGCCTCGAACGGGCCGGGCGCGGGCGTGGACAGGGAAGGAGAGGGCATGAGGTGGCCATCGTACTCCGGTCGGTCGTTCGTTGACAAGTCAACGAACAGGCAATATCGTTGCATCGTCAACAACCGCCCGGCGACCCACGCGACGCGGACCGACCCAGCGACCTCCCGGAGGAGACCCACCCGATGAGCACCACGACCTGGAAGCTCGATCCAGCCCATACGGACATCACGTTCTCGGCCAAGCACATGATGATCACCACGGTCCGCGGCACGTTCGGCGACGTGGACGGCACCCTCGAGATCGACGAGGCCGCACCGACCGCGGCGCGCGGCACGATCCGCGTCCGGGTCGCGAGCCTGTCGACGGGGTTCGCCGCCCGCGACACCCACCTCCGCTCCGCCGACTTCTTCGACGTCGAGCGCTTCCCCGAGATCGTCGTCGCCTTCGACGGGGTCGAGGCGCTCGGCGGCGACCGCTGGCGCGTCCCGGCCGAACTGACGATCCGCGACGTCACCCGGCCGCTGACCTTCGAGGTGGAGCACGTCGGCGAGACGACCAACTTCCAGGGGACGCGCCACATCGCGTTCACGGCGAAGGCCACGCTCAACCGCGAGGACTGGGGCCTGAACTGGAACATGGCGCTCGAGACCGGCGGCTGGCTCGTCGGCAAGGACATCAAGCTCGTGGTCGAGGTCGTGGCCGACGAGGTCGTCGCGGCGGCGGACGGCGAGCGCGAGCCCGTCAGCGCCGCAGCCTGATCACCGGCGGGCCGGGCGGCCCGCGACCGACTACGATCAGCGGCGGACCCGGGCTTCCGGGTCCGCCGCCTTCAATTCGTCGGTCGAATCGCGCCGTCACCCGCCCACCCTCTGAGGATCCGATGACCACGTTCGATGTCGAGGCGCTCCGGCGCCAGTTCCCGGCCCTCTCGATCGAGGACGGCGGCCGGCCGGTCGCGCTCTTCGACGGGCCCGGCGGCACGCAGGTCCCCGAATCGGTGATCGCGGCGATCGGCGACTACTACCGGACGTCGAATGCCAACCACGACGGACCGTTCCTGACGAGCAGGCGGAGCGACGAGCGCGTCCACGAGGCCCACCAGGCGATGGCCGACATGCTCGGCGCAGCGTCCGCCGACGAGATCAAGTTCGGCGCCAACATGACCTCGCTCACGTTCCACGTCAGCCGCTCGATCGGGGCGACGATGGCGCCCGGCGACGAGATCGTCGTGACGATCCTCGACCACGAGGGCAACGTGGGGCCGTGGAAGGCGATCGCCGCCGATCGCGGGCTCGTCGTCCGGACCGTGGACATCCGCGAGTCGGACGTCACGCTCGACCTCGCGACGCTCGACGCGGTGCTGGGCCCGCGGACGAAGCTGGTGGCCGTCGGCTGGGCGTCGAACGCGGTCGGAACGATCAACCCGGTCGCCGAGATCGTCCGGCGGGCCCATGCCGTCGGCGCCTGGACGTTCATCGACGCCGTCCACGCCGCGCCCCACCTGCCGATCGATGTCCGGGCGATCGGGACCGACTTCCTCGCCTGCTCCACGTACAAGTTCTTCGGCCCGCACGCGGGCGTGCTCTACGGCCGGGCCGAGGTGCTCGACGCCTTGCCCGCCTACAAGCTCCGGCCGGCGTCAGACCGGTTCGAGACCGGGACCGGCAACTTCGAGGGGCTGGCCGGAGTGACCGCGGCGGTCGAATACCTGGCGGGCGTCGGGGGGGCGTACGGCGGCGCCGGAGCGGGCGGAGGTGCCGGGCGGCGCGAGCGCGTCGTGGCCGGGATGCGGGCGATCCGGGCCTACGAGATGGATCTCTACCGGACGCTGGTCGACGGGCTCGAATCCATTCCCGGCCTGACGATCTACGGGATCACGGACCGGGCGCGCTTCGACGACGAGCGCACGCCGACCGCGGCGCTCCGAATCGCGGGCATCGCGCCACGCGAGGTCGCGGTCCGCCTCGGGGCCGAGGGGATCGCCGTCTGGGACGGCGACTTCTACGCCACGGGGTTGATCGAGCGACTCGGTCTCGCCGAGACCGGCGGGGTCGTCCGGGTCGGGCTGACCCACTACAACACGGCGGGGGAGGTCGATCGGCTGGTCGGCGCGCTCGGGCGGATCGCGGCGTCGGCGGGCACGCCGGTCGCGGCCGCGGCCGGATGATCGTCCGTCCGCTCGAGGCGACATGCCGGAGCGGCATCAGACTCGTGTCCAGCACCGTCACCTGCGATCGGTTCGGGAGCCAGGCACGAGGGCTGAGCCCCAACTCTCAGCCGTCATGGCATGACGGCTGACGTCGCGGTCATCGGCGGCGGGATCGTCGGGACCGCGATCGCCGCCTTCCTCGCAGAAGCCGGTGCACAGGTCGTCCTGCTGGAGCGCAAGACGATCGGGGCCGGTGCGTCGGGGAGGAACTCCGGGGTCGTCCAGCACCCGTCCGATCCCGTGCTCGTGGAGCTGTACCGAGAATCGCTCGCGCTGTACCGCGAGCTCGAGGGCTTCGCCCTGCCGGCGGCGCCGGCGGGGCTCCTGTATCTCGGACTCGAGCCGGCCCCGGTCGAGGCACTGGCGCGCAGGCTCGCCATGGCTCAACCGGAGCTGCAACCGGCGTACCTCGGCCCGGGTGAGGCCGCCCGGCTCGAGCCCGGCCTGGCCGGCGACGTCGCCGCCGTCGGGCTCGCCATGGGCTTTCCGGTGCCGCCCGCGGCCGCGACCCGTGCCTTCGCCGCCCGAGCCGAGCGCGCCGGAGCCGAGATCCGGCTCGGCGCCGACGCCCGCCTCCGGCGCGAGGGCGACCGCGTGGCCGGTGTGGAGGTCGACGGAGAGCGTGTCCTGGCGGGAGCGTGCGTCGTGGCCGCCGGTCCGTGGAGCCCAGCCCTCGTCGACCCGACCGGCCGCTGGAACCCGATCCGTCCGCTATGGGGCGTCGTCGCGACGATCGACCTGCCGGAGCCGCCGCGCCACGTCCTCGAGGAGATCTGGATCGACACGGGGATCGCGCCCGGTGGCGAGCCGAGCGGCGTCGAATTCAGCCTCATCACCGCAGCCGGCGCGTCGAGCCTCGGGTCCACGTTCTTCGACGACGAACCGGATCCGGCGGCAATCGCGCCCGACCTCGTGGAGCACGGCGCTCGATTCGTGCCGGCGGTCGCCGGCGCTCCTGTCCTCGGCGTGCGCGCCTGCGCTCGCCCGCTCTCCCTTGACGGTCGACCCCTCGTGGGCCGGGTTCCCGGCGTGGAGGGGCTCTGGATCGCGGCCGGCCACGGCCCGTGGGGGATCTCGACCGGACCAGCATCGGCGCGCCACCTGGCGACTGCGCTCGTCACCCGCGGCCCCGTCGCGGCCGCGACCGACCCGGCGCGCTTCAGCATGTCGGGCTGATCAGGTTCGCCAGGAGTTCCGGTCGAAGAGGTAGAACGTCAACTGCGCCCAGCGCTCGCGGATCGCCGTGAGGCGGCTCTCATCGGGCGCGACCGGGTCGACTGGTTCGCCACGGATCGTGTCGACCAGCTGGGCCGTGGCCTGGATCGGGGGCTCAGGTACGCCCGGACGCCAGGCGTCGGTCGAGCCGCCGCGGGCGAGCCGCGGTGCGCTCCGCACGATCCGGGCCGATGCCGTGTAGCCGCTCACCGCCGCAGGGTAGCGCGGTGGGCCTGCCTCGGGAAGGGGTCGCGTCGTATCCTCCGCCGATGACGACGACCGAACTCGCGTACGGCGCGCGCAGCGCGACCGCGCCCCTGCGCGAGGTGCTCGTGAAGCGGCCGGGCCAGGCGTTCGGGCGGGCCTTCGACGATCCCGCCCACGGCTTTCTCCGACCGGTCGATCTCGAGCGAGCCCAGCGCGAGCACGACGGACTCGTCGCTGCGCTCGACGAGCTCG
>DASSPG010000187.1:0-1707 GCA_035699725.1 Candidatus Limnocylindrales bacterium | reverse complement strand
CGCCGCCTGGATGTCGGCCGGCGACCGGCCGGTGAGGGTCCGAGTGATCGCCGGGTCGGCGAGGACGCCGCCCAGCACGTCACCGATACCGAACACCGCGAGCATGACGGCGAAGAACGCGAGGACCCACCAGGCCCGCCGACGGACGCCGCTCACGACGCGCCTGCGCGGTTCGCCGCATCCGTCGCACGCGTCGCGTTCGCGGTTACGGAGGCAACTACCTGCGGGCCGCGCCAGGCCAGGCGGCCGAGGACCAGCGTCGTCACGAGGAGCAGGACGCCGTTGACCGGATGCAGCGCGGCGAGGGCGGGGGCGTCCTCCCTGAACAGGATCAGGACCGACTGGAGGGCCATCTGGACCAGCGTCAGGCCGGCGAGCCCGATGAGCCGGCGCGGCAGCCGCCCGATCGCGGCGATGAGGAGCGCGACGAGGCTGAGCCACCCGAACAGGTACCCGAAGTCCCGGTGGGCCAGGAACCGTTGCGGCGAATCGAACACGCCGAGGCCGGCGAGGAAAACCTGGATGACGATGCAGCCGGCAAAGAGCCAGGCCACAATGGCGAGCGCACTCCAGGATGCGGGGCGGGCAGTCACGGTCGGCAGCTCCGAGCAATCTTGGGCGGGCGGTGCACCCGCGTTGCCATCCTGGTCGGCGGGCGTGCCCGCCGTCATGAGGCCGGGGTCCCGATGCGCACGGGACGTGGGGCTCAGGACGAGCGCCGTTCCCCTCCGAGACCAGCCTCTCGCGCCCGGACGACCGCCTCCGCCCGATCACGGACCTGCATCTTGCTGAAGATGTTCGAGACGTGGTTCCGGACCGTCTTGGGCGAGATCACGAGCCGATCAACGATCTGCTGGTTCGACATCCCGCGGGCAATCAGTTCGAGGACCTCGCGCTCCCGGTCGCTCAGTTCGGGGAAGGCCGGGATCGGAGCGATGGGGGCGCCGGCGAAATAGGCCATCAGCCGGCGGGCGACGTTCGGCCCGAAGATCGCCTCCCCGGCGGCCACCGCCCGTATCGCCCGCGCAAGCTCGAGCCGGTCGGCGCCCTTCAGGAGATAGCCACGAGCGCCCGCCCGCAGTGCGTCGAAGACCGCGGCATCGTCATCGGCCATCGTCAGCACGAGGACCGCGATGTGCGGGCTCGTGTCGACGATCCGCCGGGTCGCGGCGATGCCGTCGAGGCCGGGCATGCTCAGGTCCATCAGGATGACGTCGGGCTGCAGCGTCGCAGCGAGCTCGACGACGTCCGTTCCGGTCTCGGCCTCGCCGACGAGGGTCAGTCCCACCTGCGCTCCGAGCAGCGCACGAAGCCCGGACCGGAAGCCTGGATGATCGTCGGCGACGAGGATCCGGATCGGCTCGTCCATTTACGCGCCGGCCGGCTGCGGATCGACAACGAGCGGCAACCGGGCGACGATCCGGGTCCCGCCGCCCGGCCGTGCCTCGAACCGGCACTCCCCGCCGAGCTCGGCCGCGCGCTCGTGCATCGACGATAGCCCGACCCCGGAGCCCCTCGTGTCGCCGATCCCACGTCCGTCGTCCTCGACGACGACCGTGAGGTCAGTCCCGCCGACGAGCCGGAGCGTGCAGCGAGCCGCGCCGGCGTGTCGGACCGCGTTCATCATCGCCTCGGTCCCGATCCGGTAGGCGGCCACTTCGACTGCGGCCGGCAGCTGGGGCAGTGGCCCATCGACGGCAACGTCGA
>DASSPG010000186.1:0-12877 GCA_035699725.1 Candidatus Limnocylindrales bacterium | reverse complement strand
GCGATCCTGCTCCAGATCCCCGACACGCTCGACCTCCTGACGATCTCCGTGCGGGCCGGCCTCGGCTTCGATGCCGCGCTCGGCAAGGTCGTCGAGAAGCTCGAGGGCCCGCTCGTCGACGAGTTCCGCCGGGCGCTGGCCGAGGTCCGCGTCGGCAAGGCCCGCCGCGACGCGCTCCGCGACATCGTCCCGCGGACGGAGGTGGTGCCGCTCACGAACTTCATCGGGGCGATCATCCAGGCCGAGCAGCTCGGCGTGTCGATCTCGAAGGTGCTCCAGGTCCAGTCGGAGCAGCTCCGGATCGAGCGGCGTCAGCGGGCCGAGGAGATGGCGGCGAAGGCGCCGATCAAGATGCTCTTCCCGCTCGTCGGGTGCATCTTTCCATCGCTGTTCATCATCATCCTCGGGCCGGCGATCATCCTGATCATGCAGAACCTGGCCGTCTGATCCATCCGTTGGCGCAGCCGGGCCTCCGGGCCCGCAACCTCACCCGGGGCACGGACCTCGCCACCGATGTCGAGTCGGCCGACTCGCTGTGGGCCAGGTTCATGGGGCTGATGGGCCGGTCGTCGCTGCACGCGGGGACCGGCCTCTGGCTGCCCGACAGCAACGGCATCCACATGATGTTCATGCGCTTCGCGATCGACGCGGTGTTCGTGGGCAGGGCGGGTCCTGACGGGGCGCGGCCGGTGGTGGGGATCCGGGAGCGGCTGCCCGCCTGGCGCGGCCTCGTGCCCTTCGTCCGCGGCGCCCACGGCGTCATCGAGCTTCCGGAGGGGGCGGTCGCCGCGAGCGGGACCGTGGTCGGGGATCGCATCCTGCTCGACCGGGGCGCGCCTCCCCGGTGAGCCGGGGATACGTCGCGGTGAAGGGGCGTCTGCGACGCTCCGTGGGTGCCGACGATCGCCTCCCTGCCCGGACGGATCCTGGATGTTGCCTTTCCGGCCCGCTGCCCCGGTTGCGGCGCCGAGGGTCAGCCGATCTGCACCGCCTGCCTCCCGGCCCTCGACGCTCGCCTCGGCCAGCCGGCCGGCGTGCCGATCGGTCTCCCGTCGACCGTGCCGCCGCCGCTCCTCCAGCTGGAGTGGTGCGCCCCGTTCGGCGGCATCGTCCGGCGTGCCCTGCTGGACCTGAAGTACCGCGGCGAGACCCGCCTGGCCCGCCCGCTGGGAGCGGCGGTGGCGCGGCGCTGGGCGGAGTCCGGCGCCGGCGGCGACGTCCTCGTGCCGGTCCCCGTCCACGCTGAGCGGGCGCGCCGGCGAGGCTACGACCAGGCCGAACTCCTGGCGCGGGCCGCGGCGGCGGACCTCGGCCTGCCGTGCGCCCCCATCCTCGAGCGAGCGCGCGCCACGACCGCCCAGTTCGACCTGGACCGCTCTGCCCGAGCGACCAACGTCCACGGCGCGTTCCGGCTCCGTCCACGACCCGGGCGGCCGCGCGACGGGCCGCTGACCGGCCGCTGGATCGTGCTCGTGGACGACGTGGTGACGACCGGATCCACGCTGTCGGCCTGCGCGGCTCCCCTGCTGGCGGCGGGGGCGGTCGGGGTGTCCGCGGTGACGGTCGCCCGCGAGCGGTAGGCGCCGAGGAACCCCCGGTGGCCGGGCCGGGTCGCCGGACCGGCCCTCGAACCCACCCGGTGTAGACTCGGATTCCGGCGGCCCGGCCCGTCGCGCCGGCCCCGGAGACATCGCGACCCGCCGCGCACGCGAGGCCCCCGGCCGCGGGAGGTGACCGTTGTGGACGATCGTCAAGGGCAAGAACATCGACGTCCCCGACCACATCCGGAGCTATGTCGAGCGCAAGCTCGGCCGGCTCGAGCGGATCCTGGACGACCGGAGCGACGCCCTCGTCGAACTCTCGATCGAGCAGCACCGGAGCGCCGCCGAATCCCACATCGTCGAGGTCACGCTCCTCATCGACGGCCAGCCGCTCCGGACCCACGCCGCCGGTTCGACCCACAAGGAAGGCGTCGAGAAAGTCGTCGACAAGGTCGAGCGGCGGGCGGTCGACCACCGCGAGAAGCCCCGGGTACGGGCCCGGCCGGAGGAGGAGAAGCATCTCCTGCGCCAGATCGCCGACGGGACCGCGGACGCCGCCAAGGAGCGCCGGATCGTGAAGACGAAGCGCTTCGCGATCGAGCCGATGTTCGAAGAGGACGCCCTGGCCAGGATGGAGGAGCTCGGCCACCAGTTCTTCGTCTACGTCGACGCGGAGACCGAGCGGGTCAACGTCCTCTACCAGCGCAAGGATGGCGATCTCGGCGTGATCGACCCGGTCATCGGCGGCGAGTACACGAAGGGCCGGACGAAGGCAGCCCACCGGGCGAACGGGCGCCACTGACGGCCCCCGCGATCAGCGCTCGGGGCGCGCCTCCGCCTCGCCCGCGCCCGCCATCGGCCGAGCCCGGCGATAGATCCCGGCCGCGCGCGTCATCAGGCGGCCATCCACGAGGTAGCGGCGCAGGGCGGCCACGTCCGGGTGGAGGAGGGCCAGCCGCATGTTGACCTCCTTCTCCTCGTAGTCGCGGTCCTCCGGGAAGCAGCGATCGAGGATCACCGGCAGCAGCAGGTCGCGCTTCGCCGGCTTGGCCGGGATCGACGCGAGGCGTCCGTCGCGCAGGAAGGCCCGGATCACCTTCTCGCGGTCGGTCAGCCGACGCAGTCGTGGCGTATCCCCGGCGACAGCGTTCGGTCGGGTCTCGCGGTCGGTCACGGCGGCGACCGTACCAGATCGAGGCCGCTACGATGGCGCCGATGCATCCCGACGGCCGCCGGATCGGAGCGCACCTGGCCCTCGGTCAGGGGATGCTGGAGGCCGCCGAACGCGCGGTCATGATCGGTGCGACGGCGGTCCAGGTCTTCAGCGACAGCCCGACCACCTGGGCGCGGCGCAGCGAGCCGCCTCCCGATCTCGCGCCGTTCCGGGCGCGCCTCGCCGCGGCCGGGATCGCCCCGCTCGTCATCCACGGCTCGTACCTGATCAACCTCGCCGGCGAGATCGACGAGCTGCGCACGCGATCGATCGAGCTGCTCGTGGCCGAGCTCGAGGCGGCCACAGCGTACGGGGCAGGCATCCTGAACATCCACGTCGGCGCGCACCGCGGAGGGTCGCCCGAGTCGGCCATCGATCGCCTCGCCGGCGGGCTCGCCGAGGCGCTCGCGACACCGGCAGCCGGAATCCCCACCGGTGTCACGATCACGCTCGAGAACTCGCCCGGCGGCGACGGGGCGCTCGGCGCCGACATCGACGGGCTGGCCGCGATCGCCGGCGCCCTCGACACGGCCGGCATCCCCCGGTCGAGCGTCGCGTTCTGCCTCGACACCGCCCACGCCTGGGGCGCAGGACACGACCTGGCCAGCCCGGCGGCGACGGACGACCTGCTCGAGCAGTTCGACAGGCGGATCGGGCTGGACCGGCTCAGGCTCGTCCACCTCAACGATTCCCGCGCGGGCCGCGGTTCGCGGCTCGATCGCCACGAGCATCTCGGCGCTGGCCGGATCGGCGAGTCCGGGCTGGGCCACCTGCTCCGGCACCCGCTCCTGGCCGGTGCGACGTTCATCCTCGAGACCCCGGGCATGGACGCCGGGTACGACGCGATCAACCTCGAGCGTGCGCGGGCACTGCTGCGCGGCGACCCGCTCGGTCCGCTGCCCGCGGAGGCCTTCGCGCTCGGCGGGAGCCGGACCCGGGCGGCCAGCCCGGCGTCGTCGTGATCGAGGCGAGCCTCGGGCGACGGCACGTCCTGGAGGCCGGTGGGCTGCTCGCGATCGTCGCGCTGGCCGCCGTGCTTCGGCTCGTCGACCTGCCGACCCGGGGCACCTGGGACGCCGATCAGGGCCACGACATGCTGGTCCTGCGGAACCTCGTGCTCAACGGGCAGGTCCCGCTCCTCGGGCCGCCCACCTCGATCGGCGACTTCCACCATGGCGTCCTGTACTACCTGCTGCTCGCTCCGGCGGCGGCGATCTCCGGGGCCGATCCCACGGCCGTCACGGCGTGGATCGCGCTCGGGGGGGTCGCCGCGGTGGGCGTCGTCGGCTGGCTGGCGCGCGCGATCGGCGGGCCGGTCGCGGGCCTCGTCACGGCGTTCCTCCTGGCCGTGTCGGCGAGCGCGGTCGAGGAGTCGGTCTTCATCTGGAACCCGAACGTCATCGCCCTCTCGAGCTCGATCGCGCTCGCCGCCGCCTGGCACGCGTGGGAGGGCGGGGGCGCACGCTGGTGGGTGGTGGCGGGGGCCGCCGCGGTGGTGACGATGCACGGCCACGTGCTGGGGGCGATCCTCACGCCGGTGATCGCGGGCCTGCTCGTGGCCGACGTCCGGCGCCGGCGACGGTCCGGCGACGCGGACGGCGCGCGCTCCGTCTCCCGGGCGGCCCTCGGCTGGATCGGGATCGGGCTCCTGAGCGGCGTTCCGCTCCTCATCCACGAGGTCGCGTCCGGAGGGGCGGAGCTTCGGGCTGCCGTCGCGTTCGTGGCCGGGGGTGGCGGCGAGGCCGCGATCGGGCTGCCGTCGCGGATCCCCATCGTGGCGCTCCGGGTGCTCGGGTGGCCGCTCGCGGGCCTGATCACCGCGGCGCCGGTCGCGACGGTCCTGGTGAGCCTTCTCGTCGTGGCGAGCGCCGTCTGGCTCGGCTGGGTCCGCATGGTCGGACCCGGTCCATCGCCCAGCGCGGGCGCGACCCCGCCCGCGAGCGCTGCCGAGCGCGTCGCGGCGCGCTGGCTCGGACTCGGGCTCGCGTGGACGATCGCCGCCCTCGCGATCGGCGCGTCCAGCCTCGCGACCGTGGTGCCCGGCCTCCCGAACGATCACTACCACGCCTTCGCCGACCCGCTGGTCGTCGTGCTCGCCGGCCTGGGGATCGGCGCCCTCGTTCGCGAGGCCGGGCCGGGGGTGCGGTCGGCGCCCGCTCTCGCCGCCGCCGTCATCGTCGTCGCGCTCGGCGGCTGGAACCTGGCCCGCCAGCCGCCCCGCGTCGTCGCCGACGGCGGCTGGCCCGCCGCCCGGCTGGCCGCGCAGCGCGTGATCGCGGCCGGCGGCGGCGGTCCGTACGTTCTTGCCAGCCTGCCGACGTTCAAGTCGGACGAGGCGCTCCGGTTCCCGCTCGAAGGTGCAGGGGTCGAGCTGATCGAGCGCGGCATCCCGGCGGCCTCCGTCGATCCCTCGATCCCCCGGGTGATCCTCTGCGATCAGCTCTTCCGCGCGTCGATCGGCGCCGACTGCGGCGGGCCCGCGGAGGGCGCCCTCCTGGCCACGGCGCTCCCGACCGCCGACCCCCCCAGCGTCGTCGACCGCTTCGAGGCCGCGCCCGGCCGCTGGATCTCGATCTACCGCCCCTGACCGCGCCCGGTCGTGGGGCGTTCCCACGCACATGGGTGGGTGAACACAAGGCGGAGCCCAGCACCGGAGCGAGCGAGCTCAGACGCCCGTGAGCCATCGCCGACTGCGTTCGTCGCGAGGGGGCGAGGATGGCAAGGCGACCGGGAGCACGGGAGCGCGCGCACCCGAGGGTGCGTAGGCGAGGGGCGGACCGGTCAACGCAGCCATCGTCGTCTCGTCGCGACAGCCGGACATTCCGCATCTGAACATGCGAATGCCGGCGCCCCAGACGCCGGCATTCGCTGTCCCCGAGACCCGGACGTGGAGGGCGCCCGAGTCGTGCCCTGGTGAAGGATGTGGTGGTCGGCCTGCCTAGGGTCGACCCGTTCGCCCGAGCTGCCGGGCGATCGGCCGGACGGAGCCCATCCGATTGACACTCGGCTGCGCCGGGCTGGCGTGGCCGACGCCTGCGACGACCGGGCCTTGGCCAATCGGTGCGGAGCGCGCCAACGGGCGCTCCGGCGGACGACTGGACGTCGGCTCGGACGGCTGGATCGTCCGACCGAAGCGACGCATCCGGACCGCCAGGTAGTACTCCATGATCTGACGGACCTGCGGCTCGCTCAGGAGCTCGTCCGCACGCAGGGCGTACTCGACGCGGGCCGTCGGATTCGTTGCGCCCGAGGCAACGAGGCCGAGGTACTGCGGCGTGTCCGCGTCGTCGCGCAGCTCGCGCAGCCCGCGGGCCAGTTTCGTGGCGGTGCCGAGGCTCGGCATCCGATCGCCACGGATCAGGCGCGAGATCGTCGAATGATCGACGCCGGATTGCTGGGCAAGCTGTCGCTGCGACATCTTCTTGGCCTTGAGCTGGGCTCGCAGCCATTCGTTGAACGCGCGACCGTTCTGGGTGGTCATGACGTCGGTTGACGCTCCGTGGCACGCACATGTGGGTGATGCGATATCCGCATGATCACGAACAGAGGGGGACACCCTGTATCACCCATTCGTACCGTTCCGGTCCTCGCGCGGTCATGCGCGACGAGGCGGGTCCGGTGCGGTCGGCTTCGGTCCGCTGCGGACCGCGCACGGGGTTCCGGTCCCAACCCGTGGATACGCGCGCGGGCCGCGCGCGGATCGTCGGGACAGGCCCGGGCTTCGGGCGGGTCGGTTGGCCGCAGTTGGGCGGATCTGGGCAGCATGTCGCCATCTCACCCGATTCGACGCCGTGGGCGCCCACGGATCATCCCCCCCATGCGTTGCGGCTGCGTTGCCAATTCCGGGCGCCGTCAGGACCGCCGTTGAGGTGGCCCGACAGGACCGGGCCCGTCAGGGCCGCGAGGAGGCGCCCACGGCGCCTTCGCCCCCATGGCCGACCACGCCCAGACCACGCCGCTTCGGCGAGATCCAATACGCGATCGAGCCCAGCCCGATGATCGACAGGACCGAGATCGCCCGGTCGACGAGCGTGATCGCGAGCGCCTCGGTCGGGGGCACGTTGTAGACCTGGGTCAGGACGAAGACGACCGCGGTCTCGACGACCCCGATCCCGGCCGGCGTGAGCGGCACCGCCGTCATCAGCGACCCGGTCAGCGCCACGAAGAACGCACCGCTGATCCCGAGGTGGATGTCCGGGAAGCCGAGCGCCTCGACGACGAGGAACAGGCGCATCGCCTCGGTGCTCCAGATCAGGATCGTCAGCACGATCAGGCGTGGCAGCGCCCGGGCGCCGACGGAGAAGACGCCTTCCTCGAACCGATCGTAGAGCTCCAGCACGCGGTGCGGGAGCGGCAGGGCGGTGATCACGCGACGCCCGAAGTTGCGCATCGTCAGGAGCCCGCCAGCGAGCAGCACGACGACCCCGACGCCTACGGCGAACACCACCTGGACGTCGCCCGGCAGGCGGCCGCGGAACGACCAGTAGCCCGAGGCGAGACCGAGGACCACGATCGCGAACAGGTCCAGGATCCGCTCGATGAAGACGGTCCCGAACGTCCGCGACAGCGACACCGTGCTGTTGATCTTGAGCAGCCACGCCCGGTAGAGGTCGCCCAGCTTGGCCGGCACGAGGCAGTTGACGAGCCAGCTGATGAAGATGATCTCGGTCGCGTCTCGGACGGCGAGCGGGAAGCCCGTGCCCCGGATCAACGTCGCCCAGCGGTAGCCACGGAGCGGGAAGCCGACGTAGAAGATCGCGAACGCCGCCAGCAGGAGGAACCAGTTGGCCTGGAGGATGAGCCCGGGCAGGGCGTCGAGCTTGAACCCCGGCAGGGCCCGGGCGAAGAGGACGAACAGGATGATCGGCAGCACCAGCGAGACGATCGTCCGTGGCTGGCGGAGGCGCCGGCCGAGGGACAGCTGATCGGGGCTGACCTCGTCCGGGGCGCGCCGCTCGTCCCCGGATCGGCGATCGACGTCCACCGGCCCGGCCGGATCGGTCCGCCGATCGACGCCGGACCTGCGCTCGGGCGGTCTCACCGGCCGACGCGCGCGGCGGTCGCCTGCGCCGGCGGGACCCGCCCGTTGCCGCGCAGCCGCTGGACGATCTTGGCGATCGGGGTCAGCAGCCGGACGGAGAAGGAGGCTCGGCCCGTCATCAGGTCGGCCGTCGGGAGCGCCGCGAGGAGGCCCGCCGCACTCGAGAGGTCGCCCTCGAGGACCGTGTAGGCGACGCCGATCTCGAAGCCGCTGTGGGCATCCGAGACCGCGATGCCGGGCAGGCCGTGACGGGCCGCGAACTCGGCCGCGCGTCGGTTGCCGGCCGGGCCGATGATCCGGGCGTTGTGCGTCTCGATCCAGTCGACCTGAGAGGCAAGCCGCTCCATGCGCTCGTCGCGCAGGAGCGAGCCGCGGAAGCGATCGAACGGGTGGGGCACGCCGACGAGGGCGCCCTGCGCGCGGGCCAGCGCGATCGCCTCCTCCGCCGCGAGCCCGGGCGGGATCGGGCGCTCGAGGAACAGGCAGACGAGATCGCCGTCGGCCGTGCGGACCTCCTCGCCGACGATGACCGTCAGGTCCGGGGCCAGGGTCGCCGCGCGGTCGCGCGCCTCGAGTGCGCCATCGATCCGGTCGTGGTCGGTGATCGCGAGGTGGGTCAGCCCGCGGGCGGCGGCGGTCCGGACGAGCGACGCCGGCGAGGCGAGCGAATCGAACGACGCCCGCGAGTGCGCATGGAGGTCCGCGAAGGCGCGGGTCATGCGGCGCGCCGGGCGGCGGACATCCGCCCTAGATCTGCGAGACGAGCGACTTCTTGAAGAAGTCGAAGTGCTCGAGGGCGAGCCCGGTCCCGAGCGCGACGCAGTTGAGCGGATGCTCGGCGACGTGGCACGGCACGCCGGTCACCTGGGTCAGGAGCTTGTCGATGTTGCGGAGCATCGAGCCACCGCCCGACATCACCATGCCCTTGTCGATGATGTCCGAGCTGAGCTCCGGCGGCGTCTGCTCGAGGACGGTCCGGACGGCCGCCACGAGCTGCTGGAGCGGAGCCTCGATCGCCTCCATCACCTCGGAGCTCGTGATCGGGATCGTGCGCGGCAGCCCCGCGATCAGGTCGCGGCCGCGGACCTCCATCTGGAGCTCGCGCTCGAGCGGCAGGGCGGTCCCGATCTGGATCTTGACCTCCTCGGCGGTCCGCTCGCCGATCATCAGGTTGTACTTCTTGCGGATGTACGTGGCGATGTGCTCGTCGAACTTGTTGCCGCCGACCCGGAGCGAGGTCGACACGACGATCCCGCCGAGGGCGATGACGGCGATCTCGCTCGTCCCGCCGCCGATGTCGATGACCATGTTCCCGGACGGCCCGCTGATCGGGACGTTGGCGCCGATCGCGGCGGCGAGCGGCTCCTCGATCAGGTAGGCCTCCTTGGCGCCGGCCTTGAGCGCCGCGTCGCGCACCGCCCGCTTCTCCACGGACGTGACGCCGGCGGGGACGGAGATCATCACCTCGGGCCGGGAGAAGCCGATCCGGCCCTTCGTCGCCTTGTTGATGAAGAAGCGGAGCATCGCCTCGGTGATCACGTAGTCGGCGATCACGCCGTCCTTCATCGGCCGGATGGCCGTGATGTTGCCGGGCGTCCGCCCGATCATCTCGCGCGCCTCTTCACCCACGGCCACGATCCGGTTGTCGTCGGACACCGCGACCACGGATGGCTCCGTGATCACGACTCCCTTTCCCTTGACGTAGACGAGGACGTTGGCCGTGCCGAGGTCGATACCGATCTTCATGAGCTGGTGGAAACGGTCCCTTCTTCGAGGCGCGCGATCCTGGCGCCCAAGTCTGCGAACTTGCGTTCGATGTTCTCATACCCCCGCTGGACGTGATGCGCACCGTGAATCGTCGACTCGCCGTCGGCGGCGAGTGCGGCGAGGATCAGGGAGGCACCGGCCCGCAGGTCGCCGATCTCGGCCTCGGCCCCGTGGAGGGGCGTCCGGCCACGGATCCGGGCGTGATGCTTGTCGACGATGTCGATCTTCGCGCCCATCCGGTTGAGCTCGGTCAGCCACTCGAGACGATCCTCGAAGATCGCCTCGTGGACGTTCGAGACCCCGTTCGCCTGCGTCAGCAGGACGCAGGTCGGAGGCTGGACGTCGGTCGGAAGACCGGGATAGGGCGAGGTCTCGATGTCGCAGGCGCGGAAGGCGCCGTCGGCGAGGCCGCGGCCGTCGACGTGGATCCGGTCACCCTCGCAGCTGGCGTCGACGCCGGCCCGAGCGAGGACCTCGAGGAAGGCGGTCATGTGGTCGCACGGCGCACCGGTCAGGGTCACCTGGCCGCCGGTCACGGCGCCCGCTACGGCGAACGTCCCGGCCTCGATCCGGTCGGGGATGACGTGGTGCTCGGCGCCCCGCAGGCGGCGCTTGCCGACGACCTCGATCGTGTCCGGGTAGGTCCGCTCGATGTCCGCGCCCATCTTCTGGAGGAACGCGATCAGGTCGTCGGTCTCGGGCTCCTGGGCCGCCGGTCGGATGACCGTGTGGCCATCGGCGAGGGTGGCGGCGAGCATCGCGTTCTCGGTGCCCATGACGGACACGAACGGGAAGCGGATCTCGGTCCCACGGAGGCGCCCCGGTGACGTCGCGAAGTAGTAGCCGTTGCGGTACTCGATCGTCGCGCCGAGCGTGCGCATCGCCTCGACATGGAGATCGACCGGCCGCCGTCCAATCCGGTCGCCGCCGGGGTTCGAGATGATGACCCGTCCGAATCGGGCGAGAAGGGGCCCGAGGAGCATGAACGAGGCGCGCATCTTGGCCGCCGCCTCGAGCGGCACGAAGAGCCACTCGACGTCGCCCGAGGCGACCTCGTAGACGTTGGGGGCGGGATGGTCCACGACCACGCCGAGATCGCGCAGGGTCTCGGCCATGACCCGGACATCCTCGATCTCGGGCACGTTCGTGAACCGGCAGCGCTCGCCGGTCAGGGTGGCCGCAGCGAGCATCTTGAGGACGGCGTTCTTCGAGCCGCTGATCGGGACCTCGCCGTGCAGCGGCACGCCGCCCTCGATCCGGAAGACCTCGCGGGTCACCGCCTCGGGCACGAACTCCCAGTGGAAGGGCCTAGCGTCAGCCATGAGGTCCGCCTATCCGCGCCGGCGCGGGCCCTCGCGGTGGCGACGCTCGGCGACCCGGATCCGGATCAGGGCGGCCTGGAGCGCGGCGCGGGCGGCCGACAGGTCGGCGCCCTCCACGAAGCCGCCCTCGAGCGCCTGCTCGGCCTGGCGGCGCGCCTCCTGGGCCTTCTCGAGATCGATCTCCGACGCCATGTCGGCGGTCTCGGCCATCACGACGACCTTGTCCGGCAGGACCTGGAGGAACCCGCCCACGATCGCGAACGACTCCTCGGTCCCGCCCTTGCGCAGGCGCAGCTCACCCGCCCCGAGGGTGGAGACGAGCGGCGCGTGATGGGGCAGCACGCCGAGCTCGCCCTCGCTGCCGGGCAGGACGACGCTGTCGACCTCGTCCTGGTAGGCGAGCTTCTCGGGGGTGACGATCTCGAGCTGGAGGGGCATCGTGCGCGCTACCCGGCCAGGCTCTCGGCGTTCTTGCGGACGTCGTCGATCGTGCCGGCGAGGAAGAAGGCCTGCTCGGGCAGGTCGTCGACCTTGCCCTCGAGGATCTCCTTGAAGCTCGCCACGGTGTCCTTGATCGCGACGTACTGGCCGCTCCGGCCCGTGAAGACCTCGGCGACGAAGAATGGCTGGCTCATGAACCGCTGGAGGCGCCGGGCCCGGCCGACCACCGACTTGTCCTCGGCGGACAGCTCGTCGATCCCGAGGATCGCGATGATGTCCTGGAGGTCGCGGTAGCGCTGGAGGACGCGCTTGGTCTCCTGGGCGACGTCGTAGTGCTCCTGGCCGACGACGTTCGGGTCGAGGACGCGCGACGTCGAGGTCAACGGGTCGACCGCCGGGTAGATGCCGAGCTCGGCGATGGCGCGCTCGAGGCGGATCGTCGAGTCGAGGTGGGCGAACGTCGTGGCCGGCGCGGGGTCGGTGTAGTCGTCGGCCGGAACGAAGACGGCCTGGAGCGAGGTGATCGAGCCGTTCTTCGTGGAGGTGATCCGCTCCTGGAGGGCGGCCATCTCGGTGGCGAGGTTCGGCTGGTAGCCGACCGCGGAGGGCATCCGGCCGAGCAGCGCCGACACCTCGGACCCGGCCTGCGTGAAGCGGAAGATGTTGTCGATGAAGAGGAGGACGTCGCGGTTCTCCTCGTCACGGAAGTACTCGGCCATCGTCAGCCCGGTCAGGCCGACCCGCTGCCGGGCGCCGGGCGGCTCGTTCATCTGGCCGAAGACGAAGGCGGTCTTCGCGATGACGCCGGACTCGGTCATCTCGGCGATCAGGTCGTTGCCTTCGCGGGAGCGCTCGCCCACGCCGGCGAACACCGACACGCCGGCGTGCTCCTGGGCAACGTTCCGGATCAGCTCCTGGATGATGACGGTCTTGCCGACGCCGGCGCCACCGAAGATCCCGATCTTGCCGCCCTTCTTGAACGGGCAGATCAGGTCGATGACCTTGAGCCCGGTCTCGAAGACCTCGACCTCGGTCGTCTGCTGGTCGAACGGCGGGGCGCCGCGGTGGATCGGGAGCGTCTTCGCCCGGTCGACCGGCTCCTTGCCGTCGATCGCGTTGCCCAGGACGTCGAAGACGCGGCCGAGGGTGACCTCGCCGACCGGGACCGAGATCGGGCCACCGGTGTCGAGCACGGCGGCGCCACGGGCGAGGCCGTCGGTCGTGGTCATGGCGACCGTCCGGACCCAGTTGTTGCCGAGGTGCTGCTGCACCTCGCAGGTCAGCGGATCCTGGCCCTCGCGCTGGATCTCGACGGCGTTGTAGATCGCCGGCAGCTGGCCGGCCGGGAACTCGATGTCGACGACCGGGCCGGTGATCTGGATCACGTGGCCCGTCGCGGCGGGTGCGGCGGTCGCCATGGGGTGTCTTGCCTCCTGCTCGCGTCAGCCGGCCTGGGCGCCGGACGCGATCTCGATCATCTCGCGGGTGATGTTGGACTGACGGACCTTGTTGTAGGCGAGGGTCAGGTCCTCGATGAGCTCCTCGGCGTTCT
>DASSPG010000185.1:0-8090 GCA_035699725.1 Candidatus Limnocylindrales bacterium | reverse complement strand
CGCCGACATGGCTCCAGGTCGCCCCGCCGTCGTCGCTCCGGAACAGGCCCGCCGGCTCGACGCCGGCGAAGATCGCGCCGTGGGCCGGGGTCACGTTCCAGACGGCCGGGATCCGGGGACCGTCGTCGCCGTAGGTCAGGCCCTCGGAGGAGTGGGTCCACGTCTCGCCGAGGTCGTCGCTCCGGAAGATGGCCGGCCCGAACCACGGCGAGCCACCGGCTGCATAGATCGAGCGGGTCGTCGGATCCCACTGGAGGTCGTGGATCGGCCAGCCCTCGCACTGTGGCCCCGACATGGCCCAGCCGCTCCGGTCCGTGCCGCCGTCGAGCACGAACGCGCCTTTGCGGGTTCCGACGAGGAGCAGGGTGCGAGTCATCGTTCAGTCCTCCTGGTCGTGGGGCCGTCGCCTGTCGGACGACCGTGGCGCGCGAGCCTCATCGTCGGGAGCGGTTCGCGGTTCGCGGTTCGCGCGCGGTGGGCGGTCGTCATCGGTCGCCTCGGGCACCCCCCGGTCCGGCCCGCCGGATCGCCTCGATCGTGGACGGGTCCTCCAGGGCCGAGAGATCGCCGGGATCGAGGTCCAGCCACGCTGCGCGGACGACCCGCCGCATGATCTTGCCGGAGCGCGTCTTGGGCAGCGCCGGCACGACGACGACGGCCTCCGGCTTCAGGGTCTTGCCGAGATCCTCGACGACGCGTCGCCCGATCGCGGCCCGCAGCTCCGCATCGTCGGTCTCGCCGCGGGCGATCGTGCAGACGACGACGATCGACTCGCCCTTGACCGCGTGCGGGACGCCGATCGCGGCGGCCTCGACGACGCTCGGGTGGGCGGTTGCCGCAGCCTCGACCTCGGCGGGTCCGACGCGCTTGCCGGCGACCTTGAGCGTGTCGTCGGAGCGGCCCCGGATGTACCAGTAGCCATCGCCGTCCACGATCGCCCAGTCACCGTGGACCCACACCCCGGGAAGCCGGCTCCAGTAGGTGTCGAGGTAGCGGTTCGGGTCGTTCCAGAAGCCGCGCGTGAGGCCGGGCTGGGGGACCCGGATGACGAGCTCTCCGACCTCGCCGCGGAGCGGCGTCCCGTCGCCCGCGGCCACGTCCGCCGCGGTCCCGACGCAGGGACCGTTGAACGATGTCGCCCGGATCGGGCGGAGCAGGTTGCAGCCGACGATGCCGCCGCTGACCTCGGTCCCGCCGGAGTAGTTCACGACCGGGCAGCGGCCGCCGCCCACCTCGCGGAAGTACCACCACCAGCTGTCCGGGTCCCACGGCTCGCCGGTCGAGCCCAGGACGCGAAGCGACCCGAGGTCGTGGGCGCGCACCGGGTCCGTCCCGTGCGGGATCACGGCGCGGACCACGGTCGGCGACAGCCCGAGATGCGTGACGCCGTGGCGCTCGACGAGGTCCCACATCCGATCCGGCCCCGGGAAGTCGGGCGCGCCCTCGTAGATCACGAGCCGGGCTCCGAGCAGGAGCGCCCCCGAGATCGACCACGGACCCATCATCCAGCCGAGGTCGGTGAACCAGAACAGGGCGTCGCCCGGACGGAGGTCGAACGTGTGGGCGAGGTCCTGGGCGCCCTTGATCGGGAACCCGCCGTGGACGTGGACCGCGCCCTTCGGACGGCCGGTCGTACCCGACGTGTAGATCAGCATGTAGGGCGTCTCGGGGTCGGTCTCGGGCGGCTCCGCGGCGCTGCCCCCCTCGTCGAGGAGCGCGGCCCGCGCCGCGTCGAGCGCCTCGTCCCACCACCGATCGCGGTCGCGATCCCACGGCAGCGCCCCGGTCGTCTCCGCGCGCTCGGCGAGGCGGCGGACCACGATGACCCGCCGGACCGACGGTGCGAGCGCGACCGCCTCGTCGGCCACGGCCTTCATGGCGACCGGCTGCCCGCGGCGCAGGAAGCCGTCCGCCGTCACGAGGACGCTCGCTTCGCAGTCCCGCAGCCGGGCGGCGACCGCCGGCGCTCCGTAGCCGGAGAAGATCGGCGTGAAGATCGCCCCGATCCGCCCAAGGGCGAGGGTCGCCACGACGGTCTCGACGAGCATCGGCAGGAAGATCCCGACCCGGTCTCCGGCCTGGACGCCCTGCGCCGCGAACATCCGGGCGGCCGTCGTGACGGCGTCGAGCAGATCGTGGTTCGTCAGGCGGCGGACGGCCCCGTCCTCGCCCTCCCACGCGACCGCCGCGCCGTTCGGATCGCGGGCGGCGCGCGGCTCCGTGGCCGCCGCAGCGTAGTTGAACGCGCCGCCCCGCCACCAGCGGGTCCACTCGGGGCCGCCGCTGGCATCCATGACCTCGGCAGGCCGGCGCTGCCACGCGAGATCGAGGTCATCGACGGCGACGCCCCAGAACCAGCCCGGATCGGCGACGGCGCGAGCCTGGAGGCTCTCGAGGTCGGGCGAACCGCTCGAGCGCAGGAGGCGCGCGAGGCGGGACTCGGCAAGAAGCTCGCGAGAGGGCCGCCACGCGGCATCGGGCACGTCGCGGCCGAAGATCGGACGGTCGTCGGGCATCGTGGAAGAGCCTACGACACCTCCGCCGCGCTAGGCTGCGGGGATGACGCCCACTCCGATCGACCTCCGCTCGGACACCGTCACCCGCCCGACGCCGGCCATGCGCGAGGCGATGGCCCGGGCCGAGGTCGGCGATGACCAGTTCGGCGAGGACCCGACGACGAACCGCCTCCAGGAGCGGGTCGCCGCGCTGCTCGGCCACGAGGCGGCGCTGTGGCTGCCGACGGGAACGATGGCCAACCAGGTCGCGATCCGGACCCTGACCCGGCCGGGCGACGAGGTCCTCGTCCCCCGCGCGGCCCACCTGCTCTGGCACGAGACCGGTGCCGCCTCGGCGACCAGCGGCGTCCAGCTCACCGAGATCGGCCCGACGGCCACCACCGGGCGGTTCGGCGTCGAGGACTTCCTTGCCGCCCGCAAACCGCGCGGCCACATGCTCTGGCCGCCGACGACGGTCGTATCGGTCGAGAACACGCACAACCGGGCCGGCGGAGTCGTCGTGGAGGTCGCGGAGGGCGCCGCGATCGCCGCGGCGGCACGCGACCACGACGTGGCCTCGTACCTCGATGGCGCCCGGTTGTGGAATGCGGCCGTCGCCCTCGGCGTGCCGGTGGCGGACCTTGCCCGGCCGTTCGACGTCGCGTCCGTCGCGTTCTCGAAGGGTCTCGGCGCGCCGGGGGGCTCGCTGCTTTCGGGGTCGCGTGCCTTCATCGAGGCGGCGCTTCGCTTTCGGCGGATGGCCGGGGGTGCGATGCGCCAGACCGGGATCCTGGCGGCCGCCGCCGAGCACGCGCTCGATCATCATCTCGACCGCCTCGCCGAGGATCACGCCCACGCCCGGATGCTCGCGGAGCGGCTCGCCGCGAGCGCCGCCGTGGAGCTCGATCCCGCGACGGTCCGCACGAACATCGTCGTGTTCCGGCTGGCGCCCGAGGCCCCGGACGCGGCAACGGTGGTCGCGCAGGCCCGGGAGGCCGGTGTGCTCGTCGTCGCCTTCAGCGCCCGGACGATCCGGGCGGTGACACATCTCGACGTCACGCGCGAGCAGGTCGCCGAGGCGGCGGATCGCCTGGTCGCGGCGGCCGAGTCGGGCGTGCCGGCCTGACCACGGGCGCGGGATACTGGGCCACCGCCCGCGGAGGCGGCCATGGGAGGAGTCGGGCGTGACCTTCGAACGCAGCGCGGGCCCCCCGCCCGAGCCGGCGCCCACCCCCGGGGCCCAAGAGGGACAGGAACCCGCGCCGGTCCAGATCCGCCTCCAGATCCTCGCGACCGAGCACTGGTCGCTGCTCGCGTCGCGGAGCCTCGCCTGGAACGAGACGTTCAGTCGAGCTGGGATGTACCTCTCGACGCTGTCGGGAGCGATGGTCGCCCTCGGCCTCATCGTCGGCACCGACGGCTTCGGGGACGCCTTCTTCGTCTTCGCGCTCGTCGTCCTGCCGGTCGTCCTGTTCGTCGGAGTCGGAACCTGGCTCCGGATGGGTGCGGCGAACTACCACGACGCGGTGACCGTGGCGGGCATGAACCGGATCCGTGCCGCGTACCTCGAGATCGCTCCCGAGCTGGGGCCGTACTTCGTCATGGGTGTGCATGACGACGCGCGGGGGATCGGAATCACGATGGCCGTTCCGCCTCGGACGCCGACGTTCACGTTCCTGATCTCCGCGACGCCGTTCCTCGTCATGGTCCTCAACAGTGTCGTGTCGGGCGCGATCCTGGCCGTCCTCGCCATCCGGTTCGTCAGCGCGGATGCCATCGTCATCCTCATCGTCGGGCTGGTCGGGGCGGCCGTCGCCCAGGCGCTCCAGCTCGCGCTCGCGACCCGGGGCATCGGCCGCGCGCAGCGCGAGCTGGACCCGATGTTCCCGACGCCGCCCGACGATCGAGCAGGCGCTTGACGAGCGAGCCCGCTGCAGAGCCCGTCGCCCATCGCCGTCGCGAGCGACGACCGGGTGGCGGGATCCAGCAGCTCCCGTTCCGGACGCTGACGAACCCGTTCACGCCACTGGAGGTGCTGAGCGCCGACCAGGTCGAGGACGTCCACCGGGCATCGCTGCGCATCCTCGAGGAGGTCGGCCTCGAGGTCCTCGGCGACCGTGCGACGGACCTGCTGGCGGGTGCCGGCGCGATGGTCGACCGGGCGAACCGGCGCGTGCGGCTCGATCGAGGTCTCGTCGAGGCGCTGATCGCGACCGCCCCGGCCGAGTTCACGCTCCACGCCCGGAACCCGGAGCGGAACATCGTCCTCGGAGGTCGCAGCCTGGTCTTCTCGTCCGTCGGGGGGCCGGCGTTCGTGACCGATCTGGACCGCGGCCGCCGGCCCGGCACCTGGCAGGACTTCCAGGACTACGTCGCGCTCATCGGGACGCTCAACGTCATCCACCAGGAGGCCGGCGGCCCGCTCGAGCCGACCGACCTCCCGGTCGGGACCCGCCATCTCGACATGTACGCCTGCCTCGCGACCACGCTCGACAAGACCTGGCACTGCCTCGGCACCGGGGCAACCGTCGTGGAGGATGCGCTCGAGATCGTCGGGCTGGCACAGGGCGTCTCCCGGGCGGACCTGCTGGAGCGGCCGTCCCTGATCACGATCATCAACACGAACTCGCCGCTCCGCCTCGACGGGCCGATGAGCGACGGCCTGATCGCCCTCGCCGAGGCCGGCCAGGCCGTGGTGGCGACGCCGTTCACGCTGGCCGGGGCGATGACGCCCGTGACCCTCGCGGCGGCCCTCGCCCAACAGAACGCCGAGGCGCTGTTCTGCGTCGCGCTGGCGCAGCTCGCCCGCCGTGGCGCGCCTGTCGTGTATGGCGCGTTCACGTCGAACGTCGACATGCGGACGGGCTCACCGGCGTTCGGGACGCCGGAGTCGGTGAAGGGCGCGATCGCGTCGGGCCAGCTGGCGCGGCGCTACCGGCTGCCGTGGCGATCGTCGAACGCGACGGCGTCGGCCGTGGTCGATGCCCAGGCGGCGTACGAGTCCGAGATGGCGGTCTGGGGCGCGATGATGGGCGGCGTGAACCTGCTCTACCAGGGCGCGGGTTGGCTCGAGGGCGGCCTGACGGCGTCGTACGAGAAGCTCATCCTGGACGCGGAGATCCTCCAGATGATGTCCGAGGTGATCCAGCCGGTCGTCGTGGACGAGGCCTCGCTCGGGTTCGACGCGATCGCGGAGGTGGGGCCCGGCGGGCACTTCTTCGGGAGCGCCCACACGATCGAGCGCTACGAGACCGCGTTCTACCGGCCGATCCTGTCGGACTGGCGCAACTTCGAGACCTGGCACGACGACGGGGCGCGGACCGCGACCGAGCGCGCCAACCGGATCTGGAAGCAGCTCCTGGCGGAGGCCCAGCCGCCGCCGCTCGACCCGGCTGCGGCGGAGGCCGTCGCGGCGTTCGTGGCCCGGCGCAAGCGGGAGATCACCGGCCGGCCGTGAGCCCAGGGAGCGGAGCGGACGGCGGGGCGGACCCGGTCGACAGGAGCCGGCCGTTGGGTAACACTTCCGCCGGGGGCCGACCGTGCCGCCAGTCCGATCCGGAAGAGGGAGTGACATGTTCCTGACCGCCTCGTCGCCGGCCGCGCGTCGCGTCGCCATCCTCGCAGCGACGACGCTCGTCGCCGCGATCACCATCGTCGGCTGCGGCTCGTCCGCCCCGGCCTCCAACCCGGCTCCGTCCACGCCGGTCGCCAGCGCGCCGCCATCGGTGGCACCGACGGTCGCTCCGTCGGTCGCGCCCAGCGTCGCCCCGTCTGTCTCCATCACGGGCGCGCCGCCGGCCGGCGATCCCGCGGCCAGCCTCAAGATCGATGCGCCGTACGGGATGATCGCGCTCCCGAGCTCCCTCCAGACCCAGTTCGAGCAGCAGATGGCGACCAGCCTCGGCGCGTTCGGCTCGGCGATCAAGGTCGGCTTCCGCCAGGTCACCGGCGGGACCGGCTTCTCGATCCTGATGGTCATCGCGTTCCCGACCGGGTCGCTCACGGCCGCCAACTACCAGGCGGCGCTCGCCGGCATGGGCCCGAGCATGGGCGCCACGTTCACCACGACCACCGTCGAGGGCGTCGAGATCTCGAAGAGCGCGATGTCGTCGGGCGCCGTGGCCGTCTTCCACATCGGCGACCACATGCTGATGGTCATCGGCCAGACCGAGGCGGACACCGTCCCGGTCGCGACCGCGCTGATCAAGGCGAACAACTAGCTGGCCGTCGACCTCGAGCGCTTCCTCGCTGCCCAGGAGCACGTCCACGAGGGCGTGCTCCTGGAGCTGAGGAGCGGCCAGAAGCGCGGCCACTGGATGTGGTTCGTGTTCCCGCAGATCGCCGGGCTCGGGCGGAGCGAGGTCGCGCGGCACTACGCGATCGCGTCCCTGGACGAGGCGCGGGCCTACGCGGCCCATCCGGTGCTGGGCGCCCGCCTCCGCGCCTGCGCGGCCGCGCTCCTGGCCGTGGAGGGCCGATCCGCGACGGCGATCCTCGGCGAGATCGACGCCCGGAAGCTCCGTTCGTCGATGACCCTCTTCCACCGGGCCGACCCGGACGAGCCGGTGTTCGGTGCGGTCCTGGAGCGCTACTTCGACGGCCTCGCCGACCCGCTCACGGACGCCCGGATCGGCTGATCGGCAGGGCGTACGAGGCCGGTCCCGGACGTGGGATGATCGGCCGCGACGCCCCTGCGAAGGAGACCGGCATGGCTTCCCCGACCACCGTCGACGAGTACATCGCGAGCACCCCCGAGGACCGTCGAGCGGGCCTGGTCGCGCTCCGCGAGGCGGTCCGTGCCGGCGCTCCCGGGGCGACCGAGGTCATCGCCTACCGGATGCCGGCGCTGCGCAGTCACGGCGGCCAGTTCCTCGTCTCGTTCGATGCCTACAAGAACCACTACAGCCTGTTCCCGGCCAGCGAGGCGGTCGTCGCGGAGCTCGGCGACGCGCTGACGCCGCACCTGGCCGGCAAGGGGACGATCCAGTTCCGGGCCGATGAGCCGATCCCCGCCGAGCTCGTGACCCGGATCGTCGAGATCCGCTGGGCGGAGAACGCCGCCGCCGCGAAGGGCGGCTGACAGCTTCGGAGGAGGCGCTCGAATGGCGATGGTCGAGGGCGGCGCGCACGTCCTGCTGCCCGGCGAGGCCCGGGTGATCGACGTCGGAGGGTTCGCGGTCACCGTCCACGCCGACGCCGGCCTGACCGAGGGTGCGTTCTCGCTGATCGAGACGGCCGAGACGACACCGGGAGCGGGTCCGCCACTCCACGTCCATCGCGACTGCGCGGAGTCGTTCTTCGTGGTGGCCGGGGCTTACGTCATGCACCTCGACGGTCGCGAGTTCGAGTGCCCGGCGGGCTCGTTCGTGTACGTCCCGCGCGGCATGCGCCACACGTTCCGGACCGTCGCGGCCGAGAGCCGCAAGCTCAACCTGTACACGCCTGCCGGGATGGTCGGCTACTTCGACGAGCTGGCCGCCGGGATCGCCGCGGGCATGGCAGAGGCCGACCTGGACGCGATCGCCGGGCGCTACGCGATGGATGTCGTGGGTCCGGTTCCCGAGGGCTATCTCTGACCCTGTCCGACGCGTCGTG
>DASSPG010000184.1:0-7234 GCA_035699725.1 Candidatus Limnocylindrales bacterium | reverse complement strand
ACGTCCGCGGCGCCAAGCCCCGCACCGGGCGATACGAGCGGGCCGACCTCAAGACACCGCGCTCCCGGCGGGACGTGCCCCTGACCCAGCGGGCCATCCGCGCCATCGACGCTCACCGCGACAAGCTCCGGGCCGAGGGCTTCCTCACCACGTCCACCGGCCCCGTGTTCGTCACGCCGAAGGGCCGCCCGCTGTCGGGGTCATGGCTCACCCATCGCTTCTACGCCCTGCTCGCCGAGGCGGGCATCGAGCGGCTCCCGTTCAAGAACCTGCGGACCACGTTCGCGTCGCGCCTCGCCGATGCCGAGGTGTCGGAGCTGACCATCTCGACGCTCATGGGCCACACCCGGACGCACACGACCCGGAAGCACTACATCGCCCAGGCGCCGGACGCCACGCTCGACGCGATCGGACGGCTGACAGGCACCTAGACAGGCACGGATGCCAAGGGTGGCACACGATGACGCACCGTGACGCACCCGATTCGTTCGTGGGATGGCTCCGGCGGTAGGACTCGAACCTACGACCAAGCGGTTAACAGCCGCCCGCTCTACCACTGAGCTACGCCGGAGCGAGGTCGGCGGACCGTGACGGGCCGTCGACGCGGGGCGCCGTCGCGGCGCCGGGCGACAGGATACCAGAAGGTCCGAGCCGATCCGGGCTGCGAGGGCTCCGTCGTGCCCGATCTCCCGCACCCGCAGGCCGCGCGGGCCATGCCTCCCGCACCGCCCGCCGCCCCCGCCGGCTGCTCCTCCACCGGCTGCCGCGTCCCCCGCAGCCCCGTCCCTGGATGTCGGCGCCATCGTCGCGCAGGTCCGGCGCGCCTTCTGGCCACTCTGGCTCGGGATCATCCTGTGGGTCATCAGCCTGTGGATGCCCTGGACCGGCGAGTACGGCGATGGCGTGTCCTTCTTCGCGCTCGGCCTCACGCCATCGTGGCACGGGATGCGACGGGTCCGGACCGCATTCGACGCCCCTCCGCCGCCACCGGGCCCGCCCGCGGCGTCGGCCGACGCGAGACCCGTCGATCGGCCACGATGGCCGCGTGATCCACCTGGCCCACGTGCGCCGCCGACCCTCCGGGCACAGCGGGTTCCCCTTCGACATCCCCGCGGTCGCGACCCTGCCGGAGCTCGCCTTCGACCGACCAGTGACGATCCTGGTCGGCGAGAACGGCTCGGGCAAGTCGACGCTGCTCGAGGCCATCGCGATCGCGGCGAATGCGACCACGGCCGGCACCGTCGACGCCGCCGAGGACGAGACGCTCAGCGGGGTTCGGGCCCTGGCCGGCGAGCTTCGCCTCTCGTGGGCCAGCCGCAGGCACCGCGGCTTCTTCCTCCGCGCCGAGGACTTCTTCGGGTTCGCCCGACGGATGGCGACGCTGCGGGCCGAGCTCGAGGCGGGCCTCGCCGCGGTCCTCGTCGAGTACGCCGAGCGCGAGGCGTTCGCCCGCGACCTCGCCGCCGGCCCGTACCGCAGGGAGCTCGCGGAGCTGGAGCGGCGTTACGGGCCCGGGATCGACACGCACTCCCACGGCGAGGCGTTCCTCGCGTTCTTCCGCGACCGGTTCGTGCCCGGCGGGACGTACTTCCTCGACGAGCCCGAGGCGCCGCTCTCGCCGTTCCGCCAGCTGGCGTTCCTGGCGCTCGTCCGCGAGGCGGTGGCGAACCACTGCCAGATCGTCATGGCGACCCACTCCCCGATCCTCCTGGCCTGCCCGGACGCGGCGATCTGGTCGTTCGACGAGACGCCCATCCGGCGCGTGGCCTGGCGCGACCTGGAGCACGTGACCCTGACTCGCGACTTCCTCAACGACCCGGAGGCGTTCCTCCGCCATCTCTGACCGTCGTTATGCTCCGCGGATGACCACCCACGGGCCGCTCATCACCGTCCCGGACCTCCGCGCGCTGATCGACGGGGGCGACGCGGACCTCCGGATCGTGGACTGCCGCTGGGTCCTGGGCCACCCGGGTGCCGGAGCCACGGCCTACGCCGCGGGCCATCTGCCGGGAGCCGTCCACGTGGACCTGGACACGGACCTGGCCGATCCCGCCGGCTTCGGAGCGCCGGGTCGGCATCCCCTCCCCTCGCCGGCGGCGTTCGCGCAGTTGATCGCCGGGCTCGGGATCGGTCCGACCACGCACGTCGTGGCGTACGACGACGTGGGCGGCTGGGTCGCCGCCCGGCTGTGGTGGATGCTCGACGTCCTCGGTCATGAGCGGGTCGCCGTGCTCGACGGCGGGCTCGACGCCTGGGTCGCCGCGGGCGGCACGCTGACGACGGACGCCCCGCACGAGGCGGCCGCCCCTGCCGAGCCGCACCTTCGCGATCGCTGGGATCGCGTGATCTCCCTGGCCGAGCTCAAGGAACGCCTCGGCTCGGTGGTCCTGCTGGACGCTCGCGGTGCGCCGCGCTACCGCGGCGAGACCGAGCCGATCGACCCGGTCGCCGGCCACATCCCGACCGCCCGCAGCCTCCCGACCGACGCCAACCTCCTCGCGCCGAGCGGCGCCTTCCGCCCGCCGGCCGACCTCGCCGCCATGTTCCGCCAGCTTGGAGCGGACGGGTCCCGTGGCCCGGTCGTGACCTCGTGCGGGAGCGGCGTGTCCGCCCTCCACCACGCCCTCGCCATGCGCGCGGCCGGCCTGCCCGACCCGATCCTGTACGTCGGCTCGTACAGCGACTGGTCGCGGAGCGGCGAGCCGGTCGTGACGGGGCCGGAGCCGGGCGACCCGCCGGCTCCGTGAGTCAAGCCCCGTCGGGCGACCGCCCGCGGACGTGGCTCACGACCAGCTCCGGAGTCGCCGACACGTCCGTGTCGGTCGCGCGATCGGGAAAGTCGAACGCCGCGATCATCAGCTGCATCGGGTAGTCGGGCGCCTGGTCGGCATGGCGAACCGGGCGGCCGTCGATGAGGAAGTCGACCGAGCCCGGCGCCCACTCGACCGCGTACGTGTGGACCTCCGCCGGATCGAGTGGGAACCGCTCCGCCGACCAGTCCTCCCGGAGCGCCGGGTCGCGGAACGCGTGGATGCCCATCCCGACCTCCGCGCTCCCGTCGCGGACGGACGCGCCGAAGATCTCGACCAGGCAGATCTCGCCGGACCGCTCCGGGCGGTCCTCGATCCCGATCATCCAGCAGGCCACCATCGAGCGCGGGCTGATCACGCCGCGCATCCGGATCTCGATCCGGCCGTACTGCGGCGTGTAGCCGTTGAACGGCGGGATGTCCTCGCGTACGACGAGGCCGGGCCTGAAGGGCGCCTGGCCGCGGGTCGACCCGAGCGGCCCGGACCAGTGCCCGCTCTGGATCCCGGAGATCCGGATCGGCTCGTCGTGGGTGTCCGGGCACCAGAGCGGGTGCTCCGGCGGGATCGCCAGATGGAGCCCGTCCGCGCGGATCGCGTAGCTGGGGGCCGCGTCGGCGCGCGAGCTCCAGTGCGGCAGGTACGCCGGGAGCCAGATGGCTTCGTCGAGCGCCGGGCCAGGGAAGGTCTCGTCGAGATTCCTCAACGGTTCATCGGGACCACAGGCCGCCGGCTACTCGAGGTAGTCCTTGAGCTTGCGGCTCCGGCTCGGGTGGCGCAGCTTGCGCAGCGCCTTCGCCTCGATCTGGCGGATCCGCTCGCGCGTCACGTTGAACTCGCGGCCGACCTCTTCCAGCGTCCGCGCCCGGCCGTCCTCCAGCCCAAACCGGAGCTGGAGCACCCGCCGCTCGCGACCGGTCAGGGAATCCAGCACCGCCTCCACCTGCTCCTTGAGCAGCTGGTGCGAGGCCGCCTCGGCCGGCGCCAGCGCCCCGCGGTCCTCGATGAAGTCGCCGAGGTGGGAGTCCTCCTCCTCGCCGATCGGCGTCTCGAGCGACACCGGCTCCTGTGAGACCTTGATGATCTCGCGGACCTTCTCCGGGGTGACCTGGACCTCCTGGCCCTTCGACATCGCCTCGGCGATCTCCTCGACCGTCGGCTCGCGGCCCAGCTCCTGGAGGAGCTGCCGCGACACGCGGATGAGCCGGTTGATCGTCTCGACCATGTGGACCGGGATCCGGATCGTCCGCGCCTGGTCGGCGATCGCGCGCGTGATCGCCTGGCGAATCCACCACGTGGCGTAGGTGGAGAACTTGAACCCCTTCTCGAAGTCGAACTTCTCGACCGCCCGGATCAGCCCGATGTTGCCCTCCTGGATCAGGTCCAGGAACGACATCCCGCGGCCGATGTACTTCTTCGCGATCGAGACGACGAGTCGGAGGTTGGCCGAGGTCAGCTGCTCACGCGCATCGCGCCCGATCCGCACCAGCTCCCCCTTGCGGTGGGCCAGCTTCGTGTTGAGGGGCACCTCCGGATCGAAGCCCATCTTCTTGAGCAGGTCGGCGTCGTTGCCCGCGGAGATCCAGCGCTCCAGCGCCGGGAATGCGACCTCGTCGCGGGTCCAGTCGTAGATCGCGCGCAGACCGACGTTGTCGCGCGAGTCGAGATCGCCGTTGTGGACCGCGAGATACGCCCAGTCGAGCAGGGTCAGGAACGCATCCGGGGAGGGCTTCTCGGAATACGCGGCGAGGAGCTTGCGGGCTTCCTTCAGGAGGTCCTTCGTGCCCTCGGACTGGGCGTCGCGGCCGGCCTTGATCAGGTGGAAGTCCGGCGGGGCGACGAGGAGGTCCCTGGCCGACTTGGCGTGCACCGCGTCGTGGACGAGCCGATGGGCCTCTTCGCCCAGCGGCAGGCGGTGCTGGGGCTTCGTCGTGCGGGTCTTGCGCTCGGTGTCGTGGAGGGTCCACTCGTGGAGCGACACGATCCCCTTCCACGGTGCCTCCACGAGCTGCTCGCCGAGCTCGATCGCCTTGGCCAGGACGACCTCCTCCTCAGCCGTCAGGAGGGCGACCTTGCCGATCTCCTTCAGGTACATCCGGACCGGGTCGTCGATCCCGATCATGTCTGCGCTGATGGCGTCGAGCTCCTCCGCGGTCGGCTCCTCGACCTCGGCCGGGTCGAGCTTGGCGGGGCCCTCGGTCGGAAGCTTGTTGTCGACCGCCAGGCCGTCCTCGCCGACCACCTCGACCCCGACGTCGCCGCCGTCCGCGCCGGCCGGCCCGTCGGCGCCCGGCTCCTCGCCGAGCTCCAGATCGTCGTCGGCGTCCTCGTCGTCGTCGCTCGCGACCTTCGGCAGCACGACCTTGGCGGCGCGCAGGTTACGGGTCGCGAGGCGCGCCTCCTCGACGTCGGCCTTGGCCCGCCGGGGCCGGGTGAGCACCGCTTCGACGAGCTGCTTGTCCAGGGGATCAGCCACAGGTGTGCCTCCGAGTGTCGGGATGCGGGACGCGGGATGCGACGGTGGTCGTCAGGTTCATGCTCGGACCAGGACGGTGGCCTGCTCGATCTGGCGGTCCACCGCGCGGCGGGCCTCCAGGTTCTGGCGCTGGAGGTCGAGCAGGCGGATGACGGTCTCGCGCTCGCCGCGGCCCTCGGCCGCGAGCAGCTCGGAGCCGACCCAGTCGGCCCGCTCGTCGAGGCGGAGCCGCTCCAGGCGGAGCAGGCAGCGATCCACCGCGTAGGCGATCCGCTCGGCGGCGATCCGGGCGAGGTCCGGCGACGGCCGGGCGAGGATCGCCTGGGCGAGCGCTCGGATCTCGTCGTCGAGGCTGGCCATCAGGCTGGCCATCGAGAACGGCGGGTGGACGCCCTGGTCGTTGGCGGCCCGCTGGAGGACGATCGCCCGGAACAGCTCGCGGGCGGGGGTCGACGGGAGCTGGTCCGGCCCGATCTCGTCGGCCGCCCGGAGCTGCTGGTCCGGCACGAGCAGGATGAGGCGGAGCAGCTCCTCCTCGACCGGGGTGATCGCGGCCAGGATGCGGTCGACCGGCAGGGCGTCGGCGGCCCCGATCACCGCGTCGGCCGTGATCCGGCCCTGGACGGCGGTGGCGTCGGCACGGCGATGGAGCACCTCGAGCACCGTCCGCTCCTCGACGCCCGAGATCCGGTGGATCGTCTGGAGGTAGGCGTCGCGCATCGCGGGGTGCGGGATCGCGCGGAGGGTCGGCACGATCGCGTCCACGAAACGGGCCTTGCCGCCGGGCGTCCGGACATCGTGTGCCCGGGCATGCTGGTCGATCAGGTACTCGATGATCGGTTGGGCCGTCCGGACCTCCTCGCGCCAGCGATCCGGCGTCTCGCGCAGGACCTCGTCGGGGTCCTTGCCGTCGGGCAGGCGCACGACCCGGACCTCGTCGAGCTCCACGCCCGTGTCGGCGAGCGCGAGCTGGCCGATCAGCGACTCGAGCGCCTGGGCCCCGAACGTCCCGGCCTTCTCGCCGGCCGCGTCGACGTCGTAGGCGAGGGCGATCTTCGTCGCGTACCGCGTCAGGAGCGCGACCTGACCCGGCGTCAGCGCCGTCCCGAGCGAGGCGACGACCGTGTCGAACCCGGCCTGGTGGGCCATCAGGGCGTCGGTGTAGCCCTCGACGATCACCGCCTGGCCGGTCTTGCGCATCGCCGCCTTCGCCCGGTCGATCAGGTACAGCGTCCGGCTCTTGTCGAACAGCGGGGTCGCCGGCGAGTTGAGGTACTTGGGACCGTGGTCGCGCCCGTCGTCCGTGGCGTTGCCGAGGATCCGCCCGCCGAGCCCGACCGGGCTGCCGTTCGCGTCCCGGATCGGGAAGATCACGCGCTCGCGGAATCGGTCGTAGACGCCGCCCCGCGACGACTGGCGGGGCTGGGCAAGCCCGACCTCGACGAGCTCGTCCGGCCGGACCTGGCGCTTGGCGGCGAGCGTGCGGGCGAGCGTGTCCCAGCCGCCCGGGGCGTAGCCCAGCTGGTGGGTCGCGATCGTCGCGTCCGTGAAGCCGCGGCCGCGGAGGTAGTCGAGCGCGGGCTGGCCGGTCTTCGACCCCGTCAGGACCGCGTGGTAGAAGGCGATGGCGCTCTCCATCACGTCACGCAGGCGCGCCTTGCGGGCGTCCTCGCGGGTGGTCCGTTCGTCGAGCTCGACGCCGGCCTTGGCGGCAAGGACCTTGAGCGCCTCCGGGAACGACAGGCCGTCACGCTTCATCACGAAGCTGAAGATGTCGCCGCCCTCGCCGCAGCCGAAGCATTTCCAGGAGTCGCGGGCGGGCGTGACGGTGAAGGACGGGGTCTTCTCGCCGTGGAACGGGCAGAGGCCCTTGAAGGTGGACCCCGCCTTCTTGAGCTGGACGGTCTCACCGACGACGTCGACGACCCGCAGCTTGTTCTTCACCTCGGCC
>DASSPG010000183.1:0-6769 GCA_035699725.1 Candidatus Limnocylindrales bacterium | reverse complement strand
CGAGATCATGTACGCCTTCGCTGCGCTCATGGCCGAGCACAAGGAGCGCCTCGCCCGGGCGATGACCCGCGAGATGGGCAAGGTCATCGCCGAGGCCCGCGGCGACGTCCAGGAGGGGATCGACATCGCCTTCCTGATGGCCGGCGAGGGCCGCCGGATGTTCGGCGACACGACGCCGTCCGAGCTGCCCGACAAGTGGGCGATGAGCATCCGCCAGCCGATCGGGATCGCCGGGATCATCACGCCCTGGAACTTCCCGATGGCGATCCCGTGCTGGAAGATGATGCCGGCCCTCGTCGCGGGCAACACCGTCGTCTTCAAGCCCTCGAGCGACACGCCGCACTGCGCCACCCTGCTCGTGGAGCTCATGGCCGAAGCGGGCTTCCCGGCCGGAACCGTCAACCTCGTCACCGGCGCGGGCGCCGAGGTCGGCGACGCGATCGTCGACAGCCCCGATGTCGGCGTGATCTCGTTCACCGGCTCGTCGGCGACCGGCAAGCACATCGCCGTGCGAGCCGGCCGGAGCCTGAAGCGGCTGAGCCTCGAGCTCGGTGGCAAGAACGCGATCGTCGTCATGGCCGACGCCGATCTCGACCTCGCGACCGACGGGATCCTCTGGTCGGCCTTCGGGACGACCGGCCAGCGCTGCACCGCGGCCAGCCGGGTGGTGGTGGAGCGGGCGGTCGTCGACGACCTCCTCGCGCGCCTGGAGCAGCGCGCCCGGGCGCTGCGTCTCGGCTCCGGCCTGGACGAGGCGGTCGACGTCGGGCCGCTGATCAACGACGGGGCGGTCGACAAGGTGGCCGGGTACGTCGGGATCGGGCGGCGCGAGGGCGAGCTCGTCATCGGCGGTGAGCCGGCCCGCGACGGCGACCTCGCGAACGGCCACTTCTTCGCTCCGACGATCTTCCGCGACGTCGCGCCGATGGACCGGATCGCCCAGGAGGAGATCTTCGGCCCGGTCCTGTCCGTGATCGCCGCCGACGACTACGCCGGCGCCACCACGGCAGTCAACCAGACCCGCTACGGACTGAGCTCGTCGATCTTCACCCGCGACGCGAACACCGCGTTCCGGGCGATGCGCGACTTCGAGACCGGGATCGTCTACGTCAATGCCGGCACGACCGGCGCCGAGACCCACCTGCCGTTCGGCGGCTGGAAGGAGACCGGCAACGGCCACCGCGAGGCCGGCCACGCAGCGCTCGACACGTACACGGAGTGGAAGTCGATCTACGTCGACTTCAGCGGCCGGCTCCAGCGCGCCCAGATCGACAACCAGTGAGCGCGGCGTGACCGCTGATGAGCGGGTCCTGCCCGAGCACGTCCAGCGCAACCGGGCGGCGTGGGACGAGTGGGCGCCCGACTACGTCTCGAACGGCGAGGTCAGCTGGCGCCTCGGCGCCGGTGACGAGAAGTGGGGCGTCTGGGACATCCGGGAGCGCGAGGTCCGGCTCCTCCCCGACGACCTGGCCGGTCTCGACACGATCGAGCTCGGCTGCGGGACGGCGTACGTCTCGGCGTGGCTGGCCCGGCGCGGCGCGCGTCCGATCGGAATTGACAACTCTGAGCAACAGCTCGCGACCGCGCGGCGCCTGCAGGCGGAGCACGGGATCGAGTTCCCGCTCCTCCATGGCAACGCCGAGGCCGTGCCGCTCCCGGACGCGAGCTTCGATCTCGCGATCTCCGAGTACGGCGCCTCGATCTGGGCCGACCCGGGGGCGTGGATTCCCGAGGCGGCGCGCCTCCTGCGACCGGGCGGGCGACTGATCTTCCTCGTGAACTCCACGACCCTGATGCTGTGCATGCCCGACGAGGAGCGGCCGGCGACAGCCGAGATGATCCGCCCCCTGCGGGGCCTCCATCGGCTGGAGTGGTCGAGCGACCAGTCCGTCAACTTCTGCCTCTCGCACGGCGACTGGATCCGGGTGCTGCGGACGAGCGGGTTCGACGTCGAGGATCTCGTCGAGCTCTATCCCGCCGAGGACGCGGAGACGACGTTCCCGTACGTGACCCGCGAGTGGGCCCGCCAGTGGCCGACCGAGGAGGTCTGGATCGCACGCCGTCGCTGACCGGCCGCGGGGAGGATCCAGGTGATGGCGTGTGGATCTCCACGCCAGCGCTGACCGCGAGCATCGCCGACCGACCCCGTCGATCACGTCCCAGCGCCCGTCCACGACCGCCGTCGTGAGGCCCATGCGGCGTCTCCCGTCCGGTACGCTGTCCGGCGCATGACCGTCACGCCTGCCCCGCCGCCGACCGCGCCCCCGCGCGGCCCGTGGACGGCTCGGGTCGCCGGCTGGAGCGCCCGCCATCGCTGGCCCGTGTTCGCCCTGTGGCTGGTGGCCACGATCGGCATCTTCGCCGGGAGCCTCGCTGCCGGCGGCACGCGCGCGGTCGAGGCGGTCTCGAACGACCAGCGGATCAAGTACGAAGCCGGCGAGGCGTACGTCGTCTGGAACGCGGCCAATCCGCCGACTGGCCAGGAAGAGCCGGCGTCCCAGCAGTTCCTCATGATCGTGTCGAGCCCGGATCGCACCGTCGACGATCCCGCGATGGCCCGGGACGTCACCCAGATCGCGGGCCGCCTGACGACGATCCAGTCCACCGCCGATGACGTCAGCGGTCCCGCCATCGTCCAGCTGGCCGACCCGCTCAAGGCGCCGCCCCAGGCAGGCCTCGTCTCGCCCGATCGAACCACCGTCCGCCTCGTCGGGCGGGTGCCCGGCGACGGCGACGTCCTCGCGGAGCGACTCGAGCCGGTCCCGGCCGTGATCGCGGAGATCAGGAGCGCCTTTCCGGCGTACCGCATCCACGTCCTCAACAACACGCTCGCCAACGACGAGATCAGCGAGCTGATCAACGGCGGCCTCGACGCATCGCTCCGCCTCACGATCCCGCTCACGTTCCTGATCCTGCTCCTCGCCTTCGGAGCGGTGATCGCCGCGGTGATCCCACTCGTCCTGGCGGTGACCGCGCTCCTGGCCGCGTTCGGGATCCTCGGCCTCTACAGCCAGGCCGTCTCGCCCGTCAGCCCCTACGCGAGCCAGCTCGTCGTCCTGATCGGGCTCGCCGTGGCCGTGGACTACTCGCTGTTCATGCTCACCCGGTTCCGGACCGAGCGCCGTCACGGCCGCCCGAAGCTCGCGGCCATCGACGTCGCGAGCAACACGGCCGGCCGCGCCGTGTTCTTCTCGGGGCTCGCGGTGATGATCTCGATCGGCGGGCTGTTCCTGCTCGACGACCCGCTCTTCCGCTCGATGGCGATCGGGACGATCGCCGTGGTCCTCGTCGCGGTCATCGGGTCGCTGACGTTCCTGCCGGCGACCCTCGCGATCCTCGGCGACGGCGTGAACCGGCTTCGTCTGCCGATCGTGAGCCGGAGCCGGGAGGAGGGGAGCGGGCTGTGGGCGGTCGTCGTCCGGGCGGTCATGCGCCGGCCGGTCATCGCTGCCACGATCACGGCCGCCGCCCTCATCGCGATCGCCGTCCCCGTCACGCGGCTCCACATGGGCCAGGCCGACTTCACGTCCTTCCCGGACACGCTCGACAGCGTCCAGGCCGTCAACGTCCTGAACGCGAAGTGGCCGAGCGGCTCGGACCTCGACCTGTCGGTCGTCGTGACCCGGGCCGACGAGGCGCCGACGAAGGCCGCCATCGAGAAGATGAACGCCGCCGCGCTGGCCATCCCGGGGCTGAGCGGGCCACCGAAGACGCTCACGTCGTCGGACGGCCGCGCCGCCTTCGTGTCGTACCTCATGGCCGGCAGCGGGAACGACATCCGGAACCAGGACATCGTCCGGGCGATGCGGACGAGGATCATCCCCGACGCCTTCGCGGGCCTGAGCGGCGTCCGCGCGCTCGTCACCGGCGACGCGGCCTACACGCTCGACATCGTCGGCTTCTACGAACGCGGCATGCCGCTCGTCATGGCCTTCGTCCTGGCGCTGTCATTCCTGCTCCTGCTCGTCGCGTTCCGCTCCATCGTCATCCCGATCAAGGCGATCCTCCTGAACCTCCTCTCGACCGGCGCCGCCTTCGGGCTGCTGGTGCTCGTGTTCCAGGAGGGCTGGGGAGCGGATGTGCTGGGATTCAAGCCGGGCCCGATCGAGTCCTTCATCCCGGTGTTCATCTTCACGATCCTGTTCGGGCTGTCGATGGACTACCACGTCTTCATCCTGACCCGGATCAAGGAGGCCCGCGATCACGGGATGTCCTCGAACGAGGCCGTCGCCCGCGGGATCGCGATCACGTCGGGAACGATCACGAGCGCGGCGGCGATCATGGTCGTGGTCTTCGCGGTCTTCGTGACCCTCGAGCTCACGATCATCAAGCAGCTCGGGTTCGGGCTGGCGGTGGCGGTGTTCATCGACGCGACGATCGTGCGGAGCGTGCTCCTGCCCGCCACGATGCGCCTGCTCGGCGACTGGAACTGGTGGCTGCCGGGCTGGCTCGGCTGGCTACCGCACGTGACGATCGAGGGCGAGGTCGATGAGCCCGCGGAGCCATCGCCGGGGGCTCGGTCGGCGGCTTGACGGCCGATCTCGCGGAGCGGCGGCGCACCACGGAGGGTTTCCCTTCGGCGTCCGGAGTCGCATACTCCGTCCAACCTCCATCGGCACGATCGACAAGGAGAACCCGGATGCCCCGATCCGTCCGTCGCGTCACCGCGATCGCCGCGCTCGCCCTCGTCACGCTCCTGCCTGCCACCGCGAGCGCCAGCCACTCGTGGGGCGGCTACCACTGGGCAAGGACGTCGAACCCGTTCGTTCTCAAGGTCGGCGACAACGTCGACAGCAAGTGGGACGCCTACCTGGACACGTCGATCTCCGACTGGAGCGCGTCCTCCGTCCTCGACCTCTCGAAGGTGGCCGGTCAGGCTGGACGCCCACGGCAATGCCGGCCGACGACCGGCCGGGTCGAGGTGTGCAACACGACCTACGGCAACAACGGCTGGCTGGGCGTGGCCGGGATCAGCGTCAGCGGCAGCCACATCACCAAGGCCTACGTCAAGCTCAACGACACGTACTTCAACACGGCGGGCTACGACACGCCGGCCTGGCGGAACCTGGTCATGTGCCAGGAGATCGGTCACACCTTCGGGCTCGATCATCAGGACGAGGACTTCGGCAACGCCAACCTCGGGACGTGCATGGACTACACCAACAACCCGGAATCCAACCAGCATCCGAACCGGCACGACTTCGATCAGCTCGAGTCGATCTACGCCCACCTCGACGCGACCTCCACGGTCGGCGCCGCGGCTCCATCGTCGGGTCAGGCCAGGGGCGCAGCCGCCGGCGCGTTCGGTCGGCTTGTCGCGTCGACCCACAACGGCAGGGTGCAGACCTTCGTCCGCGACCTCGGCAACGGGCGGCTCGAGATCAGCCGGGTCATCTGGGCCTGATCAGGCCGCGACCAGCGCCTGCGGGTCGGCCGTCGCTCGGCCGGCCCGCCACAGCTCAGTGCGCTGCGGCCTCGTGGGGTGTGCGGCCGTGGTCGCTCTCGTGGTCGTCAAGGGTGGCCGAGTGGGCGGCATGGGCCTCGGCGCTCTCGGCGACCTCACAGATCCCGGCCTGGACCGGCGGCGCGGATGCGGCCGCGCGCTCGGCGTCGAGGGCGGCCTTGACGTCCGGGTAGGCGTCCGACAGGCAGCAGGCGCAACTCTCGTACCAGCGGCGCATCCCCTCGTCGATGACGAGGAGGCCGGGTCGTGCCCCGGCCGCGGGCACCGACGCGCCGACCTGTGCCTCGGCGGCCTGGGCCTTGGCGACATAGACCTCGGTCTCCTCGATGAACGCCCGTCGGCATCCGTCACGGCAGAACGCCCAGGTCTTGCCCTCGTGCTCGAGGAGGAGCCCGGCCGCCTCGGCCCGGGCGACGTCGACGGTCATCCCGCACACGGGATCGATGAGCTTCGCTGGGCGTTCGGTCTGCATCGGTTCTCCTCTTGGATCGGCGGGACCGTGGGGCCGGTCAGCCGCCGACGGTGATCAGCGCCTTCATGCCGGCGGCGTAGTGGCCGGCGATGTGGCAGCCGGCGATGAAGGTGCCGGCGGTCGGGAAGGTGAAGGTCAGCTCCTTGGTCGCACCGGGCTTCAAGCCGATGCCATTGGGTTCGTCATGGGCCATCCCGCCCATCGCGATCATCTCGGCTTCGTGGGCAGCCTGGGCGGCCTCGTCGCCGAGATAGAACTCGTGGTCGGTGGCGCCGCGATTCGTGACCACGAAGGTCACCGGGACGCCAGCCGGAACGGACATCGCGGCCGGCTCCATCTTCAGCGAGTCGGTGAGCGCGACCTCGATCCGTGTCGCACTGGCCGAGGCGGGCGCGGCCGAGGCGGGCGCGGCCGAGGCGGGCGTGGATGACGAGGGCCCGAGGGCGCTGTTCGAGGCGGCGGGCCCGGTCGCGGCGGGCGAGGCGCACGCGACGACGATGGCGGTGACAGAGGCAAGCGCGAGCAATGTCCGGAGCATGGCGGCGGCATCCTCGATGCGGTCAGTGGGTCCTGCATGATACCCCCAGGGGGTATTCCGCGCCAACGCCGCCGTGCCTCGGCTTCGGCGCGAGCGCGCTGGGCCTCGGGCCGCGATCGCCACCAACGGCTTGCCTGGGGTATCCTCTCGCCTCGCTGGGCCGGTAGCTCAATGGCAGAGCAACTGACTCTTAATCAGTTGGTTGGGAGTTCGAGTCTCCCCCGGCTCACCAGCACCTCTTCTCGTCACAGGGGCTGCGTTCCCTGGGGCTTCATCGCGCGGCGGCGTCGCCGAT
>DASSPG010000182.1:0-9112 GCA_035699725.1 Candidatus Limnocylindrales bacterium | reverse complement strand
CCGGCCAGCAGGTAGAGCAGCGCCATCCGGACCGCGACGCCGTTCCGGACCTGCTCCTCGATCAGCGACTGGGCCCCGGCGGCCACGTCGGCCGCGATCTCGACCCCCTCGTTCATCGGTCCCGGGTGCATGACCAGCGCGTCCGGCCGGGCACGCGCAAGCCGCGCCGACGTGAGCCCGTAGCGCGCCGCGTACTCGCGCAGCGACGGCAGCAGCCCGGACGCCATCCGCTCCTTCTGGATCCGGAGCGCCATCACGACGTCGGCGTCGCGCAGTGCCTCGTCCACGGACGAGGTGACGTGGAACCGCCGCCCGGCCGCCGCACCCCGCCCGGCCCACGCCTCGAACCCGCGAAGGAGCGTCGCGGGACCGCACAGCCACACGTCCGCGCCGGCCGCGGTCAGCGTCCAGATGTTGGACCGGGCGACCCGCGAGTGGAGCACGTCGCCGAGGATCACGACTTTCCGCCCCTCCAGCGAGCCACCGGGGAACCGGCCACGGAGCGTGTACAGGTCGAGCAGCGCCTGGGTCGGGTGCGCGTGCCAGCCGTCGCCGCCGTTCAGCACGGACCCGGAGAACGTCTCCGCGGCGAGGTACGGCGCGCCCGACGCCGAGTGGCGCATCACCAGGAGCTGCGCCCCGAGCGCCTCCACGGTCCGCACGGTGTCCACCAGGGACTCGCCCTTCGTCACCGACGAGGTCGCCGCGGCGATGTTCACCACGTCGGCCGACAGGTTCTTGGCGGCCACCTCGAACGACACGCGCGTCCGGGTCGAGGCCTCGTAGAACAGGATCGTCACGTTCCGGCCGCGCAGCGCCGGGACCTTCGTAATCGGGCGGGCGAGCACCTCGCGCATCGCGTCGGTGGTGCGCATGACGAGCTCGATGTCCGGCCACGACAGGACGTCGACATCGAGCAGGTGGCGATGCCGCCATCCGACCGCCTGATCCTCCGGCGGCGAATCGACGATCGGGACCTCGAGGGCATCGATGCCGCCGGGCTCCCGATCGACCACGGTCATCCGACCGGCGCCACCGCGGCCGGGGTCGGCGCTCGCTCGATCACGACCCCATCCTCCGCGTCGATCTCGTCGAGCGAGACCTTGACGACCTCCTCGCGCGAGGTCGGGACGTTCTTGCCGACGTGGTCGGCCCGGATCGGCAGCTCGCGATGGCCGCGATCGACGAGGACCGCCAGCCGGATCGCCTGCGGCCGGCCGAAGTCGACGAGGGCGTCCATGGCGGCCCGGATCGTCCGCCCGGTGTACAGGACGTCGTCGACGAGGACGACGGTGGAGCCGTTGAGGTCGAACGGGAGGTCCGTGCCCTTGACGACCGGCTGCTGGGCGACGAGCGAGAGGTCGTCGCGGTAGAAGGTGATGTCGAGCGCGCCGACGGGGACGGTCACGCCCTCGTGCTCGGCGATCGCGTCGGCGATCCGCCGCGCGAGGGGGACTCCGCGACGCTGGATGCCGACGAGCGCGAGGCCGGCGGTGCCCGCCTGCTTCTCGACGATCTCGTGGCTGATCCGGATCGTCGCCCGCCGGATCTCGTCCGCGGTCATGATCTGCCGGCCGCTCATCGCTCCTTCCCGGGCCTCTCGGGGCTCTCTGGCGGCCTCTCCGGACCGACTCGAAGGTTGGGCCGTAAGCATACCCCGAGGGGTGTCCCGACCGGGACGGGCGGCGACGCGAGTCAGTAGACCGAGACCGTCACCTGGGTCGTGCCCGACCACCAGCCGCAGCCGCAGATCGCAAAGAAGTCCGGGCGGTAGAGATCGACGATCCGGCCGCCGCCGCCGGCCGTGGTCGTGGGCCCGTAGTCATTGATGATCCGCTCGATGCAGCCGCCCGCGCCGCAGATGATCACGGTGGTCCCGCGCGGCAGGCGCATGGCGGTCGTGCCGTTGTCGTAGAAGCTCGCCTCGCCCCGGAGGGTGAAGCGGGGCGGTTTCTGGGCGCTGCCGCCCCGGGCCGCCGGGACGCTGACGCGAGGCCGCCCGGGGACGACGCGGACGGGCTCGCTGCCGGGTTCGGTCAGGAGGGTGTCGGGCTCGAGCGCGCCGGCCGCGCGATGGGCAGCGTCGAGCGGACCGACGGGGAGGTCAGTCGTCGCGAACGCGGGGACCTGGACGGATTGGAACGCCGACGGGTCGACGAACGAGGCGGGCGATGGCCCGGCCGATCCGGCGATTCCCGGCAACGCTCCCAGGGCGAGGGCGGCGGTGAGCGCCGCACCTGCGACCGACCTGGAGGGTCGCACCGGCCGACTATACAGGCACCGACGGCGCTCAAGGCAAGCGCTTCACGACGACGTCGCGGCCTGCGCGCCGCGCGCTCCCTCCTCCGGTGCCGCGTGGCACCGGGACCGTCAGCGGATGACGATGACCGGGCCCGGGACCGACTCGACCTGGCCGGAGCCGGTGTCGGTCCAGGCCAGGACCTGGATTCGACCACCGGTCGCGGAGCCATCGGCGGCGGGCTCGGCCCACACGAGCTGGCCCTCCGAGAGCGAGAAGCCGGCCACGGCCAGCTTGGCGTCGAGGAGCGGTCGCTTGAGCTCGATTCGGCCGTCGAACGCGTCGACCGCGTACAGGCTCAGGCGGCCCACGGCCGGGTTCTGCGCATCCGCGATCCAGACGGCGAGGTGGGTACCAGTCGGGTCCCATCGGGCGTCCCAGTCGTCCATTCGGCCGGCCGCGATCGTCGTTTCCTTGCGGTCAGTCGCAGCATCAGAGGCCGCTGCGGTCGGGCTCGGTTCTCCGCTCGGCGCGGCGGATGCGGCGTCCCAGGCGCCCAGCACCAGGCGCCCGGCGTCGGGCGCGAGGCCCTGATCGGGCGTCTCGCGGATTGTGCCCGCCCAGTACACGGCCTGGCGGCCCGACGGATCGACGGACGGTCGCCAGGCGCCGGCGGCCTGAGCCAGCGGCACGGACGCGCCGGTGGCCGGATCGAGGAGGAAGGCGGTCGACGTGATGTCGGCGGTGGCCGGCGAGGCGGCTCCCTGACCCGACTTGACGACCGTGCTCCCCACGATCGCGTCGCCGATCCACGACCCGAAGACCGATGAGTGATCTGTGGTCACCGGACTGGCGAGGGCCTCGCCGACCTTCCAGAGATAGATGTCCGGGCCGGCCGAGCCGTCGGCGGGACGCGCCGTGAACGCGAACCAGGCGCCGCTCGGCGAGTACGCCGCCGACTGTCCGACGAGGACGACGCCGCGCGCGATCTCGATCGTGCCGGTGTCCGGGGAGGGCGTCACCGCCACGGACGGGGACGGCGCGTCCGCGCTCGGGGTGGGGACCGGGGATGCCGAGGACGGCGGGGTCGGCGCGACCGACGGGCCGGCCGCCGACGGCGCCGGGGAGACGGGCGCAATCGACGGGCTGGCCGGCGGGGAAGCGGTCGGCTCGCCCGATGGCTCGGGATCCAGCGAGACGACCGAGACGGACCCGCTGCTGGCGCCGCCCGGCTCGTTGACGACGATCAGCTTGTCGCCATCCGGTGAGCCGAACACGGTCGAGGCGTTCTGGTCGAGCTTGACCGGGCGATCCTCGGTCGGCGCGGCCGTGTCGCACGGAACCGCCGCGTCATCCGGGCAGACCTGGCCGACGTTCGCAACCTGGACGCGGTAGGCGCCGTCCGGTCCCTTCGAGAGCCACTCGACCCGCTGGGCGACGATGATCGGGGTCGCGCCCGGACCGACCGTGGCCGTGCTCCCGGCGCTGGGCGCGTCCTCGGTCGCTCGCGCGATGTCGTTGCTCGGGCCCGCCGTGCCGCCATCGTCGGGACGCCGGGAGGAGTTCAGCGAGCCGACGATGACGGCGACGGCAAGGGCCGCGCTGAGAAGGGCATACGGAGCGAGCGACATCCGGCGTCGGCCGGACGAGCGCGCCCGACCGTCACGGAAGCGGGCTTCGGATTCGATCGCGGCTGCGGTCCGCGCCCACAGGTCGCGCGGCGGCTCGGGGGTGCGCTCGGCAAGGGCGCGGAGCTCGAGGCGCTGGCTTGCGTAGGCCGCATCGATCGCACGGCAGTCGGCACAGGCCGCGAGGTGGTCCTCCAGCCAAGCGGCCTCGGCCGGATCGATCGGGCCGTCGAGCCGCTCGGACAGCCCGGCGCGAGCGCGGACATGGCTGGAAGGCCAGTCGTCGGGGCGGCGCGGGCGACCGCCGAGGAGGCTCATCGGGCGGCCCCGGGGCGGCGGTCGGACCGGTCGCCGGCGGACTCGGTCGCGTCGGCGGCGGCCTCGGCGGCGGCGTCGGCCTGGCGCTCGACGGCGAGGGCCTGGCGGAGGCTCTCCCGGGCGCGGGTCAGAAGGGCTCGGGCAGCGACATGGCTCACGCCGAGCGCCGCGGCGAGCTCGAGACCCGTGAGGTCGTGGAGCTCGGCGAGGAGGAGGGCCGCTCGCTGGCGCTCCGGGATCTTCGCGAGAGCCCGCTGGAGGTCACCGGACAGGTGTGCGTCCATGACGATGCGCTCGGTCGATGGCGCGGAGCCGTGGCTCTCGCCGGTCCAGGGCAGGAACCGCACGATCTTCTGGCGCCGGATGTGGTCGAGGGCTACGCGATGCGCGATCTGGTACAGCCAGGCGCGGGCGTTCTCCGGCTTCTCGAGGACGTTGTAGTTGCGATACGCCTTGACGAACGCGTCCTGGGTCAGGTCGGCGGCGAGCTCCGGATCGCGCAGCATCCGGATCAGGTAGGCGTAGATCTCGCCGTGGTGAGCCGCGAACAGCTCCTCCACGAAACCCGCGGCCGCATCCTGCTCCCAGGCGCCGCTCATGGACGTGCTCCCCCCGAATCCCCGGCCGATGCCGATTCGGTTCTCGAGCGCGCCGACCATGAGGCCTCCGGTACGCGGGTGGACGGGATCGGACACGATGGCGATCGCCATGCGTTCCGTGGCCGAGAGACGACGTGCCCGGCCCGTGTGTGACGCCGTCCTCCTGCCGGCGTGCGAAACATCAGCCTGATGCCTCTTCGTGCAGCGATCCGAGGCGGCGGGTGCGGGCCAGCAGCTCCTCGACGGCATCCTCCGGCGAGACCGGGTTCACGGGCAGGCCGGTCCCCAGCTCGAGGCCGGCGATCTCGCGCAGGCGGGGGTGGATCTCCCAGTGCCAGTGATACGTGGCGTCCACCTGCTCGCGCAGCGGAGCCGTATGCAGGACGAGGTTGTAGGGCGGCCCGTCGAGGGTCACCGACAGCGCCGCGAGGACCTGGCGGAGGGCCTCGCCGGTGGCAGCCACGTCGGCGTCGGTCGCCCGCCCGAAGTCGGCCTCGTGGCGGCGCGGCACGACCCAGACCTCGAACGGTGAGCGCGAGGCGTACGGCGCGACTGCGACGGTGTCGTGGTCCTGCCAGACGAGACGCTCGGGGCGATTCGGCTCGACCCGGACGAGGCGGCACCACGGGCACTCGCCTTCGCGGATGACGAACCGGGCTGCGCCGCCGAGCTCCTCCGCGATCCGATGCGGGATCTGGGGCAGGTCGTAGAGGTCCAGGCACAGGTGATTCGTCCGGGCGCCGGCCTGGCCGCCCCAGTTCTGGACCACCTGGAGATGATCGGTGAGGGCGGTCGCGCGAGCGTCGGCCACGGCCGCCCGCGCCGTCCCGAGCATCTCCCCGATCGTCTCGCTGCCCACGGCATGGAGCGCGCGGTGCTCGCCCGGCGGCGCGACGATCGTCCGCCAGCTGCCACTGGCGCGGACGTCCTGGAGGGACACCTGGGCGACGCTGTCGTCGAGCGCCCGCGCCTGCTCGTCGGTGCCGACGACGTGGAACGCGTAGTCCTTCAGCGTCCGGAGCCGGACGCCGTCGCCGTCGGGCAGGCGGCAGTTCTGGCAGTCGCCGCCGTCGTCGATCGAGTCGGCGGCGCGGGCGAACCGATCGCGATGGAAGGCGCGGTCCACGACCGTTGCCACCCACCAGCCGGTGATCGCGTCCTTGCGCAGCTCGAACAGGCCGGCAGCCACGTCAGCCGACCGCCGTGAGGACGCGTGCTCGGTGCGTCCCGACGCTCGCGCCGAAGCCCGCCAGCCCCACCCCGATCCGGGCCGCGAACGCCCGGGCGAAGACGGCGGCGGCCGCCTCGACGGCCGGGGTGGTCGGTGGCTCGTCCGGGCGGCCGGCCTCGTGCGCGATCGATGTCGAGATGACACCGGGCATCCCGCAGGCGTCGATGAGCCCGAAGTCGGCCAGGTCGGGTGCCACGTTTAGGGCGATCCCGTGGTAGCTCACCCCGCGCTCGACGCGGATCCCGAGCGCGCCGATCTTGCGCGGGGCGGTCCCGTCGGGGTCGACCCAGCAGCCGGGATGGCCGTCCCGCCGGTGGGCGGCCACGCCGAACGCGGCGCAGGTATCGATCATCGCGGCCTCCAGGGCGCGGACGAGGGGCCGCACGAGGAGTCCGCGCCGCGACAGGGCGATGATGGGGTACGCGACGAGCTGGCCGGGCCCGTGATAGGTGACCTCGCCGCCGCGCTCGACCCGGATCAGTTCGATGCCGCGTGCCGCGAGCTCCCCGGGCGACGCCAGGACGTGGCCCGGGTCGGACTGGCGGCCGAGGGTCAGGACGGCCGGGTGCTCCACCAGGAGGAGCTGGTCGCCGATCTCATCCGCGGCCCGGGCGGACGCCAGCTCGTGCTGGCGCAACCAGACCGCGCGATAGTCGCCCCGGCCCAGCCACGTTGCGTGGAGCGGCCCGCGCTCGGGTTCATCGATCGGCGGGCCGGCGGGTGGCCGGGGCGTCTGGTCCACCGCGGCACGATAGCAGGGACCCTGCCCTCGCCCGTTCAGGGCGCCGTGACGCGGTTGGCCGGGTCGTTCACGCGGGTCACGTCGATCGCCAGGAGGACCGGGGTCGGGACGTCGTCGACGTTCCACGTCCCGTCGATCGCGAGGCTCACGAGGTGGCCGTCGGCATCCGCCAGCCAGACGTCGATCGTCCCGGCGGTGAGGCCCGCGGCATCGGCCCCGGCATCGCCGGCGGCGGCCCGGTACCGCGTGACCGCCTGGCCGTTCTTCCGTCCGCCGCCGGCCGCGACGATCACCTCCGACAGGGCTTCGAAGCCGGCCACGAGGTCGCGCGGGGACAGCGTCGTGAACGCCGCGTCGAAGTCGGCCGCCCCGCCGGGGCTCTTCTGCCACGCTCCGGTCCCCTCGCGCAGCCAGGCCTCGTTGCCGACCACGATCGCCTGGAGCCGGCCGTCGCGGAAGCCGTCGACGCCGGTCATCGTGAATTCGGCCGCGGGGCTCTCGCCCTGGATGAGCGTCGAGGTCATCGTGACGGTCGCGCCATCGGTGACCGCCGGCACGAGGCCGCGGCTCCGGACGCTCACGCGATACGAATCCAGGTCGGCGAGGGCGTCCGCCGCGGCGACGAGGTCCGGTCCGGACCCCGCGGGCTCCGGGCGGAGCGTGGGGGCCTCGTCCGATCCGGTCGGCACGAGCGTGGGGTGCGGGACCGGCGTCGCCACCAGGCGGCTGGGCCGGGGTGTCACCTGGAGCGTCATCAGGTCACACCCCGCGACGAACGCCGCGATGGCGACGACGCCCAGGGCGATCGCGATCCAGCCGGCGCGAGGAAGCGGGGCGGCCGGGGTCGAACCGTGCATCCATGTCCCGAGCGGCGGTGCCAACGCCTCGAGGATAGCAAGCGCATCGCGCGATACTGGGGCGTGACATTCCGATCGAACGTTCCCGGCCTGCGCGGCATCGGCCGCTTCCACCGCGACGCGCGGATCTTCCTCGTGACGACGTTCGTCGCGGGCGCCGCACTCAGCCTGTACTGGATCGACTTCAACCTGTACCTGGCGTCGCTCGGGTTGCCGACGTCCACGATCGGCGTCGTCTCGACGATCGCCTCCGTCGCCGGGGCGGTCGTCGCGTTCCCGGCAAGCGCCCTGTCCGATCGACTCGGACGGCGGGCGATGATGGCCGGCGGGGTCGTCATCGCGATCGTCGCCCTCGTCGGGCTCCTCCTGAGCGCGGCACTGCCACTCATCGTGGCCTTCGCCGCCCTGTGGTCCGTCGGCCAGCAGTCGCTCCAGGTGGTCCAGGCGCCGTTCCTGACCGAGCACAGCGAGCCCGAGCACCGCAACGAGCTGTTCGCGATCCAGTTCGCCATCCAGAACGTGACGAACGTCGCTGCGGCCATCCTGGGCGGAATCGGCGCGGCCGCGATCGCGGGCTGGATCGGGCTGGACCCGGACGGCCCCGGCACCTACCGCGTGATCCTCGTGATCATGGCGATCCTCCTGACCGCGTCGCTCGCGTTCATCGCGCTGCTGACCGACGATCGCCCGCGGGTCGTGACCGGACGGCGGATGGCCGGGACGGGCGAGCCCGCCGCGTTCCCACCGGATCCGCGCCGGTCGCGGGCGCGGTTCGGGCTCGTCGTCGTGGACCGCGGGCGGTTCGCCCGGCTCCTCGTGCCGGGACTCCTGATCTCGATCGGGGCGGGCCAGGTGATCCCGTTTCTGAACGTCTTCATCCAGCGCAAGTTCGGGCTGGACCTGGCATCGCTCAACGGCGTCTTCGCCTTCACGAGCCTGGGCACGGTGGCCGCCATCCTGGCCCAGCCCCGGCTCGCGCGGAGGTTCGGCCAGATCACTTCGGTCGTCATCGTCCAGGGGGCGAGCATCCCGTTCCTCGTCGTGCTCGGGTTCTCGCCAGTGCTGTGGATGGTCATCCTGGCGATGGCCGTCCGGAACTCGCTGATGAACGCCGGCAACCCGATCTTCAGCGCGTTCGCGATGGAGCAGGTCGCGCCGCGCGAGCGAGCCACGCTGGCGGCGGCGATGAGCGTGCTCTGGCAGGTCGGCTGGGTCGTGGGCGGCCTGTGGTACGCGCTGCTCCAGGCATCCCTCGGGTTCGACGCCGGCTACGCGGTGAACTTCGCGACGATCATCACCCTGTACACGATCGCCACGGCGCTGTACTGGGTGTGGTTCCGGCGGACGGATCGCGAGCGGGTGACGGCGGCCCCGGGCGTTGTCGGGATCCGCGGACGGCGATAGACTCTGGGCCTCCCGAGCGGGAGTAACTCAGTTGGCAGAGTGTCAGCTTCCCAAGCTGAATGTCGCGGGTTCGATCCCCGTCTCCCGCTCCACC
>DASSPG010000181.1:0-5782 GCA_035699725.1 Candidatus Limnocylindrales bacterium | reverse complement strand
ACCGACATCCCGCGCGTCCTCGGCGGCCTGGGCATCGTCATCGTCAGCACGAGCCAGGGGATCATGACCGGCGCGCAGGCCCGCAAGGCCGAGCTCGGCGGCGAAGTCCTCGCGTTCGTCTGGTAGGGCTGACATGTCACGCATCGGCCGCCTTCCGATCGCCGTCCCCTCGTCCGTCGACGTGACGATCGAGGGCCGGCGGCTCACGGTCAAGGGTCCCAAGGGCACCCTGTCCCGCGAGCTCCATCCCGACATCACGGTCAGCCGCGAGGACGACAACCTCGTCGTCACCCGGCCGACCGAGCAGAAGACCCACAAGCAGCTCCACGGCCTGACCCGAACCCTGGTCAACAACATGGTCGTGGGCGTCACCGACGGCTACCGCAAGGGCCTCGAGATCACCGGCGTCGGCTATCGCGCCGCCAAGACCGGCGAGAAGCTGGTGCTGAACCTCGGGTACAGCCACCAGATCGAGATCGAGCCGCCGTCGGGCATCAGCTTCGAGCTCGAGAACCCGACCCGCCTCGCGGTCGTCGGAATCGACAAGGAGCTGGTCGGCCAGATCGCCGCCAAGGTCCGCTCGACGCGCAAGCCCGAGCCGTACAAGGGCAAGGGCGTGAAGTACGCCGGCGAGCGCATCCGCCGCAAGGCCGGCAAGGCCGGCAAGATCGGCGGCAAGAAGTAACCGACATGAAGGAACGAACGGCATGACGCAGACGGCCAGCCGGGGCGCCGCTCGACGCAAGCGCCACGACCGGATCCGCCTCCGCCTGGAGGGGACCGAGTCGCGGCCGCGTCTCGCGGTCTTCCGCAGCAACATCCACATCTACGCGCAGGTCATCGACGACGCCTCCGGGCGCACGCTGGCCGCAGCCTCGACGGTCGAGAAGGAGCTTCGCGGCTCCACCTCGACCAAGACCGAGGAAGCGGCCGTCGTCGGTCGACTGGTCGCCGAGCGGGCGAAGACCGCCGGCGTGGAGCGCGTCGTCTTCGATCGAGCCGGGTTCCGGTATCACGGGCGGATCAAGTCGCTCGCCGAAGCCGCCCGCGAAGCCGGCCTCGAGTTCTGATCAAGAGGAGCTGACGTGGCACGGATCGATCCCAACAAGCTCGCGCTCGAGGAGCGCGTCGTCCAGATCAACCGGGTGGCGAAGGTCGTCAAGGGCGGCCGCCGCTTCAGCTTCTCGGCGATCATCGTCGTCGGCGACGGCGCCGGCACGGTCGGCGCCGGGCTCGGCAAGGCCGGCGAGGTGCCGGAGGCCATCCGCAAGGGCGTCGAGGACGCGAAGAAGAACCTGATCAAGATCCCGATGGTCGGGACGACGATCCCGCACGAGGTCCGCCAGGTCTTCTCGGCCTCGCGGGTCATGCTCAAGCCGGCCTCCCAGGGCACCGGCGTCATCGCCGGTGGCGCTGTTCGCGCCGTCGTCGAGGCGGCCGGGATCCGGGACATCCTGGCCAAGACCCACGGCTCGACGAACCCGGTCAACGTGACGCGCTGCACGATCGAGGCCCTGCGCAGCCTGCACTCGGCCGAGGAGCTGAGCGCGCGTCGCGGGGTCAAGCTCGTCAGCCGGATCTCCGGCCAGCCGGCCGCAGTGCTGGAGGCCGTCGATGGCCGCTAAGCTCCGCGTGACCCAGGTCAAGAGCACGATCAGCCACATCGCCCGCAACCGGGCGACGGTCCGGGCCCTCGGGCTCAAGCGGATCGGGCACACCGTCGAGGTCGCCGACAATCCCGCGACGCGCGGCATGGTCCGCCAGGTCCGCTTCCTCGTGACCGTCGAGGAGATCGGCGAGGCGAAGAAGGAAGCAGCCGCCGCGAGCCGCACGAGCGACGCCGGCGAGGAGAAGGCATGAAGCTCCACGATCTCCGACCGGCCGAGGGGTCCACGACCCCCCGCACCCGGGTCGGACGCGGCATCGCCGCCGGCAAGGGCAAGACCGCTGGTCGCGGCACCAAGGGCCAGAAGGCCCGTGCCGGCGGCTCGATCCCGCCCTGGTTCGAAGGCGGGCAGACGCCGCTCCATATGCGGATCCCGAAGCTGCGCGGCTTCAAGAACCGGCTCAAGGTGGACTACGAGGTCGTCAACGTCGGCGACATCGCCGCCCGCATCGAGGCCGGCGCGTTCGATGCGGCCGGCACCGCCCCCAGGAAGGGCGAGCAGCTGACGATCAACGCGGACATCCTGCGCGCGGTCGGCCTCGTCCGGAACGTCAAGAAGCCGCTGAAGATCCTCGGCAACGGCGAGCTCTCGAGCGCCCTGTTCGTGGTCGCCGACGCGATCACGAAGTCCGCCTCCGAGAAGATCACCGCGGCCGGCGGGACGGTGAGCCTGCTCGAGGTCCCGACCGAGTCGCGCCCGGCGCTCGGGCTGGACGCCGCCGGCGAGGCCGACGCGGCTCCGACCGCGAGCGCAGCCGACACCGAGCCCGCGCCCGCGAAGGCGCCGAAGGCCAAGCCGGCCAGGGCGCAGAAGGTCGCGGAGTCAGACGCGAAGCCCGAGGCGGCCCCCGCGGCCGAGACGACCCCCGCGGCCGAGACGACCCCCGCGGTCGAGAGCCCGGACGTGACCGAGGTCGACAACGACGCGGCCACGGCCGACGAACCGGCCGAGGCGCCTGACGCCGAGACCGGCGACAGCGACGGTGTGCCGGTCACCGGTGACGACTCCGACGGCGCCACCGGTGCCCGCGGCGACGAGAGCGCGTAGCGACCGGTGTTCGACTCCCTGCTGAACGCCTTCCGGGCGCCGGACATCCGGCGCCGGCTCCTCTACGTCGCCGGGATCCTCGTCGTCTTCCGGTTCCTGGCCCACGTGCCGGTGCCGGGCGTCGACCAGGCCCAGCTCCAGCAGTTCCTCCAGAACAACGCCCTCTTCGGCGTCCTGGACCTGCTCTCGGGCGGCGGCCTGTCGAGCTTCTCGGTGGTCGCCCTCGGGGTGAATCCGTACATCAACGCGTCGATCATCATGCAGCTGATGAGCGGCGTGATCCCGTCGCTCCAGGCGCTTCAGCGCGAGGGCGAGTACGGCCGCAACAAGATCAATCAGTACACCCGCTACCTGTCGGTCCCGATGGCCCTCCTCCAGTCGTACGGCTTCCTGGCCCTCCTGAACTCGCAGGGGATCCTGTCGTCCGGTTTCGACCTGGCCAACGGCTCCACCCTCGTCCAGATCGTGACGCTCACCGCGGGCTCGATCGTCCTGATGTGGCTCGGCGAGCTGATCACCGAGAAGGGGATCGGCAACGGCATCAGCTTCATCATCTTCGCGGGCATCGTCAGCCAGGCGCCGGCCGCGATCAGCGGCCTGCTCGGCAACCCGAACCCGCCGCTGGTGATCGGGTTCATCCTGATCGCGATCGCGTCGGTCGCGGTGATCATCTACATCCAGGAAGGCCAGCGCCGGATCCCGATCCAGTACGCCAGCCGCGTCCGCGGCCGGCGGATGTACCAGGGCGGCCAGACGTTCCTGCCGCTCCGTGTCAACCAGGCCGGCGTGATCCCGATCATCTTCGCGATCAGCATCCTGCTGTTCCCGCAACAGATCGCGTCGTACTTCACGAACGCCGAGGTGGACTGGGTGGCCTCGATCGCCCAGGGGATCGTCTCGTTCTTCAACCCCTCGTCGCTGCCGTACGTGATCCTCTACTTCCTGCTGACGGTGGGGTTCACGTACTTCTACACGGCGTTCACCTTCAAACCTGACGACACCGCCGAGCAGCTCCGCAAGAATGGCGGGTTCATCCCGGGCATCCGGCCCGGCCGCCCCACGGCGGACTACCTGGCCCGGGTCGTGACCCGGATCACGATCGCCGGCGCCCTGTTCCTGGGCACCGTCGCGACCGCGCCGACGCTCCTCGGGCTGCTCGTCCCCTCGCTCTCGTCGATCGCGCTCGGCGGGACCGGCCTGCTGATCGTGGTCAGCGTCATCGTCGAGACGATGAAGCAGATCGAGGCGCAGCTCCTGATGAGGAACTACGAAGGATTCATCCGGTGAGCCCGGCAGCGCCAGCGACCGGGCCGTCCGTCGGACGCGTCTTGGCTGACTCGCCGGTGAGCGCAGCCCGACGACCGTGACGGTCGTCGTCCTGCTCGGCTCGCCCGGGGCGGGGAAGGGGACGCAGGCGCCGGTGCTGGCCCGCCACCTCGGCGTGCCGGTCCTGGCGTCGGGCGACCTCCTCCGGACCGCGGTCGCGCGCGCCACCGCCCTGGGCCGGGAGGCGGATCGCTTCATGAGCCGGGGCCAGCTCGTCCCGGACGAAACGATCGTGCGGGTCTTCCTCGACCGTCTCGAACAGGACGACGCCCGCGTCGGCGCCATCCTCGACGGCTTCCCGCGGACCCGGATCCAGGCGGAGGCGCTCGATGTCGCGCTCGGCGAGGCGGGCCGGCGGGTCGACCGGACGATCTTCATCGACGTCCCGACCGAGGACCTCGTCAAGCGGATGGCGAACCGCCGGATCTGCACCGCCAACGGCCACGTCTACAACCTCGCCTCCAACCGGCCCGCCGTCGACGAGATCTGCGACCTCGACGGCTCGCCGATCGTCCAGCGTCCCGATGACGACGAGGCGACGGTCCGGGCCCGGATGAAGGAGCAGATCCCGCCGCTCCTCGAGGTCGTCGACCACTACCGCCTCGCCGGCGTGCTCCAGACGGTCGACGGCCGCCTCCCGATCGCCGAGGTCAGTGCCAACGTGCTCGCGACCGTCGATGCACCGATCCCGGCCGCGGCCGGCGGCGCGGCCGGCGGCGTCGGAGCGGGACCCGAGGGCGGCCGCTGATGGTCACCCGCAAGTCACGCCGCGAGATCGAGAAGATGCGGGTCGCCGGCCGGATCGTGGCCGAGGTCCTGGCCCTCGTCGAGTCCGAGCTCAAGCCCGGGGTCAGCACCGGCCATCTGGACCGCCTGGCCGAGCGCCACATCCGCTCGGCCGGCGCGGTTCCCTCATTCAAGGGCTACGGCCATCGCAGCAACCCCTTCCCGGCCAGCCTGTGCATCTCCATCGACGACGAGGTCGTCCATGGCATCCCGGGCGACCGCGTGATCCGCGAGGGCCAGATCGTGTCGGTCGACGCGGGCGCGATCTACGACGGCTGGCACGGGGACGGGGCCCGGACGTTCGTCGTGGGGACACCGCCCGCCGAGATCAGCAAGCTGGTCGCCACGACGCGCCTGGCGATGATGGCGGGCATCGCGGCGGCGGTCCCGGGGGCCCACATCGGCGACATCTCGGCCGCGATCGAGGACGCGGCGACGCCCGGCGGCTACGGCATCGTCCGCCAGTTCGTCGGCCACGGCATCGGGACCGAGATGCACCAGGAGCCGCAGGTCACGAACTACCGGACCGGGGTCCGCGGGATGAAGCTCGTGCCGGGCATCTGCCTTGCGATCGAGCCGATGCTGACCCTCGGCAGCCACGAGGTCGAGGTCAAGCCGGACGGCTGGACGGTCGTCACCCGCGACGGCTCACTCGCGGCCCATTTCGAGCATTCCATTGCCGTGACGGACAACGGCCCAGAGATCCTGACGACCGTTGCCTGACCGCCCGGTCGCAGCTCGCGCGCCCGGATTCGTGCGTGCGTTTGCCGAGATCGGTCGTTGTTGATACGCTACGCGTTCGTGTGTCGGCCCCGTCCGGGCCGGCACTCATCGTGAGAAAGGGAAGCACACAAGCCTGTGGCCAAGCGTGATGCGATCGAAGTCGAGGGGACGGTCATCGAGCCGCTCCCGAACACGATGTTCGCCGTCGAGCTGGAGAACGGCCACCGCGTGCT
>DASSPG010000180.1:0-2074 GCA_035699725.1 Candidatus Limnocylindrales bacterium | reverse complement strand
GATCGAGATCCGGCCGGCCGACGTCCAGACCGGCGACGGCCTGGTCGAAGCGCTGCGCGGTGTCGATGCGCTCGCGATCGCGCTCGCGTTCAGGAACTCGCCGATCGAATCGCCCCGCAAGCACCAGACATTCCTCGAGGTGGACGCCGAGGGCACCGAGCGTCTGATCGCCGCCGCGCGCGAGGCCGGCGTGCCGCGCGTCGTCTACATCTCGGGCGCCGGCGCCGCGCCGGACGCCAAGCGCCACTGGTTCCGCGCGAAGTGGCGGGCCGAGGAGGCCGTCCGGGACTCCGGCCTGACGTGGACGATCATCCGGCCGACGTGGATCTTCGGGCCGCGCGACGTCTCGCTCAACCGGTTCGTCGGCTTCGCCCGGCGCCTCTTCTCCGTGCCGATGACGAACACCGGCTCGCAGCTCCTTGCCCCGGTCTTCGTCGACGACGCCGCCGCGCTCGCCGCCGATGCGCTCGTGGCCGACGCCGCCGCGAACCAGGTGTTCGAGCTGGGCGGGCCGGAGACCCTCAAGATGCGCGAGATCATCGCGACCGCGCTCCGGGTGGCCGGCCTGCGGCGCCCGATCATCCCCGGCCCGACGCCGCTGATCAAGCTCATGGCGGTGCCCCTGTCCTGGCTGCCGAGCCCGCTCCTGACGCCCGCCGCGGTCGACTTCATCAACCAGCCGGCGACCGTGGATCTCGGGCCGCTGCTGGAGCGGATGCCGCGCCGGCTCACGCCGCTCGAGGAGGGTCTCGCGACCTACCTCGCGCCGCCGGCAGGCGACGCCCGGCTGGCCTTCGACGGCCGCCCTCTCGCGCTGCCGACGCCGCGCTCCTGACCCTTCGATCATTCGTCACCGTCACCCGTCACCCCTCAAACCATGAGGCCCTCGATGACCCCCTCGCCGATCCCGCCCGACCGCGCCCGCTCGCTGACCCGCTGGAACCGCGTGCTCAGCGGTCTCCACGGCATCCAGTTCCTCGCGATGCTCGCCGTCGCCAGCACCGCGGCCGCCTTCGCGCCCTTTGTCCCGACGATCAAGCCCATCCTCGAGAACGGCGCCTTCGTCGGGATCGAGCAGACGGAGGTCCAGCTCTTCTCGATCCCGCTGGCGTGGGTCATCGCCTCGTTCCTGGCCATGAGTGCGATCGCCCACGCGATCGCGGGCTGGCCGCTCCGCGCCCGCTACGAGTCGTGGCTGGCGCGCGGCATGAACCCGCTCCGCTGGGTCGAGTACGCGTTCAGCAGCACGGTGATGATCGTGGCGATCGCGTACCTCTCGTACATCCGGGACCTGCCCGCGCTCGTGGCGATCGCCGGCTGCAACGTCGCGATGATCCTGTTCGGCTGGAGCATGGAGGCGGCCAACGAGGGCCGTCGCCGCGAGGACGTCGACTGGAAGCACTACGTGTTCGGGTGCATCGCCGGGATCGCGCCGTGGATCGGGATCCTCTCGATCCTGCTCGCCTACGGCGCCCAGCCGGACCTGCCCGGCGGCGCGGGGATCCCGGCGTTCGTCTACGCGATCGTGGCGTCGCTCTTCGTGTCGTTCAACGTGTTCGCGATCGTGATGGTCCTCCAGTACCGGAGGATCGGGCGGTGGCGCGACTACCTCGTCGGCGAGAAGACCTACATGGTCCTGAGCCTCGTCGCGAAGTCGCTCCTCGCCTGGCAGGTGTTCAGCGGCACCCTCCGTCCCGGCGGCTGAGCCGGCCGTGTGCCATCAACTGCGCTCGAGGTAGCGCTCGCGCTCCCAGTTGTGGACGATCGAGTCGTAGGTCGTCTGCTCGACCCTTGCGGCGTTCAGGTAGTGGTCGACGACGTCCTGGCCGAAGATCTCGACCGCGGCCTCGCTCTGCTCCAGTTCTGTGATCGCCTCGTACATCGCCCGCGGCATCCGCGCCACGTCCTTGGCGATGTAGCCGTTGCCCTTGAACTCGGCGGGAAGCTCGAGATCGTGGTCCAGACCGTACAGTCCGGCCCCGATCATCGCCGCGTACGTCAGGTAGGCGTTCATGTCGCCGCCCGGGAAGCGGTCCTCGACGTGGAGCGCCGACCCGTGGCCGACGAGCCGGAA
>DASSPG010000179.1:0-1168 GCA_035699725.1 Candidatus Limnocylindrales bacterium | reverse complement strand
GAGGCCGGGCTCCATGAGCAGCTGATCGGATCGGCCGAGGGCGTCGCCCCGGGCTGAGCGCCGCCGATCGTGATGGCCCACGGGGGCCCTCCGGTCGCCCGGTACCATCGCGTTCATGGACCACACCGCAGGACCGATCCTCGAAATCGGGCTGCTCCTGCTCGGGGCCGTCCTGGCCGGGTGGGCGGCGCGCCGGATCGGGCTGCCGGCCGTCGTCGGCTACCTCGTCCTCGGAATCGTCGTCTCCCCGTTCACGCCCGGCTATGTCGCGGACCGCGAGCAGCTCCAGCTGCTGGCCGACCTCGGTGTGGTCCTGCTGCTGTTCGAGGTCGGGATCGAGGTCGACCTGCTCCGGATCCGGAGCGAGCAGCGCGGCCTGATCGCGGCCGCGCCGGTCCAGACGATCGTCACGACGGGGCTCGCCGGTGGGGTGCTGTACGCCGCCGGGCTCCAGCCCATCCCGGCCCTGTTGATGGGGCTGTCGGTCGCCCTGTCGTCGTCGGTCGTCATCGTCAACATCACGAAGAGCCGGCGCCGGACGACGGATCGCCCGACCGAGCAGGCGCTCCTCGGCTGGAGCGCGCTCCAGGACAGCACGGGCGTCGCGATCGCTGCGGTCCTCCTCGCGATCCTCGGCGTGGGTGGGCGGCCGCTCGACCAGGCGGCGCTCGGGCTGGTCGCGTTCCTGATCCTGACCGTCGCCGTGGCGCGCGTGCTGCCGATCGTCCTCCGCGCGCTCCGCGCCGAGCACGACCTGTTCCTGATCGTGTCCGTGGCGAGCGGCCTGGCCCTGGCCGGGCTGGGCTCGGCGGCCTTCGGGGTGCCGCTGGCGCTGGCCGCGTTCGTCGGCGGGCTGGCGGTGACCGAGAGCCCTGAGGCGGCCGAGGCACGCCGCCGGCTGCTGCCGTTCCGGGACCTGTTCGCGGTCCTGTTCTTCGTCGCGATCGGGACCCTCATCGAGCCGGGGGTGCTGGCTCGCGGGATCGGCTGGCTCGCCCTGTTCCTGGGCCTGATCGTGACGACCAAGGTGGCGGTCGCCTACGCGCTCGCCCGGGTCGCACGGCTGCCCGCCCGCCCACTCCAGCTCGCGATCGGACTGGGCCAGATCGGCGAGTTCTCATTCGTGCTCGGATCCGCGGCGCTGGCCGCCGCGGCGATCACGCGCGAG
>DASSPG010000178.1:0-16010 GCA_035699725.1 Candidatus Limnocylindrales bacterium | reverse complement strand
CCTCGCGGCGCGCGCCGGGGGCTGGTCTCGCGGTCGGGATCAGTCGTCGAACGTGGCCAGGAACCGGTTGATCAATCGCCGGACGGCGAGCGCTCCCATTCCCATTCCCGCCAGCAGGCCGATCACCACGAACACGGGAAGGGTCCCGAGCTGCTGATCGATCCAGTATCCGACGAGCACGCCTGCCAGGGTCGTGACCAGGAGAACGAGGCCGATTTCCGAGAACAGGGCGAGGTATGCCCCGGCTCGACCGGGCTCGATCATGGACGTCCTGACAAAGCGCGCGGAGTATAGCAGAGGCCCCCCGCGACCCGCCTCCGCGCCGCCCGGCAGACTCGCCGATCCGCGGGCTTCGCGCCCTCAGATGTACAGGAAGCGGCTCGCGAACGGCCCGACGTTGCCCGAGCGGTCGACCCCGCGCACCCGGAACGTGTACTTGTGCCCGCGGGGCAGCCGCTGCGTCACCGATCGCGTCGTCGAGGACGGCAGCGCGATCGTCTCCCATGCGCCGTTGTCGATCCGGCGCTGGAGGACCTGGCTCTTGATGCCGGATCCCGCATCGGTGAGTGTCCAGGTCACGGTCACCCGGCGGAGCGTGCTGCCGGCGATCGGCTTCTTCGAGAGCCCGACGATCGCAGCCCGCGGAGCGGTGGTGTCCGCCGTGACCGGGGTCGCCGTCGAGCGGGGCGATGGCCCGGGCGTCGCGGTCGCAGCCAGGACCGCGCCGTCGGGCGTGCTCGTCGGCCGGAGGGCGGCGCCGGCCAGGGCGAACCCGACGACGAGCACCGTCGTCAACGCGACGACGGCTGCGAGCCCCTGGGCGACGCGGGCGACCCGGCGCCGATCGGCCTCGCCGGGCCGGAGTCGGAGCGCCCGTGAGGGTCGCCGGACTGTGGGTGGGGCGGGCTGCGCGAGGGCGGGCGGCGGGCCGTCGGCGCTGGTGGGCCGGCTCGAGCTCGACACGACCAGGCGGACCGGGCTGGCGACCGAGGCTTCGGCGGCCGGGCCGGTTGCCGTCGCGCCTGCCGTCCGATGGTCGGACGATCGGTCGACGTCGGGCGCGACCTCGTCCACCCGCGATCGCTCGCCCCGGCGTCGGGCGATCGCCCGGCGGAGCACCCACATCCCGATCGACTGGTCGACGATCCGGGGCAGCCGGACCTGGCCGGCCGGGTCGCGCGGCAGGAACCGGACGAGGATCGCGAGGAAGCCGAGGACGGCCAGCGCCCCGATGAGCAGTTCCACGACGGACGATGCACCCCGAGCCTGCAGCCCCCGAGTGGCGGGCGGCTCGGGCGATCCTAGCACCGCCTCGCAGCGCCTCGAACCGCCACGGTCGCGGGTCCGCGCTGCCGGCGGCCGGAGGGTCAGTCGCGCAGGTCGGGCTCGTCGGACTCGAAGCCGCCGCGGGCCAGGATGAAGAGCACGAACCCGCTCGCGACGAACACCCCGGTGAACGCGTAGATCTGGGTCGCCCCGGTGAGGAACAGGGCGAGGACCGCGAGGACCACGCAGATCCCGTAGATCAGGAGCACGGTCTGGCGGTGCGAGAGCCCGACGTCGAGCAGGCGGTGATGGAGGTGGCCGCGGTCCGGAGAGAACGGCGACCGCCGCTCGGCGAGGCGTCGGACGATGATCCAGAAGGCATCGATGATCGGCACGCCCAGCACGAGCATCGCCACCGCGACCTTGGCCGTCCCGAGGATCGAGAGCAGGGCCAGCGTGTAGCCCAGGAACATCACCCCGCTCGTGCCCACGAAGATCGTGGCCGGGTGGAAGTTCCATCGCAGGAACCCGAGCAGGGAGCCGGCCAGGGCGAAGCACAGCACCGCGATGAACGGCTGGCCGACCTGCGGGGTCAGGCTGATCACCCCGAGCGTGACCGCCGCGATCAGCCCGATGCCGGATGACAGGCCGTCGAGCCCGTCGATGAAGTTGATGCTGTTGATCATCCCGGCGATCCACAGGATCGTGAAGCCGATCGCGATCGGGCCGCCGAGGCGGAGGACACCGCCGACCGGGCTGGCAATGAAGTCGACGACGAAGCCGAACGCGATCGCGAAGAGGGCGAGGCCGAGCTGGCCGACGAACTGCCAGCGTGCCCGCAGGTCGAGGGCATCGTCGACGACGCCGAAGACGGTGGCCAGGACGCCGCCGAGGAGCAGGCCGAGGAGGTCCGAGAGGGCGACCGAGGGCGGGACGCTCACGAACCGCACGGCCGCGTTCAGTCCGAGGAGGGCCAGGACGACCGACACGAACGCGATCGCCACCGCGACCCCGCCGCCGCGCGGCACCGGGAGCTTGTTCACCCGGCGCTGGTTCGGGCGATCGATGGCGCCGTAGCGGATCGCCAGGCGACGGACGACCGGGGTGAGCAGGAACGAGACGGCGGCGGCCGCGATGAGCGCCAGGAACAGGTACGGAATCGTCGAGCCCGCGCTCGCGGTGAAGGTCACGCCCGGCTCGTCCCCCGTCCCCGTCGCTCGGTGGCCGGGAGGGTCATCGGCTGAGGCCGGGAACCGGGAAGCGCGAGCTGATCGCCGCGACCCGCTCGGCCAGGGTGGCGTGCGCCGAGGCGTCGTCGCGCCGCTCGATGGCATCCGCGATCAGGGTCGCGATGGCGCGCATCTCGGCCTCGCCCATTCCGCGCGCGGTGACCGCCGGCGTGCCCACCCGGATCCCGGACGAGGTGTTCGGCGGCTGCCGGTCGAACGGGATCTGGTTCTTGTTCACGGTGATCCCGATCTCGTCGAGGAAGTGCTCGGCGTCCTTGCCGGTCACGCCCTGTGACATCACGTCGACCAGCATCAGGTGATTGTCCGTGCCCCCCGACACGATCCGCAGCCCGCGCTCGGCGAGGACGGTCGCGATCGTGGCGGCGTTGTCGATCGTCCGCTGCTGGTCCCGTCGGAACTCCTCGCCCAGGGCGAGCTGGAAGGCGACGGCCTTGCCCGCGATGACGTGCATCAGCGGTCCGCCCTGGACCCCCGGGAAGACGGTCCGGTCGATCGTCGCTGCCAGCGCGCCGGACGCCGACGGCGCGCCCTTCACGTTCGGGAAGTCGGCCGCATTGACCTCGGGCGGCAGCTCGTGGCGGCTGAAGATCAGCCCGCCGCGTGGACCGCGCAGGGTCTTGTGGGTCGTGGTCGTGACGATGTCGGCGTGGGGGAACGGCGAGGGGTGGACGCCGCCGGCGACGAGGCCCGCGATGTGGGCCATGTCCACGAACAGGAGCGCCCCGACGCCGTGGGCGATCGCCGCCATCCGCTCGAAATCGAAGATCCGGGGATACGCCGACGCGCCGGCCACGATCAGCTTCGGACGGACCTCGGCCGCCTGCGCCTCGAGCGCGTCGTAGTCGATCCGCTCGGTGTCCTCGCGGACGCCGTACGCATGCACCTCGTACAGGCGGCCGCTGAAGTTCAGCTTCATCCCGTGGGTGAGATGACCGCCCTGGTCGAGCTTCATGCCGAGGATCCGGTCGCCCGGCTCGATCACGCTGAAGTAGGCGGCCATGTTCGCCTGGGCGCCCGAGTGGGGCTGGACGTTGACGTGCTCGGCGCCCGGGAACAGGCGCAGGGCGCGCTCGCGGGCGAGGTTCTCGGCCACGTCCACGAACTCGCAGCCGCCGTAGTAGCGCTTGCCCGGCAGGCCCTCGGCGTACTTGTTCGTGAGCCAGCTGCCCTGGGCCTCCATCACGGCGGCGGAGGTGTAGTTCTCCGACGCGATCAGCTCGATCTTGTCGTGCTGGCGGTGGCGCTCCCCCTCCATCGCCGCCCACAGCTCGGGGTCGACGGCCGCGATCGTGGCCGAGCCCTGGGCCTGCTCCGAGATCGCCATCCTCCGCCTCCTCCGTCCGGACCCACGCCGGACGGCCTGCTGCGCTGCGGCGCGACGTGTCGGGCATGCATCGGGTCGCGCCGCGTCTCCGGGGTGTCGTCGCGGGCTATCTTCCCACGCCGGGCGGCGGCGGCGCGGACGGTCGCTCGACGGGCCGACCCAGGGCGGCTTCGACGGCGTCGGCCCGGATCGCTCCTTCGCGCAGGATGCGCGGCGGGTCGACGGTGCAGTCCACGACCGTCGAGGCGGGGCCACCGTGGGCGGGGCCACCGTCGAGGACGAGCGCGATCGCGTCGCCGAGCTGGGCCACGATGGCGGCGGCGTCGCCGGCCTCGGGCTCGCCGGACCGGTTGGCGGACGTGGTGGGGATCGGGCCGACGGCCGCGGCGAGCGCGCGGGGCGCCGGGTGGTCGGGAACGCGCAGGCCGATCGTGGCGGTCCCGGCGGTCAGGGCCGGCGGGAACGCGACGTCGGGCCGCTGCGGGACGATGACGGTCAGCCCGCCCGGCCAGAACGCCTCGGCCAGCGCCGCGGCGGCCCGCGGCCACTCCCCGATGTCGGGCGCCTGGGCGACCTCGGCAAGGAGCAGCATGATCCCCTTGTCGGGTGGCCGCTGCTTGGCCGCGAACAGGGCCTCGACGCCGCCCGGCGTGTCGAGCGCGACCGCGATCCCGTACACCGTGTCGGTCGGCAGGGCGACGATCCCGCCCGCCCGGAGCACCTCGGCGGCCGCGGCGCGACCGGCGTCGTCGTCGGGAACGATCCGGGCGGTCATGCCGCGCTGCCCACGCCGCCCGGCTGCGCGTCCAGCGCCTCGCGATGGGCCCGCGCGAGCGCGTCCGCATTCCGTGCCGCGTTCGCCGGGGAGCTGAGCACGAGCTGCTCGATGAGCTGCGCCGGCCCCTCGTCGGTGAGCGGCGGGGCGAGGTAGCGTGCCGCGGCCCGGACCGCGAGCGGGGCGCCGGACATCGCCGCCCCGTGCCCGACCCCGGCAAGCATCTCCAGGTCGTTGAACTGGTCGCCGACCGCCAGCACCCGGCCGAGTGGCACGCCGGCGCGACGCGCCACGTGACGGACCCCCAGGAGCTTCGACACGCCCGGTGCGAGGAACTCCAGGAAGCGCGGGTGGCTGATCGTGACCGCGGCCCGGCCGGCGAACCGGGCGCGGGCCTCGTCGAGAACCGCGACCGGGATCGGGTCGATCGCCACCGCGAGGACCTTCGACACGGGCCGCCGGATCCACGTCCCGAGATCGTCGACGACGTGGGCACGGGAGCCGAGGAACGTCGAGTAGTCCTCGGCCCGGGGGTCGTCGGCCTGGACGACGAACCGCTCCAGGTCGTTGATGTGCGGCTCGAGTCCGACCGTCCGTGACCACTCGATCACCTCGCCGGCCGCATCGGCGGCGAGCGGCCGGTGGGCGAGGATCCGTCCCAGGCGCGGGTCGGCCCGAGGCGGCGGGAGCGCGCGGACGAGGGCGCCCTGGTAGGCCACGATCGGGTCGACGAGCCCGAGCCGACGGACGAAGGGCAGGGCGCTGGTCGTCATCCGCCCGGTCACGATCGAGACGGCGATCCCCCGCTCGCGGGCGGCACGGATCGCGGCGATCGTCCGCAGCCCGAGCTGGAGGTCGTCGCCGATCAGCGTGCCGTCGAGATCGAGCGCGATGAGCCCGATCGGGAAGGAGCTCGCGGGCCGGCCGGGCACGGAGTCGGCGGGCACGGCCGAGCGGCTCACGGCCGCGCCACCCGCAGGACGCGGGGCAGGCCGGCCAGGTCCGCCCGTACCTCGGAACGCCAGCCCGGCAGGAGGGCCTCCACCGCCGCCGGCCCGTCCGCGCCCTGGTCCGCCCCGATCTCGAGCAGCGCGACGCCGCCGTCGGCCAGCGCGTCCGGCAGGCGCCTGAGCAATGCCCGGATGACGTCGAGGCCGTCCGGTCCGCCGTCGAGGGCCAGGCGCGGCTCGAACGAGGTCGCGACCGGCAACCCGGCGATGGCATCGGAGCGGACGTACGGCAGGTTGGCGAGGATGATGTCGAACCGGGCGCCATCATCGGGCAGGACCGGCGGCAGCAGGTCCGCCTCGATGAACCGCATCCCGTCGGCCGCGGCATGGCCGGCGGCGTTCTCGCGGGCGAGATCGAGCGCGTCGGGCGAGACGTCGGTCGCCGCGATCCGGACGTTGCGCCCCATCACGACGCGCCGCTTCCGGAGCGCGACCGCGAGCGCCACCGCCACCGCCCCGCTACCGGTCCCGACGTCGGCCACCCGGATCGGCTCGCCGCCGGCCCCGGGTCCGGCGCCGGCCTCGCCGGGTCGCGCCGCGAGCCGACCGATCACCTCGTCGATCGCCGCGTCCACCAGCGCCTCGGTCTCGGGCCGCGGGATCAGCGCCCGCGCATCCACCGCGAACGCCAGGCCGTGGAACTCCTTGATCCCGCGGATGTAGGCGACCGGCTCGCCGGCCGCACGCCGCCCGACGGCCTCCTCGAACCGCCGCAGCGCGTCCGCTCCGACCGGGGCCGCGCCCTGGGCCACGATCGACGTCCGGTCGGCCCCCATCGCCCAGCCCAGCAGGAGCTCCGCGTCGAGGCGGGCGGTCTCCGAGCCCGCGTCGCGCAGGCGCTGCGTGGCGCCGGTGACGGCCTCCCCGATCGTGGGCATCGGCGGTTCCCGGCGTCCGGTCAGAGCCGGATCGTGACGGACAGGTCGCCGACCTTGCGGAGGACCTCCGCGCTCGTCGTGCCGCGCCAGCGGTGGAACAGCAGGTCCACGGACGCCTCGCCGACGCGGAGGTTGGTCAGCGTGACCTTTCCGAGCCAGTCCGGCAGGTTCGGGTGTCGCAGCTCCAGCTCGCCCGTCCCGGCGTGGGCCTTGAGTCCGAGCATCGTCTCGAGGAAGAGGAACGACGCGCCGGCCGCCCAGGCCTGCGGCGAGCACGCCACCGGGTACGGAACGGGCATCGCGGCCTGGTCGCGGTCGAAGCCGCAGAACAGCTCGGGCAGGCGGAACTCGTCGAAGTGCTGGGCGGCCTGGAACACGTGGCCGACGAGCCGGTTGGACTCATCCTCGAAGCCATAGCGCTTCAGGCCGGCCGCGATCAGGGACGTGTCGTGCGGCCACACCGAGCCCGTGTGGTAGCCGATCGGGTTGTAGCCGGGCTGGCCCTCGGCGTACGTCCGGATCCCCCAGCCGGAGAACATCGCGGGGCCCATCAGCCGATCGGCGACGTCGCGGGCACGGGCCGGCGAGGCGATCCCGGACCAGAGGCACTGGCCCGCGTTCGATCCGATCGCGTCGAGGTGACGCTTCTCGCCGTCGAGGGCCATCGCGTAGTAGCGCTGGTCCTCGACCCAGAACGCCTCCTCGAACCGCAGGCGGAGCGCTTCCGCCTCGGCGTCGAGGCGCGCCCCGAGCTCCGCTTCGCCGCGGATCCGGGCGAGCCCGGCCATCTGCCGCTTGGCGTCGTACACGTAGCCCTGGACCTCGGCCAGCGCAACCGGCATCGTCGGGCCGCGCCCGGAGCGATCGCGGATCGCGTCGCCGGAGTCTTTCCAGCCCTGGTTGAGCAGCCCGCGCGTCGAGCGCCGCTCGTATTCGACGAAGCCATCGCCATCCTTGTCGCCGTAGCGGTCGATCCAGTCGAGGCACGCCAGGGCGTTCGGCCAGAGCCGGTCGAGGAACACCCGGTCGCCGGTCCAGTCGAACGTGGCGCCGAGGACGATCAGCCAGAGCGGAGTCGAGTCGACCGATCCGTAGTACGGCGTGTGCGGCAGCTCGCCCGCACCGGCCATCTCGCCGGTCCGGAGCTCGTGGAGGATCTTGCCGGGCTCCGCGTCCCGCCAGTCGTCGACCTCGGTCGCCTGGTGGTCCGCGAGGACGGACAGCGTCTCCATCGCGATCTGGGGCCGGAATGCCAGCGCCTGGAGCGAGGCGATCAGCGCATCCCGCCCGAACAGCGTCGAGAACCATGGGACGCCGGCCGCAACGTAGCGCTGATCCGGTCCGGGGCCGTCGTTGACCAGGAGCCGGAGATCCGCGAGCGACCGGGCGAGCGTCATGTTGAACAGCTCATGGTCGGTCTGGATCGCGGTCGTCCCGCGGCTCCAGGCGTGGTAGGCGGCCGCGCCGTCGTCGGCGTTGATCCGGGGCGGCTCCGGGAAGAGGACGACCGCGCCGCCGTCGGTCGTCGGGCCGGCCGCGACCTCGCGCTCCCGGACGTCGCGGACGCTCGTCCGGCCCGCCGTGCGATCGCCGACCCGGCCGGCGTCGAGGCGAGCCTTCGTCGACCACACCGTCCAGCGCAGGTCCCGTCGCTCGCCGGGTGCGAGGCGGATCTCCCAGCGGAACTGGACGGAGCCCCCCTGCGGCGGCTCCTCGTCGGCACGGACGCTGACCGGCCCGTACGCCTCGGCGGGGTCGGAGAAGGCGACGTGGGTCGAGCGCCGGACGCCGTCGAGCCCGTCGTACCGGAATGTCGCCCGGGTGGGCGTGATGCCGATCGGGAGGAGCGTCCCGCGTTCCGGGCGCGGGTAGCCGCGGACCTCGAAGATGTCGGCCCCATCGGAGCCCAGCTCGAGCTCGACGCTGAACGCGAGCTCGCGCTCGGCATGGTTGACGATCCGGAGGCGCTCCTCCATCCCGTCCACCCCGATCATGCGGTCGCGCGAGATCCCGATCGTGCGCCCGGCGACGTCCTGGTCGGGATGGACCTTGGCGTCCGGGTTGCGATCGGCGCTCGGGTTCGTCAGCTGGATGGAGCCGCGATAGTTGGAGCCCATCGAACCCTGGAGCAGGACCGGCCGCGCCCCGCCCACGCGGATCGCGCTGCACGAGATGAGGCGCGTGTCCGATTCGTACAGGCCGAGGCCGCGGGAGTCGGGATGGATGTCGCCGAACGGGTCCGTGAGCAGGTACAGGTTGCCGTGCTTGAGGACCTGGACGCTGCCAAGGTCGGTCGCCTTCTGGATCGGGATCAGCCGCGGCTCGACGAACAGGACCCCGCCGGCCTCGCCCGACGGCGCGCTCGCGTGGCGGGCCGGCGTGGAAGCCGGGTCCGTGGCGTTGCCGGTCTGGATCGTGGGCGCGTCAGGTCGGGGCGGCATCGTCACCTCCGGTGATCGTGGCGAGGCGGTCGGCCTGGTCGGCCATGACCAGGGCGTCGATCAGCCGATCGATCTCGCCGTCCATGACCCGCGGCAGGGCCGACAGGTCGAGCCCGATCCGGTGGTCGGTCAGGCGGTCCTGGGGGAAGTTGTAGGTCCGGATCTTGTCCGAGCGGTCGCCGCCGCCCACCATCGAGCGGCGGGCGGCCGAATCGGCCTCGCGCTGCTTGGCCAGCTCGCGGTCGTAGAGCCGCGAGCGGAGGACGGCCAGCGCCTTGGCCTTGTTCTTGTGCTGGCTCTTCTCGTCCTGGATCTCGACCACGAGCCCGGTCGGCAGGTGGGTGATCCGGACCGCCGAGTCCGTGGTGTTCACGGACTGGCCGCCGGGCCCGGATGAGCGCTTGACGTCGATCCGGAGGTCCTTCTCCTCGTCGATGTCGATGTCGATCTCGTCCGCCTCGGGCATGACGACGACGGTCGCGGTCGAGGTGTGGATCCGGCCGGACGATTCGGTCGCCGGGATCCGCTGGACGCGGTGGACGCCACCCTCGAACTTGAAGCGGCTGTACGCCCCGTCGCCGTGGATCTGGACGATCGCCTCCTTGACGCCATCGATCCCGGTCTCGTTGAGGTTGAGGACCTCGGGCGTGAACCGGTGCCGGGAGGCGTACTTCAGGTACATCCGGAGGAGCTCGCCGGCGAACAGGGCGGCCTCGTCGCCGCCGGCCCCGGCCCGGATCTCGAGGATCACGTCGCGATCGTCGTTCGGATCGCGCGGCAGGAGGAGGACCTTGAGATCGTCGAGCAGGCGCTCCTCCTCGGCGGTCAGGCGCTCGATCTCGTCGGCGACCATCGCCTTCATCTCGGGGTCGGCATCGGCACCGTCGCGCATCTCGCGCGCCCCGGCCAGCTCCCCGCGGGTGGACTCGAGGGCCCGGAAGGCGACGACCACCGGCTCCAGCCGCGCGAGCTCGCGGCCGAGCGTGCGGATCCGGTCGGGATCGGTCGAGACCTCCGGGGTCGCGAGCTGGGCCTGGACATCCTCGTACTGGCTCACGACCTCGCGCAGGCGGGAGTCGAGTCCGGTCCGGTCGGCGTCGCCGCTCATGCTCCCGGCAGGGGCGGATCGATCGAGATCGGCCCTGCCGCCTCACCCATCGCCGTGGCGTTCGGCGCCGCCGCCTTGGGAATCGTCGCGCCCGGCAGCTCGAGGGGGGCGCGCTCGAGCGTCCCGGACCCCGCCGGAAGCTCCTCGCCGTCGACCTCGAGGGCCTGCTCCATCGAGACGATCGCGACCTCGATCATGTCGGGCGTCGGCTGCTTGGTGGTGATCATCTGGACGAGGATTCCGGGGTACATGATCGTGCGGACGATCGGATTGCCGCGGTGCCGTGCGCCCCACCTCAGGATCTCGTAGCCGACGGCGGCCAGCACCGGGATCAGCAGGATCCGGCTGCCGATCATCACGAGCGGCTCCTGCTTGCCGACGAGGCTGAAGGTGATGATCGAGAGCGCGATCAGGACGACGAGGAACTCCGTGCCACAGCGGGGATGCGCAGTCGGGTAGCGCCGGACGTGGTCGACATCGAGCGGGTCGCCGTGCTCCAGGGCGTGGATCGTCATGTGCTCCGCGCCGTGGTACTGGAAGACCCGCCGGATGTCGGGCGAGCGCCCCACGAGGGTCAGGTAGCCCAGGAAGATCCCGACCTGGATGATGCCCTCGAGCGCGGGCTGGGCCCAGCCAGCGTTGCTCCCGGATGTCGCGACGCTCGAGAGGAACAGCGGCAGGAGCGTGAAGAGGGCGATGGCCGCCGCGAACGTGATCAGGAGCATGACGACGATCGAGCCCTTGCCGAGCTCGACGCTCTCGTCCTCCTCGTCGCCCGCCGCCTGGAGCGAGGCGCTCCGGACGAGCCAGCGGGTGCCCACGACGAGGGTCTCGTACAGAACGACCAGGCCGCGAACCAACGGCAGCCTGGCCCACCGTGAGCCGTGGAATCCCGAGTCGAGCCGCTCGGTCGCGTACACGATCCGGCCGTCCGGGTGGCGGAACGCGACCGCGATCGCGTCGCGCCCGCGCATGAGGACGCCCTCGATCAGGGCCTGTCCGCCGTAGGAGTAGCGAGGCATCCGGGAAGTCTAGCCGCTGCCGCGGCTGACGCCCTCACCGCCGGCCCCCGCGCCCCGCCGCGCCGGCAACGGCGCGGCCGGCCCGCGCCGGGACGAGCCGACTCGCGCGGCCCTCAGACCGCGGGTGCCGTCACCGCGTCGGCGATCGGCCGCGGGACCACGGCCTCGATCCGGCGCCGCGCCGCAGTGACGTATGCCTCCTCCAGCTCGATCCCGACGAACCGCCGCCCCAGCTCCAGCGCGGCGACCCCCGTGGAACCGACGCCCATGAACGGGTCGAGCACGAGGTCGCCCGGGTTCGAGCCCCACTCGACGAGCTGGCGCAGCACCCGGAGCGGCTTCTGGGTCGGGTGGACCGGGTCCTTGGTCCGCTCCCGGCCACCGCAGATCGGGCTCTCGATGAAGTTGTGCATGTCACGCTGCCGCCCGAAGTTCCAGGTGTGGCCCTTGTCCCAGCACGCCACGATCAGCTCGCACGAATTGAGGAAACCGGCCCGGCGGAGCTTGGGCGGTGGGTTCGTCTTGTGCCACACGACGAACTGGAACGTGTCGAAGACCGGGTCGAACGCCTCGTGCCAGCGCCCCAGCAGGTTGTACGAGGTGAAGGCGAAGAGCGTGCCGGTCGGCTTCAGGACCCGGCGCAGCTCGCCCAGCCACTCCTTGGGCTCGAAGGCGTGGTCCCAGTCGGCCACGTCGTTGTTGAACGACTTGCGCCAGCTCATGTCGATGTTGCCGGTCGAGTAGCCGCCGAGGTTGTACGGCGGATCCGTGCAGATCAGGTCGACCGAGGCGTCCGGCACGCGCGCGAGCAGCTGACGCGAGTCGCCATGCCAGAGCGTCGCGTCCGCGCCGTCGATCCTCACCCGCGAATCGTAGCCGGTCCGGGAATCGAGAACGGCGGGTCCGGGACCCGCCGTTCGGCGTTGCGCGCGAGAGCGGAACAGAGCCTAGGCTCGGGCGGACCGCTCCAGGCGCTTCTGGAACCGCTCGACCTGGCCGGCCGTGTCGATGATGTTCTGCGTCCCGGTGAAGAACGGGTGGCAGTTCGAGCACACGTCGACGCGCAGCTCGGCGCTGGTGGAGCCCACGGTCCACTCGCGACCGCACGATCCGCAGTGGACCTTGGCCTGATGGTAGGTGGGGTGGATATCGGGCTTCACGGGTGTCTCTCCTCCGACGTCGTCCGTGCCGGGCCAGGGCCCAGCCGGTGATCGTCGGCTACTGGCTGCGGCCGGTCAGGCCTCGGCAGCCGCGGCCTCGGTCGGGGCCGATTTCCGGGCCTTCGCCTTCGCGACGGCAGGGGCGGCGGGAGCCTCGGCCTCGACGGCCTCGACCCGGATCCGCTTCTTCGTCTTGGTCGCGTGCTCGAACCGGACCTTGCCGGTCGTCGTCGCGAACACGGTGTAGTCCTTGCCGAGCCCGGTGCCGGTGCCCGCGAGGAACGTCATCCCGCGCTGGCGGACGATGATCGAGCCGGCCGGGACGAGCTGGCCGTCACCGACCTTGACGCCCAGGCGCTGGCCGACGGAATCGCGACCGTTCTTCGAGCTGGAGCCAGCCTTCTTGTGGGCCATGGGGTCTACTCGTCCTTCTTCGTCGTGCGCGGCTTCGGCTTGGCCTTGGCCGCCGGCTTGGCGTCGGCCGCGCCGCTCTGGGTCTTGGCCCGGGGCGTGGCGGCCTTCTTCGTGTCGGTCTTGGCGGTCGATGCCTTGGCGGTCGACTTCGCGGCCGGCCTGGCCTCGCTCTTGGCGGTCGACTTCGCGGCCGGCTTGGCCTCGGCCTTGGTCGCCGGCGCCTTGGCGGCCGATGCCTTGGCGAGCTTCTCGGCGAGGGCGGCGTCCTCGGCGGCCTGCTTCGCGGCAGCCTCCTCGAGACGCTGGCGCTCGGTCTTGGCCTCCGCGTCGGCGCGCTTCTTGTCGGCGGCCGCGCTCTTCCGGCCGAGCTTGACGTCCGTGATCCGGAGGACCATCAGCTCCTGGCGGTGACCCTTCTTGACGCGGGAGCGGGCCTTCGGGCGGTACTTGAACGAGATCAGCTTCTCGCCGCGATCGCGCCGGACGACCTCTGCCTCGACGGCCGCATCGGCGACGACGGGCCGGCCGATCGAGGACTCGTCACCGTCCGCGACGAGGAGGACCCGGTCGATCGTGATGTTGTCGCCCGGCTCGGCGTCGAGGAGCTCGACCTCGAGCTCGGTGCCGACCTCGACGCGGTACTGCTTCCCGCCGGTCTCGATGACTGCGTACATGGAACCCTTCGAACTCTGGCGTGGCGGTCGTGGTCCGACCGCGACAACGGACAGGAGGAAGCGCCGGGCGGGGCCCGAGCGCGAACGCGGAGTGTATGGCGAGAGCCCGCCGAGCGTCAATCGACGCCGGGCTTCAGCCGCCGCGCGAGATCCTCGGCAAGCACGAGGCCGGTGCGCGTGATCCGCGTCGGCTCCAGCTCGGTACGGCACGCGTCCGCCAGCGCCGCCACGACCTCCTCCGGCCGCCCCGACCCGAGCTCGGGGTGGATCCGGGTCCGGATCCGGACGGTCGCGGGGCCTGCCACGTCCAGGCGCATCAGGAGGGGCCGCAGGTCGTAAGGCTTCTCACTCCCGCCCTTGGCGCGGACGCGCGGGAGCTCACGCGCGTCCACGAGGGAGCGGACGGCCGCCGCCAGGCGTTCGCCATCGGGCGCAGAAGACCCCAGGTCGACCCGCCAGTCCGCGGCCACGACGCGACCGGGCAACGGCGGCGACCCCACCCAGACATCCTCCGCGCCGACCCAGCGGTGGCCCGACGGCAGGCGATCGTCGAGCGCCTCGCGCACCTGCCAGACGAGCCGGCGCTCGAGCAGGTACAGGTCCGCGAGCTCGGCCTCCCCGGAGAACGGCGCCGCGAGCGGCGCCGCGAGCGAGATCCGGGCGCGACCCGTGCCGCCGGGCTCCAGGCCCGCCACCGGCAGCCCGGACGCCGCGAGGGCGGCCTGCCACGCGTCGAGCCCGGCCCGGCCGACCTGCTCCGCGGGCACCGGCTCGCGGGCGAAGGTGATCCGCCAGCGCTGGCGGACCTCGGCCGGAGGAGTCGGCGGGCCGTCGGAGGGGCGTTCCACGTCTGCTAGTCTGCCCGAGCGATGGAGGACCGGTCACTGGCGCCAACCGTCCGGCCACGGACCGGGTTCGGGCCGATCAGCCCGCGGGTCGCCCTTGTCATCATCGGCGCCGCGATCGTCGGCGCCGTCCTGTACCTGGGGCGCGGGTCCCTGGGCCCGTTCATCGTCGGGCTGATCCTGGCCTACCTCATCGACATCCCGGTCGGGCGCCTCGCGCGCGCCGGCCTGCCGCGCTGGCTCGCGGTCCTCGTCGTCTACGTCGTCGTCGCGCTGGCGATCTACCAGGGCCTCCGGGTGATGCTCCGCCCGCTGGCCGAGGAGGTCGCGACCTTCATCTCGGAGCTGCCGGCGTTCAGCGCCCAGCTGAGCGACCAGTACGCCCACCTCGATCTTCCCCCGGCCCTCCGCCAGGCAATCGACGGCGCGCTCAAGGATCTCGGCAGCGGGATCGGCTCGATCGACCCGGGCAGCCTCCTGCCCGTCGCCACGGTCTTCGCCGGGGTGCTCGGCGCGGTCGTCGCCTACATCATCGTGCCGGTCTGGGCCTTCTACCTGCTCAAGGACCGGCCGGCCCTCGCGGCGGCGGCACGTCGTTCGCTCCCCGAGCCGTGGCGGGCGGATGTTGCGGCGGTCAGCGGCCTGGTCTTCCGGGTGTTCGGCCAGTGGATGCGCGGCCAGCTCTTCCTGGGCCTGACGGTCGGGATCGCCACGTTCGCGGGCCTCACCCTCCTGAGCGTCACGGTCGATCCGGTGTTCGGCCGGTTCGCGATCTTCCTGTCCGTCATCGCGGGGATCTTCGAGCTGCTGCCGATCATCGGCCCGATCCTGTCGGCGATCCCGGCGATCCTCCTTGCCCTGACGGCCGGCCCGCAGGCCGCACTGGCGGCGCTCGTCCTGTACGTGATCGTCCAGCAGGTCGAGAACAACGTCCTCGTGCCCAAGATCCAGGGCGACGCCGTCGAGCTCCACCCGACCATCGTGATGGTCGCGCTGATCGTCGGCGGATCGATCGGCGGACTCCTCGGAGCGATCCTGGCGCTGCCGATCACGGCCGCGTCACGCGACGTCTTCCGGTACGCCTTCCACCGGGTCGACGAGCCGCCTGCGACGCCCGACGAGGCGCTGGCGATCATCCGCGCACGGCCGACGATCGTCGACGACGAGGCGCCCGGCGTGGAGCCGGCCGGCGTGGCCGCGCCCGCCGCGCCCGCCGGCGACGCTGCCGCGTCCCCTGTCGCGCGTCCCGTCGCGCGCTCCGCCCCGCCCGGCGACGCCCCCGGCCCGTGAACCCGCCGAGCGACCCGTACAAGGTCCTCCAGGTGGATCCCGAGGCCGAGGACGAGGTGATCCAGGCCGCCTATCGCCGCCTCGCCCGCAAATACCACCCCGACGTGGCGACGGACGCCGACGCGGCGAACCGGATGATCGCGATCAACGCCGCCTGGGACGTCCTGCGCGACCCGCGCCGGCGGGCCGCCCATGACCGCGACCGTGCGGCCGCGACCTCCGCCGCCGCAACCTCGCCCGCGTCGCCCCGGGCCAGCTCGCCGCGCTCGGCGGCGCCGCCCCCAACCGCGCCGCCGCGACCGCCGGACCCCGTGTCATCGGACTGGACGAGCGGCCGATCCAGCCACGGTGGCGGCTACGACCCCGATCGGATGGGCACCCCCGACGGCCTCGGCGCCGCCGGACCGCCACCGGGCCATCCGAGCGGAAGCGTCCTGGGCTTCGGTCGTTACGCCAACTGGTCCCTCGGCGAGATCGCCCGCGCCAATGTCGAGTACCTCGAGTGGCTCGACCGGATGCCGATCGGCCGGCCGTACCGCGACGAGATCGACGC